>CALXEH010000119.1 GCA_944387285.1 uncultured Oscillospiraceae bacterium | reverse complement strand
GAGGGCACCTGGAACGGCGTCAAGCTCTACGCCGCCCAGAACGACAAGACCTACAAGTACTATCAGCCCGCCAACGAGGACCAGGCCACCGACGATGACCGCTACGAGGCCATGAGCCAGGCCGTCGCCAACGGCGCCGAGGTCGTTGTCTGCGCCGGCTACCTCCAGGAGGCCGCCATCCGCCGCGCCGCGACCGAGTTCCCCGAGGTCAACTTCATCTTCATCGACGGCTACTCCCTCAATGACGAGGCTGGCAACGTCCTCGCCAACGTCGCCGGCGTCAACTTCAACGAAGAGCAGTGCGGCTATCTCGCCGGCTACGCTGTCGTCAAGGAAGGCTTCACCCAGCTCGGCTTCTCCGGCGGCGGCGGCGGCACGAACGCTGCCTGCTGCCGTTACGGCTACGGCTACCTCCAGGGCGCTTCCGCCGCTGCTGAGGAAATGGGCGTCGATGTCACCGTCAACTACTCCTGGCAGTACGGCGGCGCCTTCCAGGCCAGCCCCGAGCTGCAGAGCATGATCGCCGGCTGGTACACCAACGGCACCGAGATCGTCTTCGCCTGCGGCGGCAGCATGTTCTCCTCCATCACGTCCGCTGCCTCCGCCAACGACGGCTGGGTCATCGGCGTCGACGTCGACCAGAGCAGCCAGAGCGACACCGTCGTGACCTCCGCCATGAAGGGCATCGACCAGGCCGCTATCCTCTGCCTGGGCCACCACTATGACGGCACCTGGGAAGAGGTCGGCGGCAAGACCACGACCCTCGGCGCCGCTCAGGACGCCGTCGGCCTGCCCACCGACACCTGGAGCCTCGAGAACTTCTCCGTCGAGGAGTACGAGACCCTCTTCGCCTCCATCAAGGACGGCAGCCTTGTCATCGACGCTGAGTACCCGGTCGACGACTCCGGCATGGACAACGCCGCTTCCCTGAACGGCGAGCTGCCCAACATCACCATCAACGTCATCTAATCGGCCAAGGCCGGACAATTGAGGACAGCCCTCCGGGGCTGTCCTTTTTTTATGCGAAAGCCACAAGGTTCTTGTTTTTCCGCCGGATTTAAAGTATAATGGAAATAATCACGAAAAGGGGGGCGGTTCGGTGGCTGCACAGCCGGAATACATCATAGAGATGCTCCACATCACCAAGGAGTTCCCGGGCATCATAGCCAACGACGACATTACCCTGCAGCTCAGGCGGGGCGAAATCCACGCCCTGCTCGGCGAGAACGGCGCGGGCAAGAGCACGCTCATGAGCGTCCTCTTCGGCCTCTACCAGCCGGAGCAGGGTATAATCAAGAAGAACGGCGAGGAGGTCAGGATAAAGGACCCCAACGACGCCACGGCGCTGCATATAGGCATGGTGCACCAGCACTTCAAGCTGGTCGACGTGTTCACGGTGCTGGACAACATCATCCTCGGCGCCGAGACGACGAAGCTGGGCTTCATCCAGAAGAAGGAGGCCCGCAAGCGCGTGGAGGAGCTCTCGGAGCGCTACGGCCTCAAGGTCGACCTCGACGCCAAGGTCGAGGACATCACCGTCGGTATGCAGCAGCGCGTCGAGATACTGAAGATGCTCTACCGCGACAACGAGATACTCATATTCGACGAGCCCACCGCCGTCCTCACCCCGCAGGAGATTGAGGAGCTCATGGCGACGATGCGCGAGTTCGCGCGCGAGGGCAAGAGCATACTCTTCATCTCGCACAAGCTCAACGAGATTATGGAGGTCTCCGACCGCGTCACCGTCCTCCGCCGCGGCAAGTGCATAGGCACGGTCAACACGAAGGACACGAACCAGCAGGAGCTCTCCAACATGATGGTCGGCCGCCCCGTCCAGCTCGTCGTCGAGAAGGGCCCGGCCAAGCCCGCGGACACCGTGCTCGAGGTGCGCGACCTGCACGTGCCCAGCCACCTGCACAAGCGCGACGCGGTTAAGGGCGTGAGCTTCGACGTGCGCCGCGGCGAGATAGTCTGCATCGCCGGCATAGACGGCAACGGCCAGACGGAGTTCATCGGCGGCCTCACCGGCCTCGACAAGGTCTCCGGCGGCAGCATAAAGCTCTGCGGCCAGGACATCACGCACGCGAACATCAGAAAGCGCGGCGAGAACATGAGCCACATACCCGAGGACAGGCACAAGCACGGCCTGATACTCGACTTCACGCTCGAGCAGAACCTGGTGCTGCAGCGCTTCCGCGAGCCGCCCTTCGAGCATCTGGGCATCATCAATAACGGCGAGGTCCGCAAGTACGCCGAGCGGCTTATCGAGGAGTACGACGTCCGCTCCGGCCAGGGCCCGGTCACCGTCGCGCGCAGCATGTCCGGCGGCAACCAGCAGAAGGCGATTATCGCCCGCGAGCTCGACCGCAACAAGCCCCTCGTCGTCGCCGTGCAGCCCACGCGAGGCCTCGACGTCGGCGCTATCGAGTACATACACAAGCAGCTCGTCGCCGAGCGCGACGCGGGGCAGGCCGTCCTGCTCGTCTCGCTCGAGCTCGAGGAGGTCATGAGCCTCTCCGACCGCATCCTCGTCATGTACGAGGGCGAGATTGTCGGCGAGCTCGACCC
>CALXEH010000118.1 GCA_944387285.1 uncultured Oscillospiraceae bacterium | reverse complement strand
GGAAAAGTACTACGTCTTCAACGACTTCGACGCGGACGACCTCGACGTCGGCGTGCGCGAGGGTGTGGAGGAGGACACGAACAAGCGCAACAAGAACGACTTTGTCCTCTGGTTCACGAAGAGCAAGTTCGAGGACCAGGCCCTCAAGTGGGATTCGCCCTGGGGCGTCGGCTACCCCGGCTGGCACATCGAGTGCTCGGGCATCAGCATGAAGCACCTCGGCGAGGACCTCGACATCCACTGCGGCGGCATCGACAACGCCTTCCCGCACCATACGAACGAGATCGCGCAGTCCGAGGCGTATCTGGGCCACAAGTGGTGCAACTTCTGGGTACACGTCCTGCACCTGAACACCACCGGCGGCAAGATGTCGAAGTCCAAGGGCGAGTTCCTCACCGTCTCCCTGCTCGAGCAGAAGGGCTATGACCCGCTGGCCTACCGTTTCTTCTGCCTGCAGAGCCACTACCGCAAGAGCCTGGTGTTCTCCTGGGAGAACCTCGACAACGCCGCGGGCGCGTACCAGAAGCTCGTGAACCGCATCGCCGCGCTCTCGGATGCTCCCGGTAAGGTAGACGAAGCCGCGGCTGAAAAGTTGCGTGAAAGTTTTAAGGCGGCGCTGGATAATGATTTGAACACCTCGCTGGCGGTGACGGCGCTCTACGACGCGCTCAAGGCCCCGGTGAACGACGCGACGAAGCTGGCCATTGTGGCGGATTACGACAAGGTGCTGGGCCTTGGGCTCATCGAGGCCGCCGCGAAGCTGAGGAAGAAGGAGGAGCCGCAGGAGACCGACCCGCGCATAGAGGGCCTGCTAGCCGAGCGCGCCGCCGCCAAGAAGGCGAAGAACTTCGCCGAGGCCGACCGCATCCGCGACCTGCTCAAGGCAGAGGGCATCACGATAATTGATACGCCGCAGGGCGCAAAGTGGAAACGCGATTGACAATTATTTCGCTTGGGGATATCATGTAGCCATCCGAAAAGATAAAACAGGAGGTATATATTATAATGTATTGCACCAAGCGCATAACTGACGATATGGTCTGGGTCGGCGCGGACGACAGGCGCCTGGCCTTCTTCGAGGGCGTCTACGGCGTGCCCGACGGTGTGTCGTATAACTCCTACCTTATTAAAGACGAGAAGACCATACTGTTCGACACCGTGGACAAAGCGGTCTGCCACAACTTCTTCGAGAACCTCGAGCACGAGCTGGGCGGCAGGAGCCTGGACTACCTTGTCATCTCGCACATGGAGCCGGACCACGCGGCCACCATCGGCGACGTGGCGCTCCGGTACCCCGAGGCGACCATCGTCTGCAACGCGAAGATCAAGACGATGCTGCAGAACTACTTCCACGCCGGCCTCGACTCGAGGCTGCACATCGTGGCCGAGGGCGATACGCTGAGCACCGGCAGGCACAACTTCACCTTCGTCATGGCCCCGATGGTGCACTGGCCGGAGGTCATGATGACCTACGACACGACGGATAAGATACTCTTCTCCGCCGACGCCTTCGGCTCCTTCGGCGCGCTCAACGGCAGGATCTTCGCCGATGAGTGCGACTTCATGCACGAGTGCATCGACGAGGCGCGCAGATACTATACCAATATAGTGGGCAAGTACGGCCCGCAGGTGCAGGCGGTGCTGAAGAAGGCTGCCGGGCTGGAGATAAAGCTGGTCTGCCCGCTGCACAGCTTCGTCTGGCGCGAGGGCTTCGGCGCCTTCCTGGAGAAGTACCTCAAGTGGAGCTCCTACGAGCCCGAGGTCGAGGGCGTGCTCATAGCCTACGCCTCGGTGTACGGCCACACGGAGAACGCTGCGAACATCCTCGCCGCCAAGCTCTGCGACAGGGGCGTGAAGGTGAAGATGTACGACACGTCGGTGACGCCCGCGAGCTATATCGTCTCCGACGCCTTCAAGTACAGCCACCTGGTTTTCGCCGCGACGACCTATAATGCGGGCATGTTCGTGACGATGGAGCAGCTGCTGCACGATATAGCGGCCCACAACCTGCAAAAGCGCAAGGTGGCGCTCATAGAAAACGGCTCCTGGGCGCCGATGAGCGGCAAGCTGATGCGCGGCATCCTCGAGGGCCTCAAGGGCACGGAGTTCATAGGCGACACGGTGTCGGTCATGTCCTCGCTGGGCGAGGGGCAGCTGGAGCAGCTCGAAAAGCTGGCCGAGGCGATAGCCGAAAATATTTCACAAAAATAAAGACAAAAATTCTGCGAAAATATCAAAAAACCTATTGACAATAAGCCCACCCTTTGGTATTCTATTTGAGCGCGCCGGGGTGGGCTTATTGCGCCCAAAGCGGCAGCGCGATGCGATGAAGCGGGAGATTGCGGCGTCAGCCGGTAACTTCCGTGGAGTATGTCCGGCGTCTGAGGACGCGAAATCGGGCGGCTGAGCTATTTTCGTGCATGGCGTATATCGCCTGCGCGGGCAGACCGGCCAAAAAGCCGGTTTGTTTTTCGGACAGGGCCTGATACGCACGGTTGCGTGTACGAAAAACAGCTCACCGTACCAATGGGCGGTGAAAACCGCCTAAGTACGAAATTCAGGAGGAAAAGACATGGCAGCAAACAAGAAAATGATCCGCATCAGGCTCAAGGCCTACGACCACCAGCTCAT
>CALXEH010000117.1 GCA_944387285.1 uncultured Oscillospiraceae bacterium | reverse complement strand
GTCCTCATAGTCGCGGCGGGCGTCGGCGTAGGTGCAGAGGATGTCGACCTGACCTGAGGCAAGGCGGGCAAAGGCGCTGCCATAGGAGTCGGACTGCACAACGTGGTCAAGGTCGGTTATGTTCTTGCCGAAATTCTCCTGCAGCCAGAGGGACGGGTAGATATAGCCCGCGGGGGAAGAGGAGTTGGCGACAGACCAGTTGGCGCTGTTGACATCGTCCCAGGTGAGCTCCTCACCGGCGTTTATCTTGGCAGCGAGTTCCTGACCCTTCGCGGAGGGGCCTGCAATCATAAGCGCACGGTAGCTGGTAACTTGCTCGGTGGTGGGCTCTGTGGGAGCGTTGTCATTCCAGTCTTTGGCGCTGTCGGAGTCGATGGACAGGCCGTCGCGGGTGGCGGTCAGGATAACATCGCAGCCGTCATCGTAGAGAACATAGGTGCCGCCGGGGATCAGGCCAACATCGGCGGTACCTGCGGAGAGCGCCTCGCCGACAGCCTCATAGCTGGTGCCGACGGTGATGTCGACTTCCTTGACGTCATAGCCGAGCTTTGCGAGCTCGTCGGTGAGCAGCTGCTTGAGCGGCTCGGTGGCGGTTATTATCTCCTCGGGCTCCCTGGACGGGACGAAGGCGACGCGCAGGGTGTCGATGGTTGTGTTCGCAGCGGGTTCGCCGCTGACGGCTGCGCCGTCGTCAGTGGGAGTGGCAGACGGAGTATCTGTACCGCAGCCGGCGAGCAGTCCTACACACAGTGCTGCAATCAGCAGGAGCACAAGTGTCTTTTTCATGTCGTTCCTCCTTGAATTATACATCTTTGAGCAATCTATTGTAAGAGGCATACCTCTTGCAACCATAAATATTTAAGCCGTGTCGCCTATATTCAAATTTGGCGGCACCATCACGGTGACGGCCTGGCTGCGTCTCTGGCTTATACGGCTGAATAACAAATCCAGCGCACTCTCCCAAACGTAGTCCGGATACATCTCAAGGCATGTTCCGGTGGGCCATGTGCTCTCCAGCGTCTGTATGTCGTGGTAGATTATAACGGCGGTATCCTTAGGCACGCGTATGCCCAGCTCACGAAATGCCTCAAACGCACCCTCAGCGACCTCGTCGCTGCCGAGCAGCACGGCTTCGGCCAAGGTGTTATTCTCTGCCGCGCTCTTTGCAAGGGCGTAGCCGCTCTCTCGGCTTATCTCGCCGACGTGGAAAAGCCGCTCGTCATAAGCGTTGCGGCTTTTCAGTATGCTCTTAAGTCCTTCAAGTCGGTTCACGCCGATACGCCAGTTGGAACCTTCGTATATTCCACCGATATAGCCAAGATTTCTGTAGCGCTTTTTGTCCAGCAAATATTCAACAATCTGCTCATGACCGCGCTTGAAGTCTACTTGCACCTGGTCGAACTCGTAACTCTGTTGGTCAGAATTCACGAACACTATGGCAAATGACAGCGAGCGCAGAAAATCAATCTCTTCGGGGCTGAACACACCCAGCGCTATTACGCCGTCAACCTTCTGAGGCTGGCCGAAGTCCAGGCGGGTAAAGGCGACGTCGTATTTGTCAGTCATCATCTGCACCAGGCATGACAGAGACGAAAGCCTGACATTCTGCCTGTCCGGTCGCACGATACGCCAGTCGGCCACACCAATAACAAGGTGCGTCTTATGCTCAGCTGCCTTGCGCTGCCTCGGAGAGATATAGCCTAGCGCGTGCGCAGCCTGAAAAATGCGTACTCTTACTTCGGGACTGACGGAGATGTTCTCGTCCTTGTTGAGCACCCTGGAAACCGCCGCCGCCGAAACCTGCGCCGCTTGAGCAACATCCTTTATGGTTGCCATCAAATCCCCCCTTGCTTTTCGCTTCTATGGCTATTATAACAGGCCTCGACATGAAGTCAATATATTTTACTAAACTTTTACTAAATAATAACGCCGCCTTTTTATTCCCCTAATTCTGAACAAAACAGTCTCACTTTTCCGGAGCCTCAGCGACGCAAAACAGCCCGGATGCTCAGGCATCCGGGCTGTTATACGCACATACATGGAACCCATGTATAGAAGTGCGCCCTTGGACTTATTCAAACGCTACCAGCATCCTCTTCGGCAGCTTTTCACCCGCGTGCGCTTTCAAGTAGCGGGCGGCTTGTTTTGCAAAGCGGTGGGTTTTGGTCGTGTCAAGCTCGGCAAGGACGGCTACTTGCAACTCGCCGGTAACAGGGTCGAGCGTGAACTCACCCCAGCAGCCGTCGCTATCGGCCTGGTAGCGGTAGATGCCGGGCACGACACACTCTATGCGGACGGCGTGCAACTCGCCGAGCTCGACGAGATTCAGTGTCAGCCTTTCCACGGCACGGCGGTAGGCGCGCTCTGCGGTTCGCGGGCTGGACGACTCAAACTCAATCGCCAAGTCCTCAAAGCTCGCGCGCTCACTGAGCGGCGAGACGCGCCCACAGGTCATACAGACCGCGCTGCGCTTTTCCAGCAGCGTCTGCTCGCGGTAGCTCAGCTTTGCAAACGCCTCGCGCACCTTTTCGGCACGGATTCCATCCCACAGCACGGCGGCGTAATCCCAGCTGTAGCTCGCCTCGGCGTCGTTCTCCATCGAGGACACGCTCAGCATGAGCTGGGCAATTTTCAAAAATCTTTCCGCGGCTGTTTCCGAGCAGCCGCGCTTTTTTATGAACTC
>CALXEH010000116.1 GCA_944387285.1 uncultured Oscillospiraceae bacterium | reverse complement strand
ATAGCCTCGCTCTGCAGGTGGGAGTAGTCCGTGTCGTCGAGGTCTATCTCCATGACCTCGCCCGGGTTAAGCGCGGAGAACACGGTGCCGCGTACATTCCTGCGCGCCGTGAAGCCGAGGATTTCACCGTCGCACACGACGGCGGCGGCGCTGTACAATGCCCCGCGCGCGGCGAGGGGCAGGCCGACGATGACGAGCATGTCGCTGCCCTCGGTGGCCATGACGACACGCTTGAGGCCGTCCATCGCGGCGTCGGTCAGAAAGCGCTGGTAGTACAGGTGCCCGCAGGTCGCGCCCGTTATGGCGAGCTCCGGGAACGTGAGCACCTTCACGCCCTCTCCCCTCGCCTTTTCGATGCACTCGACTATCTTCTCCGCATTGTACTTCGGGTCCGCCACGCGCAGCTCCGGCGCGGCGGCCGCTGTTTTGATAAAGCCGTCTTTCATTGCATCACCCTGTATCCTTATCTGTAACGGCGAAGATGTCCCAAAAGTCCGGGCCGTCCGTGCCGAAAAATGTACTGTTCATAAACACCCGCATCGCCCTTATTATGTCCAGCTCGTCGTTGTCGAGGCTGGAATATGGCGAAAAGCAGGGCTCACCGCCCTCCGGGACGAAGAAATTCCAGTTCCAGGCGTCGGATACGCCGTCCACGACGGCGCACATGCCCCAGTATTCGTCGAGCTCTATGCCCGCCAGCTGCATGGCCTCAAGGCCCAGCAGCGTGGACGAGCTGTTCAGCCTGCTGCCCGGTTCGGCCGGCAGCAGCGAGGGCTCGTTCGACCAGATCACATAGTCCGTACAGTAGAGCTTGGCATAGTCCTCCAGCGTCCAGTCCGCGACCTCCTCCGGCACCATGCCGAGCTCGGTATAGATGGAGCCGCCGCGCACCAGAGAGAGCCCCGGCCTGTGGTCGCCGAAGAAGACGACGATGACCGGCTCCTCCCTGCCTGAAAAATAGTCCACGAGCTTGCCCAGGGCCTCTGAGCAGTTCGCCGCGCCCTGGGTAAGCGCCGCGAGGCCGCCCGCGGCCTCCTCGCTCAACTCCGCCTCGAAGGGGAAGTCGTAGGAGTCGTACTTCTCCGCATAGTAGGGCGCGTGGTTCTCCATGGAGGCCAGCCAAAGCATGACCGGGCCCTCCTGCGCGTGCTGCTCATAGAGCATCGTGCCCAGCTCCACGAGGTAGTCGTCGCCGTAGTAGTCGCCCGAGAGCCGCGGCGCTATGGCGCTGTAATATGTACCCTCGTCCGCTCCGGCCAGGCTCTCGTCTATCTCGCCGTAGTCGCCCGAAAAGTACATGTCCTCAAAGCCCATGGCCGTGAACAGCTCCTCGCGCTCGTATATGCTGTCGTTGAAGGTATGCAGATAGGCCGTATAGTAGCCCGCTCCGGCAAAGAGTTCCGGCAGGCAGCTCACGGTCTTCAGCCGCTCCTGCGTCCAGGAATAGAGCATCTCGTCCGCGGGGAAGAAACGGGAATTTATGCCTGTCATGAGCTCGAGCTCGATGTTCTCCGTGCCGTAGCCCAGCGTGTGCGTGTAGAACTTCCCGGACACGCCCTTGGCGCAGACGCGCCTGAAATCGGAGAGCGGGTCCTCCTCATAGCTCACGCCCGGCAGCTGCGTCACGTCGAAGAAGGATTCGGCCAGGACGAAGATCACGTTGGGCTGCGTCCCGGTCCCGGTCTCGGGCAGGGCCTCGAGCCAGGTGCGGGCCTGCTCCAGCAGCAGCTCCTCCTCGTCAGGCTCGGGCTGCAGCTGCTCCTGCTCCTGAGAGCTGACGACGATGGAGCGCCAGAGCCCAAGCACCACGCCGCAGCGGCTGTTTATCTGGGCCTGGGTCTCCATGCTCTCCGGGCCGCAGCCCAAGGGCGTGTAAAACCAGGCTTCGGCCGAGCCAGGCAGGCAGAAGAGCGCCGCAAACAGCGCCGCAGACGCAAGCCCCGCCGCAAGGGCCTGCTTCAGCCCCGGCCTGAAGGCCCGCGAGACGTAAAAGAGCCCGGCCAGGACGAGCAGCATGAGCGCAGCGGCAGCGCCGCTCTCCAGGGAAAAGCCCATCGAGACCTCGTTTATCTCCACGATGCCGCCCACCTGCGTGATGAGCTTTATGTCCTGCACATACAGCGGCGTGGAGGTGATGAGCATTTTATAATAGTTTGCATAGCTCAGGCCCGCGACGGAGAGCGTCACGAGCAGGCCGCCCGCGAAAAGGCTCCGGCAGAGAAAGCCGAGCCCGCAGATCACAAGCCCCAGGAAGGCTGCCTCCGCGACTGCGCGCGGTGTAAAGCCTGTGAGCAGCGCCGCCGCGCTGCCGAAGCTCTGCCGGGTTATGAGCTCCGAGCACGCGGCCAGCAGCAAACCGGCGGCGAAGGCCGCGGCGGCGGAACACGCTATGGGGTGCTCGCGCCGGCGGCCGCGCCGTGCGCCGGATAGTTTCATCTATATCGCCTCAGTACGCGAGCCGCTCGCTCAGGTAGGCGACAAGCTCGGAGATGGGCAGGCGCACCTGCTGCATGCTGTCGCGCTCGCGCACGGTGACGCAGTTGTCCGCCGGGGTCTCGGCGTCGCCGACGGTGGTGAAGTCCAGCGTCACGCAGTAGGGCGTGCCGATCTCGTCCTGGCGGCGGTAACGCTTGCCGATGGAGCCCGTGTCGTCGTAGTCGCACATGAAGTGCTTGGAGAGCTCGGCGTAGAGCTCCTTCGCCGGCCCGGCGAGGACCTCCTTCTTGGAGAGCGGCAGCACGGCGACCTTCATGGGCGCGAGGGCCGGGTGCAGGTGCAGCAC
>CALXEH010000115.1 GCA_944387285.1 uncultured Oscillospiraceae bacterium | reverse complement strand
ATGATGATCCAGAAGCAGCTTCCGTTTCCATTTCCGCAGAACATTTAATCGACCTTTCTCCGCGCTATGTGATTTACCCGGGCCCGGCCCTGCGCGGAGGGCGGGCGAGGCTGGCTGTCTGGGGTAAAGGACGGCGCCGGCGCCGGTTTCGCACCGTCTGAGCCATAATATGCCCGGCGCGGCAAACACGTTACTTGGGAGAACCGAGGAAAATGCAGAACAATTTTGACAAGCTCAACGAGATATTCGGCGTGAAGCGCGAGGCGGAGCCGGAGACGGGGCGGGACGAGGCTGCGGCAGGCAAGCCGGGCCCGGCGCCCGGGCCGGAGGCTGTGCCGTCGCCGGAGGGCGAGGCCGTGGACGACGCCACGAAGGTCATAAAGCCTGTGCGCGGCCCGGAGCCCGAGCCCGCGCCGGAGCCTGAAACGCCGGAGGAAAAGCCCGGGGAGACGGAGGCCGCGGCGCAGGAGCCCGAAGCCGGGCCGGAGGAAAAGCCGCGCCGCTCCAAGGGCCCCCTGGGCTTTATCGACAACTTCATCTACGACCCGAAGAAGCACGAGCAGGAGGCCGAGAAGGCGGAGGAAGCGCCGCCCGAACCGCCGGAGAAGGATATCTTCGACGAGGACGACGAGCCGCTGGAGGAGCGGGACTTCCGCCCGATACGCCGCCGCCGCGACGGCAAGATAGGCTGCCTGGGCGGGCTCATGTATTTCGCCTTCGTGATAAGCCTGAGCATACTGCTGGCCTGCCTGGGCTGGATGGCGGCTTCAGATGTGCTGGCGCTCAACAAGCCCCTGGAGGACGGCACCGTGACCCTGCCGCAGAGCATCTTCACGGAGAAGGAGATAGAGGTCGAAAACGACGACGGCACGGTGAGCACCGAGACGGTTATGAGCGCCGACATAGACTATGTCGCGAACGCGCTCAAGGACGCCGGGCTCATCGAGTACAAGCCGCTTTTCAAGCTCTTCTGCAAGGTGGTGCACGCGGATATAAAGATCGACCCGGGCACCTATGAGCTGAATACCAAGTGCGATTACAACGCCCTGGTGCTGAGGATGCAGACGGCGTCGGCCTCGATGGTGGCGACGACGGTGATGTTCCCCGAGGGCTATACGATGCAGGAGATCTTCGAGAAGCTGGAGGCCGAGGGCATCTGCTCGGTGGAGGACCTGATGGAGGCCGCGGCGGACTACTCGTACAACTACAGCTTCCTGGATTGGACGGAGCCGGGCGACGCGCAGAGGCTCGAGGGCTATCTGTTCCCGGACACCTACGAGTTCTACCAGGGCATGCAGGCCTCGAGCGCCATCAACAAGTTCCTGCTGAACTTCCACGGCAAGCTGACCGCGGACATGTACACGCAGGCGGAGAACCTGGGCATCTCGCTGCACGAGGCGGTCATCGTGGCCTCGATGATAGAGGCTGAGGCGGGCAGCAACGACGAGCGGGCGCTGATAGCCTCGGTCATCTACAACAGGCTGAACGCGGGCATGCCGCTGCAGATAGATGCGACGGTTATGTACGCGCTCGGCGAACACAAGGAACAGCTCACGGCTGAGGACCTGCAGGTGGACAGCCCGTACAACACCTATTTGTACACGGGCCTGCCGGCGGGGCCGATATGCAACCCTGGCCTGGCGTCGCTGAACGCGGCGCTGAACCCGTCGAGCACGAATTATATGTACTATGCGCTCGACACGGAGACGGGCACGCACCGTTTCTTCACGAGCTACAGCGAGTTTGAAGCCTTCATAGCCACGCAGGACTATACTGCGGGCTGAAACTGGCAATGACAGGCCGCCGCCCCGGAAGGGGCGGCGGTTTTGCTGTTATTCGGGCTTGTTTTCCGCGCGGAAGTCGTATATAATGGTATAAGGGGTAGGATTTGCCTCGTTATTAAGGTAAACGGAGATGTGATACATGGAGCTGCAAAATTTCGACAAGATTCTGGAGCGAGTACCCAAAATGTCAAGGCCCATGCGGGTCATCCTGGCGGGTTCCGACGGTGAAAATATGCTCAAGGGCATCTTCGCGGCGCAGGAGAAGGGCTTGGTGCAGCCTGTGCTCGTGGGCGACAGGGCGAGGACGATCACGGTGCTTGAGCAGTTCGGGCTCGAGCGTGAGCCCTATACCATGGTGGACACGCCTCCCGGACACAACATCACCCAGGAGGCCATAGATATCATCAACGCCGGCGACGGCGACGTGCTGATGCGCGGCAACATAGCCACGCGCGACTTCCTCATGCCGGTGCTGGACAAGACGAACAAGCTGCGCACCGAGCGGCTGATGAGCCATGTCTCGCTGGCGAGCCTGCCGGAGTATCCGAAGCTGCTGGCGCTCAGCGACATGACGGTCATCATAAAGCCGAACATGAGCCAGAAGAAGCAGATAATCCGCAACACGGCGGACGCGCTCAAGGCCTTCGGCTATGTGAACCCGAAGCTGGCGCTGCTTAGCCTGGTGGAGAAGGTCACCTTCCACATGCAGGACACTGTGGAGGCGCAGAGGCTGGTTTCCGAGCAGAAGCAGAGGCCCTTTGCCGACTGCGAGCTCTGGGGCCCGATAGCCTACGACCTGATTTTGAGCAAGGAGGCCGCGAGGCTGAAGAATTACGAGTGCCCCTGGTCGGGCGGCGGTTTTGACGGCATCATAGCCCCGGACCTGTCCACGGCGAACACGCTGGTAAAGAGCTGGCTCATCCATGCTCATGCGGTGACCTGCGGCGCGGTAGTGGGCGCGAGGGTGCCGATAGCACTGACGAGCCGCAGCGCCAACGAGGAGGAGACCTATCTCTCCCTGGTGTTCTGCGCGGTGCTGGACGCCTGGCGCAAGGAGTGCAAGGCCAAGGGCATAAGCTGATAACGGTCATGGTGAGGGTCCGTTGCAAAACAAGCCCATAAAAAACAAGCGAGGTTTGGAGCCCGAAAGGGTTTCCAAACCTCGCCGTTTG
>CALXEH010000114.1 GCA_944387285.1 uncultured Oscillospiraceae bacterium | reverse complement strand
CTGCTCGGCTCCAACAAGGCCACCGAGGACAAGGTCAAGCTCTTCCCGAAGAACGCCCAGGCCGTCGCCGAGGGCATCCAGGCGGAGCTGCTCAAGAGGACGGGCGTCAAGGTCGAGGCCATGGTCTACGGCGACGGCGCGTTCAAGGACCCGGCGGGCAAGATCTGGGAGTTGGCCGACCCCGTCGTCAGCCCAGGCTTCACGGACGGCCTGCGCGGCCTGCCCAACGAGCTCAAGCTCAAGTACCTCGCCGACAATGACTTTTCCGGCCTCTCGGGCGAGGAGCTCAAGGCCGCGATACAGGACTCCATCCGCAAGAAGGACGCCGACCTGAAGGGCCAGATGGCCTCCGAGGGCACGACGCCGAGGCGGCTGACCGACCTCATCGGCTCGCTCTGCGACCTGACGAGCGGCAGCGGCGACAAGGGCACGCCCATCATCGTGGTGCAGAACTACTTCAAGAACTACGCCGAATAAGGCCGGGACGCGGCCGGAGGAGGTACTGACATGAGATGCCCCAACTGCGGGATGGACATAGTCATAGCCACGCACCTCTGTCCGCACTGCGGCTATGCGCACGACTTTGACGGGCGCATCGAGCCGCGGCGCGACCTGCCCGAGCCCTGGGAGATAACGCCGGAAAGGGCGAGGAAGCGCCGCGAGAAGCGCGAGCGGGCCGCGGCCGCCTGGGCGCGCGGCAGGGCCGGGAAAAAGCCCGCGGCGAGGCCCGAGGCGCGTGAGACAGGGCGCGAGGTACGGCAGGCAGGCGAGGGTACCGGCGCCTTTGCCGGGGCGATGCACACCTTCAGCCTCTTGAGCCTCGGCGTTATGACGGTGCTGCTTTTCGGTTCGGCGCTGCTGCTCTACAGCGGCTACTACTACGATCTGACGAGCGGGGTCAGCTCGGACTATGTATACTCGCGGCTGCCCTCGCTCCGCAGTACCGACCAGCTGCTGTGCGTGGGTTACGGCCTGGCGGGCCTGTTCGCGCTCTCCAGCCTCCTGAAGCTGTCAAAGCGCGAGGGCACGGCGGTACGCGCCTTCCACATAGCGGCGCTGCTCTACGCGGCGGCCAGCCTCGCATACGGGCTGCTGGTGATGATAGACTTCAAAACGACGCAGCCGCTTGTCGAGGCCGCCGTGAGGCTCATCCCCTTCGCCGCCTACGTCGGCATCCTGACCCTGCACTTTAAACGCAGCGCAGCCATGTACCACAGCTGACAAAACCAGAACGGCCTCCCAAAGAGGGAGGCCGTTTTTTGCGCCCAAAATACATGGCCGCTCGGTTTTCGTTCAGACGCCCAGTTTTTCTGCCGCCGCTGCGGGGATCTCTTCCGGCAGTACCTCCTGCCAGGCCGTGACGCCCCTTATCGGCTGGGCGCTCAGCATCAGGTACGCGCCCTCGCGCAGGAGCCGCTCCGTTTTGAAGCTCAGTTCGCGGCTCTCGCCGTTCTGGTCATAGCAGACCAGGCTGTACTCGTAGTCCATGCCGTCATCGGAGGCCGTCCGCCGGACGCAGCTGTTGTCCACCTGCGTGTACCAGTCCCGGCCCGCCCAGCCGAAGCCGATGGCCGCGCCGATAATGAGGATGATGAGCGCCACGATGAGTATGATGATGAGCAGCCTTGCGGATTCCACTTATCTCGCCTCCAATCTCGGGTTTGCGCTGTCCGGGCGGACTATCTTGTAATACGACCTCGCGGTCAGGGCATAGACGACGGCGTAGACCGCGCAGAACACCAGCAGCGTGCCCAGCGTGCACAGGGCCGTGAGCTTCACGTTGGCGAGCGAGAAGAGCCGGAGCAGCTGCACCACCAGATTGAAGTCGAAGGCGATGTGCACCGCCGCGACGAGGATGGGCATGAAGAACACCGAGAGTATCTGGCTGCGTATGGCCCGGCGCGCCTCGCGCTCGGACAGGCCCACCTTGCGCATGATGTCGAAGCGGGCGTTGTCCTCGTAGCCCTCGGAGACCTGCTTGTAGTAGATGATGAGCACCGTCGCCATGAGGAACACGATGCCGAGGAAGACGCCGAGGAAGAGGAAGCCGCCGGAGAGGCCGTAGACCTCCTGCTCCGCCACGGAGCGCAGGTCGATGCGCAGCACGTCGTAGTAGCCCGCGTCCACGCCGCCGCCCTCGCCGGAGGCGGCCCAGTAGTCGTCCACCATGGCCGACACCGCCTCGTCCGAGGCCTCGAAGTCGAACTGCCCGCGCCAGACGTACGAGCCGTTCTCCTGCCCCGCGACGAGCTCCAGCAGCGCCGCGCGGTCGGGCACCACGAGGACTGTCTCGTCGTCCTCCTCCGACCAGTTTATGGCCACCATATTCCGCACAATCTGCACGGCCGTGAGCTTTGCCTCGCCGGCTACGTCGAGGTCGACGAATTCCCGCTCTTCGCTCTCGCCGCTGCGTATGAGTATGCTGAGCCGTTCTGTACTGTAGAAGTTCGACGAGAAGTGCACCAGCACCTCGCCATCAGTCAGCTCGGGCACAGGCTCACCGCTCAGCTGCGCGTAGGTCTCTGCCGTTATGGCCATGACACGAAGCAACTGAAGATCACCGTCGCTGAACACATAGTCCTCGGGGAAACCGGCGTATGGCTCGCCATCCCAGCACGCGGCATCCACCTCCGCCGCAAACTCATAGTACTCCACCGCCGTCGCCGACGAGGGCGTGAGCCTGTGCCCGGCAAAGTAATCCTCGAACCAGGCGTCCATGGCCGCGGCGTCGTAGGGCGTGTGGTGCTCGATGGTCTCCTCGCCCGTCTCGTCGTTGTAGACGTGGTCCTCGTTGGAGCTGGCGTAATACGTCGTCTCCACGACCACGTCGGCGGGGCAGTAGGCGTTCACCTGTTCCGCGCTGCCGAGGTAGAGCGAGAGCGTGCCGCTGACCATGACCATGACCATGGTGCTGAGTATGCAGATGTTCGCCAGGCCCACGGCGTTGCGCTTCATGCGGTAGAGCATGCCCGAGACGCTGATGAAGTGCTTGGCCTTGTAGTAG
>CALXEH010000113.1 GCA_944387285.1 uncultured Oscillospiraceae bacterium | reverse complement strand
CCGCCCGCTTTTTTGTAAAAAAGCGGGGCAAAAAACTTTTACTGGGCTAGACTTCCGCCAGCCCAAGCCCCTCGCCCTTGGGGCGAGTGATCCAATCCGTCCGCGAAGCGGACACCTTAGCGGCCGAGTGGCAGCTCCCACGCGAGTGGGAGAGGCGGGCGGGTCCCGAAACCTCACGGGGGCGCCACCACCCCATAAGCGTTTTTCTTTGGGGCTCCACCCCGTTTCTTTGGGCAAGACCAAAGAAATGGGGTGGAACATGCAGCACCAACGTAAAGACATACAACTGCAAACAGGCGAGTTCCGCCCAGCCAAACCCCACCCCCGGGCGGCGCTGGAACCCCGCCCCTACAGTGGGGCAAACGCGAGTTCCAACCAACATAACAAAGCAGAGAGGTGACCGGCATGTGGGAGCTTTACGACGCGCTGCTGGCGGGACTGCCCAGAAGCGGCTGCGTCACGCGCACCGTCCCAGGCAAGCGCTGGACGCTCGCCGAGACCGACCTCGGCGGCGCCGGCTACGCCATGAGCACAGAGGGGAGCAGTATCGCCCCCCGCTTCCCCCACGGTATCGAGGGTATGCGCATCAAAGTCGCCGCCGAGGCGGCTAAGAGCTGGAACTTCACCGAGGCCGGCCTCGGCATCGCCGTGATGAACGCCTTCTATAACACCGAGGCCCACATGGCCGAGCTCGGCTGCGCCGAGCCCTACGATAACTACTGCCTGCGCGGCCTGGACGTCGCGGGAAAGAAGGTCGGGCTCATCGGCCACCTGCGTATGCCGCCCGGCACGCTCGACGCCGCGGCAAGCGTCCGTATCCTCGAAAAACACCCGCAGCCCGGCGACTACCCGGACTCGGCCTGCGAATTTATCCTGCCCGACTGCGATATCGTACTCATAACGGGCAGCTCCCTCGTGAACAAGACCCTGCCCCGCCTGCTGGAGCTGTGCCGCGGCGCATACGTCGTGCTCACCGGGCCGACCGTGCCGCTCTGCCCCGCGCTGCTGGAGCTCGGCATTGACCGGCTCGCGGGCATGGTCGTGACGGACAGAGCCGGCGCACGCCGGCACGCGGCGGAATGTCTCGAAGGCCCGCCCTACCCCTACGGGCGCACCTTCCTGCTGGGGAGGGATATCTGAGCATGAAGCGAAAAGACAGGCTCCTTACCGGGCCGGAGACCGTGCTGCTGTTGGGCGTCGTGCTCATCGCCTGCACGCTGCTCTCCTTCCTCTTCGGGCGCTACCCCGTGCCCTTCAAAGAGCTCTGCGGCATACTCTGGAACAAGTTCCTCTCCCTCTTCGGCTCCGGCATCGAGCCTTTCTGGGACGGGAGTATGGAGGCGGCGGTCTGGAACGTGCGCCTGCCGAGGGTGCTCATGAGCGTCCTCGTCGGCGCCTGCCTCTCGGCCGCGGGCGCGGCCTACCAGGGCGTGTTCCAGAACCCGATGGCCGCCCCGGACGTGCTGGGCGCCTCCGCGGGCGCCGGCTTCGGCGCGGCGCTGGCCATATATGTCGGGCTCTCAAGCATGTACGTGACCTTCGCCGCCTTCGGCATGAGCCTCCTCACCGTCGTGCTCGTCTTCTGGGTGAGCCGGCACGCCAAGGGCGAGAGGGTGCTGGGCCTCGTGCTCGCGGGCATCATGGTAAGTTCGCTCTTCCAGGCCGGAACCTCCTTCATAAAGCTCGCCGCCGACCCGACGAACAAGCTGCCGGAGATAACCTACTGGCTCATGGGCAGCCTCTCGGGCATGGAGTGGAAGGACCTCGGCTTCGTCATCTGGCCGATGCTCATAGGCCTCGCGCCGCTGTTCTTCCTGCGCTGGAGGCTGAACGTCCTCGCCATGGGCGACGACGAGGCCCGGGCGATGGGCGTGGACGCTGGCAGGCTCCGCATCTGGGTCATCGTCGCGGCGACCCTCGTGACCGCGGCCTCGGTGTCCGTCTCCGGCATGATAGGCTGGGTCGGCCTCGTCATCCCGCATATGGTCCGGCGCATCTGCGGCTCTGACTACCGCTGGCTCATGCCCTGCTGCATGCTCGGCGGCGGCACCTTCCTGCTCATCGTGGACAACGTGTCGAGGAACGTCTCGACCGCGGGCATACCGATAGGCATACTCACGGCCTTCGTCGGCGCGCCCTTCTTCCTCTGGCTCATTACGGGAAGGAGTGAGCGGCTGTGAGCATAGAAGTGAAAAACCTCAGCTTCTCCTACGGCGAGCACGAGGTGCTGCACGACGTGAGCTTCAGCGTCGCTGCGGGGGAGTATCTCTCCATCCTCGGCCCCAACGGCGTGGGCAAGAGCACGCTCTTCCGCTGCGTCCTGGGCCTGCTGCGGGACTACACGGGCAGCGTCACCGTCGAGGGGCGGGACGCCAAATCCCTGAGCATCCGCGAGGCCGCTCGGCTCATCGCCTACATCCCCCAGAGCTCGCACCCGGCCTTCAACTACAGCGTGCGCGACATCGTGCTCATGGGCACGACGAGCGGGCTCGGCACCTTCGCCACGCCGAAGAAGGAGGATGTCAGGAGGGTGGACGAGGCCCTGGAGAAGATAGGCATACCCCACCTCGCGGAGCGCTGCTTCCACCGCATCTCCGGCGGCGAGCGGCAGCTGGCCCTCATCGCCCGCGCCCTCGTCCAGCGCGCGCCCGTCCTCATGCTGGACGAGCCCACGGCGAGCCTCGACTTCGGCAACCAGCTGCTGGTGTTAAACTGCGCGCGCGAGCTCGCCCGGGAGGGCTACACCGTCATCCAGACCACACACAACCCGGAGCACAGCTACATGTTCTCGGACCGCATCCTCGCCCTGCGCGGCGGCCGGGTGCTCACCGAGGGCGGGCCGAAGGAGGTGCTCACGCCGGAGCTCATGCGCGAGCTCTACGGCGTCGAGGTCGAGGTATCGAGCCTGTTCGGGGACAGGGTGCGGGTCTGCACCCCGGCCTCCGTCGCCCGGGGGCAATGAATCTGCGTTTCACAGCGTCATTTATAAATCGGGAGGAAACCCAAATGAAGAGAAAAATCTTTGCACTGCTGCTGGTCCTGTGCCTCCTGGCCGGGCTGCTGTCCGG
>CALXEH010000112.1 GCA_944387285.1 uncultured Oscillospiraceae bacterium | reverse complement strand
ATATTCCTCGCTCTCCTCCGCATAGGGCACCGGCTGGTAGTTGTTCCCGTCCACGACGCCCGAGGAGGCGCAGGGGATGAGCCGCATGTCGGTGACCGACACCTCGCCGTCCGAGCCCCTCGTCACCTCGAGCTTCACGATGACCGTGTCCTTGTCCCTCGGGTCAAGGTTCCCGCCGAAGGACCAATTGCCCATACTGTAAAATATGTAGTGTCCGTTATAGAACTCGATGGGCTGCAATGTATGGGGATGCGAGCCGTAGACCACGTCCGCGCCCGCGTCGATGGCCGCGTGGCCCTGGGTGAGCTGCGTGCCGTTCACGTCGTAGCTGCCCTCGTCGCCCCAGTGCAGCGCCGCGATGATAAACTCCGCGCCCTGCTCTTTGAGCGCCGCGATGCCGGCCTCTATCTGGGAGACTGTGCCAAACGACACGGCGTACACGCCTATCTTCAGGCCCGACTCGGTCTCGTAGATACTGTACTCGTCCCGGCCCGCGTAGCCTATGCCCGCGGAGTCCAGCGTGGCCTTGGTATCCGCGTAGCCCTGCTCGCCGTAATCCAGAACATGGTTATTGCCCAGCGTGACGAACTCCACGCTGCCCGCCGTAAGGATGCCCGCATAGGCCGGGGGCGCGCGGAAGTTGAAGTTCTTCGCGTCCGCCACGTCGTAGTCCGTCAGCGTACACTCGAAGTTCGCCATGGTGAAGTCGTCGTCCTCGAAAAACTGAATAGTTTTCTCAAACACGTAGCCCGGCTCGTCCGCCGAGACGACGTTCTGGTACGCCCCGGCGGTATTTTTGTAATACGTCGGCGCGTCCGGCGTGATGTCCCCGATGAAGCTTATGTTGAAGACCTCCGGCTCCGGCGTGGGGCTGGGCGTGGCCTCCGGGTCCGGCGTCGTCTCCGCCGACATGGAGGGGGGCCGCTCGGGGCCGTCCGTCTCCTGCACGGCCTCGGCCCCGGCAAAGTGCAGGCTGCCGCCCATCACCGCGAAAAACGCGCACAGCACGACGGCCAGCAGCGATCTCAGTGCTCTTTTTATCTCAATCGCCCGCTTTCATAGCAAGGTAGGCGTTGATGAACCCGTCGATATCCCCGTCCATCACCGCGTTGATATTGCCGTTCTCAAAGCCCGTGCGCGCGTCCTTCGCCAGGGTGTAGGGCATGAAGACGTAGGAGCGGATGGCGCTGCCGAAGTCTATCTTCATCTGTACGCCCTTGATGTCGGAGATCTTCTCGAGGTGCTCGCGCTCCTTGATCTCGGCGAGCTTGGCGCGGAGCATCTCGCGGCAGTTCTCGAGGTTCTGGAAGTGGCTGCGCTCGACCTGGCTGGAGACGACTATGCCGGTCGGCAGATGCGTCAGACGGACGGCGGACGAGGTCTTGTTGACCTTCTGCCCGCCCGCGCCGGAGGAGCGGAAGACGTCCATCTTGATGTCCTCGTCCCGCAGCTCTATATCGCCGGTGTCCGTTATCTCGGGCATGACCTCCACCGCCGCAAAGCTCGTCTGCCGCCTGCCGGAGGCGTCGAAGGGCGAAATGCGCACCAGGCGGTGCACGCCGTGCTCGCTCTTTAGGTAGCCGTAGGCGTTCTCGCCCTCTATCTTTATAGTGGCGGACTTGATGCCGGCCTCCTCGCCGTCCTGCCAGTCCATGAGCGTGTAGGTATAGCCGTGGCGCTCGGCCCAGCGGGTGTACATGCGGTAGAGCATCTGGGCCCAGTCCTGGGCCTCGGTACCGCCCGCGCCGGGGTGGATGGAAAGGATGACGTTGTTCGCGTCGTACTCGCCGGAGAGCAGGGTGGACAGGCGCATCGCCTCCAGCGTAGTTTCGAAGGCGGCGAAGTCGCTCTTCAGCTCGTCGAGCATACTGTCGTCGTTCTCCTCTATGGCCATCTCGCAGAGCACCATCATGTCGTCCCACTTGGCGCACAGCCGTTCATAGCGCTCCACCTTCTGCTGGAGCTGCTTGAGGCGCTTTTGCACCTTCTGGGAGTTGTTCACGTCGTTCCAGAAGCCGTCCTTAGCGCTCTCGGCCTCAAGGGAGGCTATCTCCGCGCGCGCGTCGTCCAGCTTCAACGCCTTGCCCAGCCCGTCCAACGCGGGCTTGAGCGCGTTCAGCTTCGATTTGTACTCGTCAAATTCGATTATCATGTTATTTCAAACCACTCTCTAAGTTAGATTTTTAGCCACAATATTATATACAAATTGCGCCGCGTTGTAAATAGGGATTGTGTTGCGCATAAGATAGCAGTGTTATATAATGGAGAAAAGTGAAAAAGAAACCGATAGTTGCGCAAAAGAAACCAAAATGAGGTTTACATTTCGGGACATTTCTTTAAGATGGAGGATAGAGATAGTGTCACTGCATGACAGACTTATTGAACTTCGCGAACAAAACAACCTCTCCCAGCTCGAGGTAGCCGAGGCGCTGAACGTTTCCCGTCAGGCGATTTCCCGCTGGGAAACCGGCAGGGCCAAACCGAGCACGGAAAAGCTGATAGCGCTCAGCCGCCTGTACGGCGTAGCGCTGGACGAGCTGGTCGGAGGGGAACCCGCCCGTGCGGAGAGCAGGGCGGAGAACGTCGAGGCCCCGGCCTCCCCGCGACGGCCGTCCCCTCGCCGCCTGCTCGCCGCCGCCGTTCTGGTGCTCGCGCTGCTGGCCGCCATAATAGGCGCGTATCTTTTGGGAAGAGGTGAGTCCGATGGGCAAATGGTTGATTCAGGCGATATGGAGGAAGAGGTAATTACGGATATTGAGGGCATAGAGTGGATACCATGGGGGGAATAAATGAAAAAAGTATTTACATTGGCTCTTTCATTTTTGCTTATATTCAGTGTAAGCATACCGGCCTCCGCTGTCTCAGCGAGAGCCACAAACAGAGTGGACGCAACCATACCAGCTAATACGCTCGTAGGAATCGGAACCCCTCTTCCAATGGAGATCGATGAGCTTATCACAATCAACTGTACATATTCGCCGAGAACGGCAGATGTGGACTTTGGCCTTATCACACCGAGAAACACGTTTATTCATGTAGGGGGAGAAAACGGCCTCTGCAACCAAACTATACGCATAAACGAATCGGGAACATATTAT
>CALXEH010000111.1 GCA_944387285.1 uncultured Oscillospiraceae bacterium | reverse complement strand
AGCCACTTGAAGCCCTTGAAATCGACGATGGTGTCGTAGTGCACGCCCTTGAAGGTGACGCTCGTCACCGTGCCGCACAGGTGGCCGTTGTCGGGCGGGACGATGTCCACGTCCTCGGGCCGGATGACGACGTCCACGGGCTCGTCCTTGGCGAAGCCCTTGTCGAGGCAGCGGAACTTGCGCCCGAAGAACTCCACCACATAGTCGGCGCGCATGACGCCGTCGAGGATGTTCGATTCGCCGATGAAGTCCGCGACGAAGGCGTTCTTGGGCTCGTTGTAGATGCCCTCGGGCGTGCCTATCTGCTGGATGCGGCCGCGGTCCATGACGACTACGGTGTCGCTCATGGCCAGGGCCTCCTCCTGGTCGTGCGTAACATATATAAACGTGATGCCCAGCTGCTGCTGTATGCGCTTGAGCTCGTTCTGCATATCCTTGCGCAGGCGCAGGTCGAGCGCGCCGAGCGGCTCGTCGAGCAGCAGGACCTCGGGCCGGTTCACGAGCGCGCGGGCTATGGCGACGCGCTGCTGCTGGCCGCCCGAGAGCTGGTCCGGCTTGCGCTTTTCAAAGCCCTTGAGCGAGACGATCTCCAGCATCTCCGTCACGCGCGCCTCTACCTCCTTCTGCGGCAGCTTGGCTATCCGCAGGCCGAAGGCGACGTTCTCAAAGACGTTCAGGTGCGGGAAGAGGGCGTATTTCTGGAAGACCGTGTTCACGCGGCGCTTGTGCGGCGGGACATCATTAATCCTCACACCGTCAAACAACACGTCGCCGCTCGTCGGCTGCAGAAAGCCGCCGATGATACGGAGCGTGGTCGTTTTGCCGCAGCCCGAAGGGCCGAGCAGTGTGAGGAACTCGCTGTTGTTGAAATAAATGTTGATCGAATCGAGGACGGTCTCGCCGTCAAAATCCATCCGGCAGTTCACCAGCCGAATAAGTTCTTTAGACATTATCCTCCCCCTCTTTTGTGGGCGGGCGACGTCCGCATGGACGACGCCCGCCTTAGTCCGTCTCTTTGGGCGTCAACGTTAAAGCCCCCTCTCAGACAGCACGGATGATTACGGCTCTTAACACATAATAACCCTGCCGCCTGAGAGGAGGCTCTCTGACAGTTACAACAGCATAATACATACATTCTCGAACATTGTCAATCAAAATCGAATGTCCGGGAAATATTTTTCTGCGAAGTCCACTTTTGCGACGGAAAAGCTCCGCCCATTTAAATAATTTAACGAAGCTGCGTCGGTTTTGAAGGCGAATTCGAGCCTGTAGGAGTAGAGCAGCTGCCCGTCCTCGCCGAGCTTTTTGTTCTCGCGGTCGGAGCCGTACTTGCCGTCGCCGAGGAGGGGAGTGCCGGCCGCGGCCATCTGCGCCCTTATCTGGTGCGTCCGGCCCGTGCCGAGCCTGCACTCGACGAGCGAGAGCCCGTTCGCGCTGCCGAGCGTGCGGTAATAGGTCACGGCCTCCTTCGCGCCCGGCTCGGGCCGGCGGCGGACGTAGACCCGGTTTTTCGCCGCGTCCTTGAAGATATAGTCACGCAGTACGCCCTCGGCGGGCTTCGGCCTGCCGCGCACGACGCAGAGGTAGTATTTTTCTATCTCCCGCTCTTTTATCTTGTCGTTTATGATGCGCAGCGCCTCGGCGTTTTTGGCGGCGATGACTATGCCGCCGGTGTTGCGGTCTATGCGGTTGCAGAGCGCCGGGGCGAAGGCGTTCTCCTCGCGGGGCCGCCACTCGCCGCTCTGGTAGGCCCGGGCCTGGATGTTCGCGATGAGCGTGTTCCAGTCCCACTGGCCCGCACTGTGGCAGAGCACGCCCGGCTTCTTGTCCACGAGCAGGATGTTTTCGTCCTCGTACACGACGTCGAGCCTCGGCGTGCCGACCTTGAGGTAGCTGTTCTCCTCGCGCGGCTTTTCAAAGAATTCGTCGTTTATATAGAGGTTCAGCACGTCACCCTCGGAGAGGCGGGCGTCGCGCTTGGCGCCCTTGCCGTTGAGCTTTATGCGCTTTAAGCGGATGTATTTTTGCAGCAGGGATTCGGGCAAGAGCGGCACTGCCTTGCCCACGAAACGGTCGAGCCGCTGCCCGGCGTCATTTTTACCAACGATCAGCTCTTTCATGAGCACATTATTGACCCGAAAGCCCGGTTTGTCAACGATATTTCTGTTGACAAGGGGCGGCATTTCGCTTATAATACCAAAGCGGCTATGGGATCAGCTGTTAGGGAGGTGCGCCTGTGAAGCTCGATCTGCGGGAGATAATCGACGTTCCCGGCGGTCGTTTGAGCTTCGCGCAGGAGCTTTCGACCGAGCGGCTGGGCAGCCCGGCCATCCTGAGCTGGGACTCTGTGCCGGACGCTGAGGGCGTGGTGGAGAACACCGCCGGCGTGCTGACCGCGCGGGGCAGGATACAGGCCCGCATGACCTGCGTCTGCGACCGCTGCGGGGCCGAGTTCAAGGCCGAAAAGGCCCTGGACTTTGAAGCGCCGATAGTGCCCGCCGGCGAGAGCGAGGACCCCGAGGCCTTCGAGCTCGAGGGCGACTGGCTGGACCTTGACGACCTGCTCGAGACGGTGTACATTCTCGACATGGATACGAAGTACCTGTGCCGTCCCGACTGCAAGGGTGTCTGTCCCGAGTGCGGCAAAAACCTCAACGAAGGCCCGTGCTCCTGCCGCAAAAAACCGGATCCAAGATTAGCTGTGCTTGAGCAGCTTTTGGATAAATAAAGGAACCTGTATTCACAGCCACTCGACACCGCCTGAGCGGCCCTTTTTCCGCCGGCCCGCGTTAAATTTTCTTGAAATACACAAAGTATGACTGCGAAAATTTGCCTTGGCCGGCGAAAAAATTGCTCGCTCATTCGGTATCTCGCGCCTGCGAAAACAGGTTCTGATGAGCCTACTAACAGGTTCAAACATCACAAATAACAGAGCTGCTCGCAAACAGCCGTCTGTGGGAGGTGTAATTCATGGCAGTCCCGAAGAGTAAAGTATCCCGCCAGCGCCGCGACAAGAGGCGTTCTTCCGTCTGGAAGCTGGAGGCGCCCGCAATAGTGAAGTGCCCGAACTGCGGCGCTTACCATCTGCCGCACCGCGCCTGCAAGGCCTGTGGCCAGTA
>CALXEH010000110.1 GCA_944387285.1 uncultured Oscillospiraceae bacterium | reverse complement strand
GCCCTCGGCCCCGGCGGCCTGAGCCGCGAGAGGGCGAACTTCGACGTGCGCGACGTCCACTACAGCCACTACGGCCGTCTCTGCCCGATAGAGACTCCCGAAGGCCCGAACATCGGCCTCATCAGCTACCTGGCCAGCTACGCGCGTGTGAACGAGTACGGCTTCCTCGTGACGCCGTTCCGCAAGGTGCGCAAGCCTGACTGCTTCGTGACGGACGAGGTAGAGTACATGACGGCGGACGTCGAGGACCGCTACATCGTCGCGCAGGCGACGGAGCCGCTGGACGAGAACGGCTGCCTGAAGAACAAGCGCATCACCTGCCGCCACAGGGACGAGATCATCGAGGTTGACCGCGAGCGCGTGGACTATATCGATATTTCCCCGAGGATGATGGTCTCCATCGCGACGGCGATGATACCCTTCCTGGAGAACGACGACGCCAACCGCGCCCTGATGGGCGCGAACATGCAGCGCCAGGCCGTGCCACTGATGACTACGGAGGCCCCGATAGTCGCCACGGGCATAGAGCACAAGTGCGCGGTGGACTCGGGGGTCACGGTGCTGGCCGAGGGCCCGGGCTATGTCGAGAGCGTTTCGGCTACGCACATCGTGATAAGGTACGACGAGCTGGGCGTGAAGACCTACAAGCTCATCAAGTTCTCGCGCTCGAACCAGGGCACCTGCATCAACCAGCGCCCCGTGGTGAGCGCGGGCGAGCGGGTTGAGGCCGGCGACGTCATAGCGGACGGCCCGTCCACGAGCCACGGCGAGATAAGCCTCGGCAAGAACGTGCTGGTCGGCTTCATGACTTGGGAAGGCTACAACTACGAGGACGCCATCCTGATAAACGAGCGCCTCGTCATGGACGACGTGTTCACCTCCATCCACGTTGAGGAGTACGAGTGCGACGCGCGCGACACGAAACTGGGGCCCGAGGAGATAACGAGGGACATCCCGGGCGTGGGCGACGATGCGCTGAAGTTCCTGGACGAGCGCGGCATCATCTGCGTCGGCGCCGAGGTCAGGAGCGGGGATATACTGGTCGGCAAGGTCACGCCGAAGGGCGAGACCGACCTCACCGCCGAGGAGCGGCTGCTGAGGGCCATATTCGGCGAGAAGGCCCGCGAGGTGCGCGATACCTCGCTCAAGGTGCCGCACGGCGAGAGCGGCATCATCGTGGACGTGAAGGTGTTCACGCGCGAGGCCGGCGACGAGATGAGCCCGGGCGTCAACCAGGTCGTCAGGGTGTATATAGCGCAGAAGCGCAAGATCTCCGTCGGCGACAAGATGGCGGGCCGTCACGGCAACAAGGGTGTCGTGTCGAGGATACTGCCGCGCGAGGATATGCCCTACCTGCCGGACGGCACACCGCTGGACATCGTCCTGAACCCCCTGGGCGTGCCGAGCCGTATGAATATCGGCCAGGTGCTGGAGGTCCACCTGGGCTACGCCGCCCAGGCCCTGGGCTGGAAGGTGGCGACGCCCATCTTCAACGGCGCGAATGAGGCCACGATACGCGAGACGCTGAGGCTTGCGGGCCTGCGCGAGGACGGCAAGAGCGTGCTGTACGACGGGCGCACGGGCGCGAAGTTCGACAACGACGTCACGGTCGGCTACGTCTACTTCCTCAAGCTGCACCACCTCGTTGACGACAAGATACACGCGCGTTCCACGGGCCCCTACAGCCTCGTGACGCAGCAGCCTCTGGGCGGCAAGGCCCAGTTCGGCGGCCAGCGTTTCGGCGAGATGGAGGTCTGGGCGCTCGAGGCCTACGGCGCGGCCTACACGCTTCAGGAGATACTCACCGTCAAGTCCGACGACGTGACGGGCCGTGTGAAGACCTACGAGAGCATCGTCAAGGGCCATAATATCCCGCAGCCGGGCGTGCCCGAGAGCTTCAAGGTGCTGGTGAAGGAGCTGCAGTCCCTCTGCCTGGACGTGAGGATACTCGACCGCGACGGCGAGGAGATAGAGCTCAAGGACGACGATGACGACGATTACATCCCCGGCATGAAGGACGAGTACCGCGCCGACGACAGCGAGATAGAGGATGCGGGCTTCAGCATCGAGAACGTCCCTGAGGACGAGCTCGACCTGGACGGCGAGCTGGATGACGAGGATGACGACAGCTTCCCGGGCTTCTCGGGAGACGAGCTTGGAATGGAGGAGGAATAAGGCATGAGCTACACACCCTTTGACGCCATCAAGATAGGCATAGCCTCCCCAGAGATGATCCGCTCCTGGTCCTACGGCGAAGTGAAGAAGCCGGAGACCATCAACTACCGCACCCTCAAGCCTGAGCGCGACGGCCTGTTCTGCGAGCGCATCTTCGGGCCCACGAAGGACTGGGAGTGCCACTGCGGCAAGTATAAGAAGATACGCTACAAGGGCAAGATCTGCGACCGCTGCGGCGTCGAGGTGACGAAGGCGAAGGTCAGGCGCGAGCGCATGGGCCACATCGAGCTGGCCGCGCCCGTGAGCCACATATGGTATTTCAAGGGCATCCCCTCGCGGATGGGCCTGCTGCTGGACATCACGCCGAGGATACTCGAGAAGGTGCTGTACTTCGGCGCGTATATCGTGACCGACCCGGGCGACACGCCGCTGGATAAGTGCCAGATACTCTCCGAGCGCGAGTACCGCGACATGCGCGAGAAGTACGAGGACGACTTCGACGCCGGCATGGGCGCGGAGGCCATCAAGAAGCTGCTGCAGCAGATAGACTGCGAGGAGCTGTCGGTGAAGCTGCGCGAGGAGCTCGCCTCTGCCGGCGGGCAGAAGAAGGCCAAGCTCGTGAAGCGGCTGGAGGTCGTGGAGGCTTTCAGGCAGAGCGGCAATAAGCCGGAGTGGATGATAATCGACGTGCTGCCCGTCATCCCGCCCGAGATTCGCCCCATGGTGCAGCTCGACGGCGGCAGGTTCGCCACGAGCGATTTGAACGACCTGTACAGGCGCGTCATAAACCGCAACAACCGCCTCAAGAGGCTCATGCAGCTAAAGGCGCCGGATATCATCGTGCGCAACGAGAAGAGGATGCTGCAGGAGGCCGTGGACGCGCTCATAGATAACGGCAGGCGCGGCAGGGCCGTGACCGGCGCGAACTCGAGGGCGCTCAAGAGCCTTTCCGACATGCTCAAGGGCAAGCAGGGCCGCTTCCGCCAGAACCTGCTCGGCAAGCGCGTGGACTACTCGGGCCGTTCCGTCATAGTCGTCGGCCCGGACCTCAAGATCTACCAGTGCGGCGTGCCGAAGGAGATGGCTATCGAGCTGTTCCGGCCTTTCGTCATGAAGAAGCTGGTCGAGGACGGCGTGGCGAACAATATCAAGTCCGCCAAGAAGATGGTGGATAAGCAGCGCACCGAGGTCTGGGACGCGCTGGACGTGGTCATCAAGGAGCA
>CALXEH010000109.1 GCA_944387285.1 uncultured Oscillospiraceae bacterium | reverse complement strand
ACGACGAGGCCGATTGCACAGGCTATGAGCGCGCGCTTGCAGCCAGCGCCGAGGTGAAAAAGAGGTGGCGGCGCAAGGTCGGCAGCAAGCGCGCGCTCATAGCCTGTGCAATCGGCCTCGTCGTGGTCGTGCTGGTCGTGGTGCTGAGCGTGACATTGGGCGACAGGGACGGGCGCGGCAGCGAGCCTGCGCCGACCTGGCAGGGCATACAGTCCGGCACGCCAGAGGACGGCGACAGCGGCGGCGCCTCGAAGCCCGGCGCGGCGCCGTCCACATCCCAGCCCCAGACGGATGACGGCGGCAGCGGCGCGGCGCTCAGCGAGGCCGAACTGCGCGAGCGCGGCACCTTCATGCGCGTGAATCAGCTCACGGACTCGGGCCTCAACATGGTCGTCGGCCAGATAACGGCGCCGGACGACTGGCAGGTGTCGGAGCAGGTGCAGTGGAGCAGCTTCGGCAACTATCCCGGCATGACGCAGCTTAGCGCCGTGTCGCCCGACGGGCTGCGCAGCTTCCAGCTCATCAGCACCATGAGCTACTTCCAGACGGACAGCATCTTCAGCTCGCTCGGCGAGAACGAGACCGACCCGACGACCTACAGGATACACCGGCAGTACCGCACGGCGGAGCAGTTTGTCGAGATGATGCTCTCGGGCATAGGCTGTACGGGCGCGCAGAAGCTGAGCTCGAGCAGCATAGATTCGCAGAGCCTCAGCGCGCTCAAATCCACCGCGGAGCAGCACGCCTATCAGACGGGCTATTCGCTGGTGCAGTCCCTGGCGAACCTGGGCATGAGCGCGAACCTCGTCGGCTATGAGAGCACGGTGGTGGACAACAGGTACGCGGTCACGACGCAGAGCGGGCAGACGGAGTACATCGAAGTGTTCACGCTGGTCTGGGCCTACCAGACCTCGTGGGTGGTGCAGAACAGCTCCATCACGGTGAACGAGATATACTGGTGCGTGCCCTTCACCTATATCTTCACGGCCGAGAGCGAGCAGGCGCTCACGTCGATGCAGAACGAGTTTCTGACCTTCGTGTCCAACAGCAGCGTATCGCCGGAGTTCTACTACCTCGTGGAGCAGTACCGCGCCTACATCGAGAACCTCCTGGCGCAGCAGCTCACGAACCAGATACAGGCGGCGACGGAGATACAGAGCCAGCTCATGAACGACTACAGCAGCAGCTCGGACACGAACGACCGGGTCACGGACATGTGGAGCGACTACATCTACGACCGCGACGACTACACGACTTCCGACGGCAGCACCGTCAAGGTGCCAACGTATTACGACCACGTCTACGAGACGGACTCGGGCGACATCTATGTCACGAACGACTCCCTGAACGTTCCGACAGACTGGCAGGAGCTCTATACATAGCGAGGTGGAATGTGAAACGAGTCACAGCTGCGGCGATGATACTCTGCCTGCTGCTGACGGGCTGCGCCTCCGCCGCGCCCGCCGGGTACAGCGCCGAGCGGGCGAACGTCGAGGGCGTCAGGGACCGCGTCGCCTCTACGGCGCAGATGATAGGCAGCGTCAACGCCATAATTGAATGGCAGGTCACAAATTCCGAAAAGAACATAGAGGAAAACGACGCCGCCCGCCAGAACGGCGAGACCTACGTCCCCGAGGACAAAACCGAGGAGGTCAGGCAGAAGCAGGCGGAGCTGGCGGGCTATCTCGAGACGGTCGCGGCTTACTCCGCCTGGGCCTCGTCCCTGCGCCCCTGCGGGCAGGAGAGCGTTGACCTCACCTACGAGGCGGCGGCGAAGTATTTCTCCGAGGTGGAGAGCGCGCTGGAGGATATGGCGGACATCATGGACTTCTACTTCGCCTTTAACGAGGTCGCGCAGCCCCTGTCCTCCTTTGACGCCTCGGCCTACGACACGGACAAGGACAGGATCTACGACCTCTACTACGCCGTGGACGAGGCGAGCACGGCCATGTCGCAGCTGGACTGCCCGGCCTTCATGGCCGAGACCTACAAGCTGTACATCAGCCGCCTCTCCCACTTCATGGCCATCCTGAACGAGCAGTACATAGGCGTGCAGCTGAACGACCCCCTGCGCCTCGCCGCGGGCATCTATATGCTCGTGCGGGTGGAGAAGGAGAACTACGACTACAGCGTCATGCTGACGCGGGACTTCAACCTCCAGTACGAGAAGGTGGGCGAGCGCCTGGGCGGCTGGGTCGGCGAGCTGGGCACGGAGCTGGCGGAAAACTGCGCCGCGCTGCTCCGGGCGATGTGAGGGGGTGCGGCGTTGTGAAGCATTGCGGCAAATGCGGCGCTCCGCTCCGCGAGGGCAAGAGCTTCTGCCCCCAGTGCGGCGCCGAGGTGCGCCACCCCGAGCCGGTCGCGGAGCCGATAGCAGAACCCATCCCGGAACCCGTCGCGGCGCCAGTCGCTGAACAGCCCTCTGCGCCGGCCGCCGTCAAGGAGCGGCGGCCGAGGCGCGGGCTGAGGCGGCTCGTGACGGCGCTCATCGTGCTCGTGCTGCTGGGCGGCCTGGGCGCGGCGGGCTGGTATTGGGGCCTGCCCTACATCGAGAGCCTGCGCCCCGCGGGCGAGCTTCCGGCCGTGAGCTACAGCTACATGTCCCGCGAGCCCGAGATAGAGATAGACTACGAGGCCGTGGACTCCATCTACCCCTCGCTCTACAACACTACGGACTACATCCTCCTCGTGCGCGCCACCAGCGAGGGCGGGGAGCGGGACGTGATGATAAGGGCGGAGGTGCCGGGCTTCACGCAGGTGTACGAGCAGAAATTCACCCTGGGCAGCCAGCTGACGCAGTTTTACATCCACCCGCCCGTGCTGACGGGAGAGCTGAGCCTCGGCTCGGCCAAGCAGGCGCAGATAGTCTTCTCCGTGACGGACATCGACAGCGGCAAGCCCGTCATACAGGACACCCTGCCCATCCAGATAATGAGCAAGTTCGACATGATAAACTACGACCCCGTGCTGGGCGTGTCCAGCTGGGACTACTACCTCTCCTTCCTCACGCCGGAGTCGCCGGGCGTGCTGGAGCTGAAGCGCAACGCGGTGGACTTCATTACCGGCTACACGGGCGGGCAGTTCGACATGATGCAGGGCTATCAGGACTCCGGCCTCTTTGGCAGCAACATCGAGCTGAACACCTATTACCAGGCCCTGGCCCTGCAGGGCGCTATGAGCGAGATGGGCGTGCGCTACAACAACGCCTGGTATTCCATGAGCCGGAGCGGGGACAAGATGCTCCAGCGCGTGCAGCTGCCGGACGACACGCTCTCGAGCAAGAGCGGCGTGTGCATCGAGACCTCGCTGACCATCGCCAGCGCGCTGCAATCGGCGGGCATGAACGTCTTTCTCATCTTCCCGCCCGGCCACGCGCAGGTGGCGGTGGAGGCCTGGCCCAACACGGGCGAGTATTACCTCATCGAGACGACCATCCTGCCCGTGGACGGCGA
>CALXEH010000108.1 GCA_944387285.1 uncultured Oscillospiraceae bacterium | reverse complement strand
CATGCAGCCGCGCTATCATGCCAGCCGGGTCCGGCCAGAGCTCGTCGCTGCGAAAGGTATAGAACGTCGCCTCGTCGCTCCAGGCCTCGATAACCGCCGTGCCGACGGGGAAGCCGCGCCTCTCCGCCTCGTCGAGCGCGGCCTCGAGCTTTGCGCGGCTGTCCCAGCGGTTGGCCGATATCCACGGCTCAAAGGCCCAGTCCGGCGGCAGCGCGGGCGCGCCGGTGAGGCGCATATACTCCGCGACTATCTCCCGCGGCGTCCCGGCGAATACGTGTATCCCGCAGCTCCCTGGAGCGTTTATCACAATCTTCCCCGGCGCGAAGGCAAAGCGCGTCACGCGCGCCGTATCGAGCCATACGCCGAGGCCGGCGTCCGTCCAGAAGAAGGGCATGGGGCAGTAGCTTTTGTCCCCCTGGCGGCAGAATTTCTCCTCGACGGCTATCTCGGCGGAGCGCCCCAGATAATTGAGCGCGTCGTAGCGCTCGCCGAGGCCGTAAGCGCCGGCGTATCCGGCCTCTATATGTATCTCGTACCCGCCGGAGACCCCGGAGCACGAAAAACGCGCCGGGGCCTCTTTTGAAGTGGAGATGTGAAAGTCCGCAAACGGTATCGTCCTTGTCAGATGTTCCATGCCTATCCCTTTATCCCTCCGGCCATGAGGCCGTTTTTGAACTGCTTCTGCGCGCAGAGGTAGATTATGACGATGGGTATCATCGAGATAAGGCTGCCCGCCATAAGCACGTTGTACTCGGTGTTATACTGCCCGTTGAGCGTCGAAAGCGCTATCGGCAGCGTCATTTTGTTGCGGTCGGTGAGCATGAGGAGCGGCCAGAGGTAGTCGTTCCAGCTCTCCATGAAGGTCGTCACGGCCAGCGTGGCGATGGTCGGCGCGCACATGGGCAGGGCTATGCGCCGGTAGACCTGGAAAATGCCCGCGCCGTCTATGCGCGCCGCGTCCAGGAAGTCGTTTGGTATCGCCCGCATCTGCTGCACGAGCATGAACACCGCGAAGGGCTTGAAAATCCCGGGCAGTATGACGCTCGCGTAGCTGTCTATGAGGCCGAGCTTGTTCATGACGACAAAGAGCGGTATCATCGTCACCTGCGTCGGTATCATCATCGTCGCGAGGTAGAGCCCCAGCACGAGCCGGCTGCCGCGGAAGCGAATCTTGGCGAAGGCGAAGGCCGCCATGCTCGCCGAGATTATGGTCAGCAGCGTGAAGGAGCAGGTTATAAAGAGGCTGTTGCCTATCGTCTTGAGGAAGGGGAAGCGCGAGAAGACCTCGCCGTAGGCGTCGAGCGTCGGCTCCGCCGGTATCCACTCTATCGGTATGCTCATGAGCGCGCCGCGGCTCTTGAGCGAGGTGGATATCATCCATACGAAGGGCACGAGGGCTATGACCGCCAGCAGCACGGCGACGATGTAATAGCCCGCAGAGCCGAGTATGCGTTTACGTGTCATAGTTCACCCACCTCTCCTGGACCTTCATCTGCAACCCCGTACAGGCCATGATTATCACGAACAGCAGCCAGGAGAAGGCCGCGGCGTAGCCCATGCGGTAATAGCGGAAGCCGTACTTGTATATGCGCTCGACCATGACCTCCGTCGCGCCGTTCGGGCCGCCGTCGGTCATAATCATAATCTGCGGGAAGAGCTGGAAGGCGTTTATGAGGCTGACGACCAGCACGTAGAATATGGCCGGGGTCATGAGCGGCAGGGTGATACGGACGAATTTCGTCCACGCGCCCGCGCCGTCGAGGGAGGCGGCCTCGTAATAGCTCTGGTTTACGCCCACCATGCCGGAGAGCAGTATGAGGCCGAAGAAGCCCATGTCCTTCCACACGCTGACCAGCACTATGGCGGGCATCGCCCAGTTCTCGTCGAGCAGCCAGCCCGGGCCCTCGATGCCGAAAAAGCCGAGTATGCCGTTGACCGCGCCGTACTGGGGCGAGAGCATGCTCTTCCATATCATGCTCGCCGCGACCCAGCTGGTGAGGACGGGGATGTAGTAGATTATCCGGAAGGCCGTGACGCCGCGCCTCTCGCGGCTGAGCAGGTAGGCCACTCCCAGCGAGCAGGCGAGCATCAGCGGGATGTAGAGCACTATGTACTCGAGCGTATTGCCGAGCACCTGCCAGAACTCGCCGCCGCCCAATATGGCCCTGTAGTTTGCAAAGCCCACGAAGTGCTCGGCGAAGAAGCCGGGGTCTGTGAGCCTGTCGAGCCCGTTCCAGTCCGTGAGGCTGAGGAAGAACGAGATAATAAGCGGCAGCAGCGAGAACACGGCGAGGCCTATGAGGCTCGGCAGCAGGAAGGGCGAGGCCGTGAGCAGGCCGTCCTGGCCGCGTATGGGCTTTTCTCTTTTGCGTTTCGGTCTCACGGCCTGTCACTCTCCTTTAGTAAAATGGGGAGGGGCTTCCCCCTCCCCGGAGCTTTGGTTTATCCCAGGCTTATCTGCGCCTCGCACTGGGCCTGAGCCTCGTCGAGCGCCTCCTGGACGGTTACGGTGCCGGCCGCGGCGGCTTCGAGCTGCTGGCCGATGATGTCGCTCATGAGGGCGTAGTCCTCAATGACGGGCGGGACGACCAGGTAGTCGAGGCTCTCGAAGACGACCTCGCGGTTCTCGGGCGGGGTGAGGTCGAGGTAGCTCGCGAGCACCTCCTCGTCGTTTATCGCGGGCAGATCCCAGCCGGCCTCGATGCGTATCTCGGCGGCGGCGGGGCTGGAGCAGAGCCAGGTTATCCAGGTCATGGCCGCTTCCTTGTTCTCGCTCTCGGCGTTGACGACGCAGGCGTTGGAGAAGAAGTGCGTCGCCTTCTGCTCCATGCCGGGCTCAACGGCGACGTCCCAGGCGAAGTCGCAGCCCTCGGCGAAGGTGTTGAAGGCCCAGATGCCGGTGGGTATCATGCCGAGGCGGCCGCTCATGAAGAGGTCCCAGTCGCCCATGCCGCCCATCTGCTCGGCGGTGGGCTGTACGTTCGAGACGAGCACGCGGTCGGCCATCATCTGCGCCGCGGCCACATTCTCGGGGGAGTTGATTGTGAACTCGGTCTTGTCCTCGTTGAGGAGGCTGCCGCCGAACTGGGCGCAGGCCTTGTAGAACTCGTTGTAGGTCAGGGGCTGGTAGTAGCCGTAGATGTCGTCGCCCAGCGCGCGGATGGCCTCGGCGGCCGCCTGCACGTCGTCCTGCGTCCAGTCGCTGGTCGGGTACTCGAGATTGGCCTGGTCAAAGAGGTCCTTGTTGTAGACCAGCACGACGTTGGAGAAGTTGCCGGGCAGGCCGTACTGCACGCCGTCCACCTCGAAGGCGGAGAGCGCCGTCTCGTCCAGGCCGCTGAGGTCGACGCCCTCGATCGGGGCGAGGACGCCCTTGCTCGCGTAGGAGGCGAAGTTCTCGATGTTCATCTCGTAGCAGTCGGGGGCGGTGCCGCCGGCCACGCGGGTCTGCATCTG
>CALXEH010000107.1 GCA_944387285.1 uncultured Oscillospiraceae bacterium | reverse complement strand
ATGACCATCAACCCGGACAAGATCCGCGAGGTCATCGGCTCCGGCGGCAAGGTCATCCAGAAGATCTGCGCCGACACGGGCTGCAAGATCGACATCGAGGATTCCGGCAACATCTATATCGCCTCCGAGGACATCGAGGCCTGCCGCGCCGCGCGCCAGACCATCGAGAACATCGTCTTCGAGCCCGAGGTGGGCAAGCTGTACTACGGCAAGGTCGTGCGCATCATCCCCATCGGCGCTTTCGTCGAGCTGGCCCCGGGCAAGGACGGCATGATCCACATCAAGGACCTCGAGTTCAAGCGCACCGAGAAGGTCGAGGACGTCGTGAACATCGGCGACATGACCTGGGTCAAGGTCACCGAGATCGACGACCGCGGCAGGGTGAACCTCTCCCGCAAGGACGCCATCAAGGAGCGCGAGGCCATGGGTCTCAAGGACTGACAAAGCAATAAAAAACGAGGCCGGCTTTTGAGCCGGCCTCACTGTCTATAGAAAAGCCTCGCAGAGTTTGCGGCCGCGGCCGCAAATAAAATACCATCCGTTTTTCCCGGGGGCGTGTACCTCGGGAAAAACACCGCTCGCGGAGCGGAGTGTCGAATCGCCCGCCTCCGGCGGGCGACCGAGGCGCGCAGCGCAGCGCCATCCCCTTTGCCGAAGAAGGCTCAGCCTTCTTCGGCAAGCTGTGAGGCCGGCTTTTGAGCCGGCCTCATTTTTGCTGTTCGCGTATCTTTTTCCGCCAGCACCTGTGGCACATGGCGACGTAGGCGTCGTTGCCGCCGAGCATGACCTGTTCGCCCTCGGTGACCACCCGCCCGTCCGGGGTCAGCCGCGCGTTTACCGTGGCCTTGGAGCCGCAGGCGCAGACCGTCTTTATCTCGGTCAGGGAATCGGCCAGCTCCATGAGCCGCTTCGAGCCTGGGAACATGTGCGTCAGGAAGTCCGTCCTCAGCCCGAAGCAGAGCACGGGCACGTCCAGCTCGTCCACCATGTCGCGCAGCTCGTCGATCTGCTCCGGCGTGAAGAACTGGGCCTCGTCGGCTATGATGACGTCGCGCCCGCCGGTGGCCTCGTATCTCTCGCGGATGCTGTCCAGGGGTGCGATGACCTCCGCTTCCCGCATCAGCCCGACCCGGCTTTTGACTATGTTTGCGCCGTCCCGGTCGTCGATGCTGGGCTTTATGAGCCAGACCGTCATGCCCAGCTCCTCGTAGTTGAACTGCGTTATGAGCGCCTGCGCGGACTTCGAGCTGCCCATCGCGCCGTATTTGAAATACAGTTTAGCCATTCCCGCCGCCTCCGCTCACATGCGCGCGGATACGCTCTATGAGCATATCCATGGCGACGAGGTTGTGCCCGCCCTCGGGCACGATGATGTCCGCGTTGCGCTTGGAGGGCTCGACATACATCTCGTGCATGGGCTTGACCGTGGTCAGGTACTGGTCCACGACCGACTCGAGGCTCCGCCCGCGGTCGCGCACGTCGCGGACTATGCGGCGCAGGATGCGCACGTCGGCGTCCGTGTCCACGAAGATCTTGATGTCCAGCAGCTCGCAGAGCCTGGGGTCCTGCAGGATGAGTATACCCTCGACTATCACCACCGGCGAGGGCTTGACGAGCACGGTCTTGTCCGAGCGGTTGTGTATGGTGTAGTCGTATACCGGGCAGCGTATCGCCTCGCCCGCGCGCAGCTGCCTGAGGTCGCGGAGCATGAGCTCGGTGTCGAAGGCGTCCGGGCAGTCGTAGTTCAGAAGCGAGCGCTGCTCGTAATTGAGGTCGTTGTGCGCCTTGTAGTAGTTGTCGTGGTAGATGACGCTGACGTTGTTGGAAAACTTCTGGACGAGCCGGCGCGTGATGGTGGTCTTCCCGCTGCCGGTGCCGCCCGCTATGCCTATAGTCATGACGCTGCCCATATCGCACTCCCCCTTATCCGACACGATTTTACCACAGCCCGCGGCCAGATGCAATTTGACTTTTGCACCGGGCTCGGCTATAATTTTTGTATATTTGAACATATGGAGGTATGTACCATGCCCACACCGCACAACAGCGCAGCCGCCGGAGAATTTGCAAAAACCGTCCTCATGCCGGGCGACCCCCTCCGCTCGAAGTATATAGCCGAAAATTTCCTGACCGAGCCCAAGCTCGTGAACAATGTCCGCGGCGTCCAGGGCTATACCGGCCTGTGGAAGGGCGCCAGCGTGTCCGTCCAGGCCAGCGGCATGGGCATCCCTTCCATAGGCATCTACAGCTGGGAGCTCTTTAAAAACTACGGCGTCGAGAACATCATCCGCATCGGCTCCGCCGGCGGCATCTCCGAGGAGCTGAAGCTCATGGACATCGTCGCGGCCGTCGGCGCCTGCACCGACTCCAACTTTGCGCACCAGTTCGGGCTCAAGGGCAGCTTCGCACCGACCGCGGACTGGACGCTGCTGTCCACGGCCATGCGCATCGCGCAGGAGTCCGGCCTCTCCATCAAGGCCGGCAGCGTGCTCTCGTCGGACAACTTCTATGACGACGGCTCGGACGGGCCGGACCAGTGGAAGAAGATGGGCGTCCTCGCCGTGGAGATGGAGGCCGCGGGCCTCTACATGACGGCGGCGCGCACGGGCGGCCACGCCCTGTGCCTCTGCACCATCTCCGACCACCTCTACAGGCCGGAGGAACTGACGCCAGACGAGCGCCAGACCGGCTTCAACGAGATGATAAAGCTCGCGCTGGACACCGCCGCCGCCCTGGCCTGATAGACATAAAAAATTTCTGAAAGCTATATAGGCAAAGCGCTTGAATGACAGGGCTTTAGGTGATATAATTTACAAAGCACGAAATGTGCGCAGAGAGATCCGAATCTAAATTTGAAACGGAGGATACATACAGAATGAAGAAGTTTCTTGCTCTGCTTCTCGCACTCGTGATGGTCTTCGCGCTGGCTGCCTGCGGCACGCCGGCCGCCGACCCGACCGACGCCCCGGATGACGGTACCGTCACCGACACCCCGGACGACACCCCGGACGACACCCCGGACGACACCCCGGACGACACCCCGGACGACACCCCGGATGATGGCGGCGAGGTCACTCCCGTCACCGACCCCAATGAGATCTCCAACAACCCCGAGTCCGCTGACGGCACCTACGAGGTCGCCTTCGTCACCGACGTCGGCTCCCTCCAGGACGGCTCCTTCAACGAGGGCACCTGGAACGGCGTCAAGCTCTACGCCTACAACAACGGCCTGACCTACAAGTACTACCAGCCGGCCAACGGCAACGAGGCCACCGACGACGACCGTGTCGCCGCCATGCAGGCCGCCGTTGACGCGGGCGCGAAGGTCGTCGTCTGCGCCGGCTTCCTGCAGGAGGCCGCCCTCCGCACCGCCGCCATGAATAACCCGGAAGTCAACTTCGTGTTCATCGACGGCTATCCGCTGACTGAGAACCCCGACGATCCCAACGCCCCGATCCTTGAAAACGTTGCGGGCATCAACTTCCAGGAAGAGCAGTGCGGCTACCTGGCCGGCTACGCCATCGTGAAGGAAGGCTTCACGAAGATCGGCTTCTCCGGCGGCGGCGGCGGCACCAACCCGGC
>CALXEH010000106.1 GCA_944387285.1 uncultured Oscillospiraceae bacterium | reverse complement strand
CCAGTCGGTGCCCTCCGGCATGAGCAGAAGCAGTTCTTTGCAGACCTTTTTGGCCTCGTCTATCTCTTCCAGATTGGAGAGATTTTCGTCTATGCAGTCGACCAGGTACAGCGTGCCCAGCCCGAGCTCCCCGTGGCGGTTGCAGCGCCCGGCGACCTGCACGGCGCTGACCAGCCCTGCCAGCGAGCGTACGGCGCAGTCGAAGCTCAAATCCACGCCGGCCTCGATCAGCTGAGTGCTTACGCATACTACGCGGGCGTTTTTGTCATTGAGCAGCCCCTCGAGCTCGGCGATGAGCGCCCTCCGATGGGCCGCGCAGAGCCGCGTCGTGAGGCAGAAAAGCCGCACGTCGCCGTCCAGGCGTTCTTTGAGCTCGGCGCATAGCTTCACTGCCGAGGGCTTTGTGTTCATGACGACGAGCGTGCTGCGGTGCTCGTCCGAAATTGCGCTGACGAAGTCCGCCAGCTCGGAGGTGGTCATGCCCCCGCCCCTACACCCGTCGGTATTGCACTCTATCCTGCGCAGCTGCTCAAACAGCTTGGAGCAGCCGGGGACGATGTCGCAGCCTTCGTGCAGCATAAGCGGATGCTCCAGCGTTTCAAGCTTGGGCTGGGTGGCGGTACAGAGCACGACAACGCAGCCCAGAAGCTCAGCGAGCGTATTTACGGCGAAGTTAAAGAGATACGTGTGCTTGAGCGGCAGCGCCTGCACTTCGTCGAAGAGCAGCACGGAGCCGGCCAGCGGGGCAAGGCGGCGCACATTCCGCCTCGGAGCGGCGAAGAGCGTGTCCAGCAGCTGGACCATTGTGCTGCAAATAACCGGCGAGCCCTCCCAGCGGCTGCTACGGGCGGCGTAGATTTTCCGCTCGTCATCGCTCTCCGCGATGAAGTCCGAGTGGTGCTCGAGCACGTGCTCGTCTCCGAGAGCCTCGCGGATGCGCTGCGCGTTCTGGCTGGTTATGGATTTGTATGGGGCAAAATAGAAGATGTGCCGCGCGTTTGTGCCCTGTGCCGCCTGAAGGCAAAAGCGCAGCCCGGCATAGGTTTTTCCCGTGCCAGTGGGGAGGCAGAGCCGGTAAATCCCGGGCGCCGCGCCCCGGCCTGCGTCCCGGCAGCGCTCGGAGAGCTCGCGCCGCAGCGCGTCGATGGGGCGTTTTTCCGGCATTGCGCCGATATACGCCTCGCCGCGGGCGGCAAGCTCAGCCCAGAGGGCCGAGCGGGCCGCACCGTCCTGGCGCTTTGGCAGCGGGACATTGTCCATAAAGCAGGCGGTGTCCGTCCAGTCGGCATCCACCAGCGCGCTGAACAGCAGCCGCTGCACGAAGCCGCGCGCAAACTCGCGCTGAGCGGCGTCAGGATAAAGGCGCTTTAGTTCAAGGTGCAGAGCTTTTGCCTCTGAGGATGCACCGTCTATGAGACGCATGATTTCGTTCTCGGGAACAACTTCCGTGAAGAAGTTTTCCGCACTCTCGACATAGAAATTCTCAGCGTTATCAGAATGCATCCTGTCCTTCCACGACTCTTTGCCCAGCGGAGACACAACGTCACAGCGGCCGCTGTGATGACAGCCGATAGCCAGCGCGGCCATCTGGGCTGCCAAATGCGCGCTCGCAGGCATTGCCCGAACCGCGTCCATAATCCAGCGCATCCCCGCCGAGGAGTGATTGAAGCGCTCGTTTGTCTCGCCGCGAATCCGTTTCTGCACGGAAGGGCTGGCTTTCCCCATATCGTGAAGCAGCCCGGTCAGGTACCCCAGTTTCTCCAATCCCACGCCCGCGCAGGCCTCGGCACAGAGCGCGGCAACGTTCCTGCTGTGTTCAGCGAGCGTCTGCTCCGCGCCGCCTTCATCACGCGTGTGAGCAATCAGCATTTTCATCTCTTCTTTCATAAGAGTATTATTGCTGGACCTATGATAGCATCGCCAGTGAATGATGTCAAGTATATTTTGGGAAAATAAATAATAATATTGTCTCAGCGGCCGGATGATGCTACAATGGAGCGGCGTTAGAAATAGCGCAGGTCGCCGCTCAGCGGCGTGGATAGAAATATAAGGGTATTTTTGCCAAACAAAAACGGCGGCCAGCGTGAGCTGACAGCCGTTTTTGTTTCATTATTGAGAAGAGATGCTTTCGGGCGGGGACTCAGGCTTCGTGGTAGAGCTCCAGGATGGCGCCGTCTTTCCAGACGAAGGCAAGGGTGTCGCCTTTGTCGTTGGCGGGCATGGGGCCGCAGATGACGGAGTCGGCGTCGTCGACGTACTTCTGGAGGTCGTCGACCTTGTAGGCGACGTGGGGGCTGCGGTGGAGCGCCTCGGGGAAGGGGGTGCCCTCCTCGAACTTGAGGTACTCTATCTTATAGTCGTAGTCGTCCACATTGCTGACCCAGAAGCGGGCGCCCTCGTTGTAGACCATGCCGGGCTTTTTGTTGGTGATGGGGATGCCGATGTGCATATACTCAGCGGACATTGTGATTCCTCCTGTAAGTCAGTTATTCACGTATTTTTTCTCGTACCAGCCCCGGAAGAGGATGGTCAGGAAGCCGAAGAGCAGGCCTATCACGCAGTAGACGCCCTCGCTGATGAAGGCGCTCGCGCCTTTACTTGCTGTTTTTGACCTCCTCGTAGACCTCGAAGGCCTGCCTGGGCGTATAGCCCTCGTGGACCACCTTGCCTATGGCCTGGGCCATGCCGGCGGGGCAGTCGGACTGGAAGATGTTGCGGCCCATGTCCACGCCGTGCGCGCCGTCGCGTATGGCCTTGTAGGCCATCTCGAGGGCGTCGAGCTCGGGCAGTTTCTTGCCTCCGGCTATGACGATGGGCACGGGGCAGGCGGCGGCGACGCGCTCGAAGCCGTCGCAGTAATAGCTCTTGACTATGTTCGCGCCGTTCTCCGCCAGCACGCGCGTGGCCAGCAGGAAGAAGCGCTCCGTGCGCTCCATATCCTTGCCCACGGCGACGACGCCGAGGGTGGGCACGCCGTAGCGGGTGGCGGCGTCGGCCGTGCGGCAGAGCAGCTCGAGCGAACGGCTCTCGCCGGGCGCGCCGATAAAGGTCTGCACCGCGACGCAGTCGGCGTCGGTGCGCAGGGCGTTCTCGAGGTCGCAGGCGAAGCCGCCGCCGTTCGACATATCGTCGAAGAGCACGGTGGAGTCATAGGTCATGCGCACGCACTTGGCGACGCGGGCGGCGGGCGGGATGCAGGAGCGGAAGATGCCGCGGGTGCCCATGAGCACGTCGACGTGCGGGATGAGCGGCGGGATGACGAGGTCGATGCGCTCGAGGCCGGCCGTGGGGCCCATGATATAGCCGTGGTCGAAGGCGAGCATGACCGTGTTGCCGGACCTGGGGTTGAATATGCGCGCGAGGCGGCTCTTCATGCCGAAGTCGCAGTGGGAAGCGCCCTTTACGAAGAAGCCCTCCTGCGCCGCGGGGACGTCGAGATGGTAGTCGTGAGCGGCCTTGTTCCCTATATTGTCGGCCATGGCTTACTCCTTGCTGTAGGCGGGGGTGTGGCAGGGCGTGTTCCAGAGGCGGAGCGTCTCGTCGTCCCACTTCGCGATGTTCATCTGGAAGCCGCCGGCCTCCTGCACGGTGAGGATTTCGCCGACCATGCTGGCCACGACCTCGACGCCCTTATCGCGCAGGAACTCCACGGTGTCCTTGAAGAGCACGAGCATCTCCATCATGGTGGTCGCGCCGCAGCCGTTTATCATGACGAAGGCCTTGTC
>CALXEH010000105.1 GCA_944387285.1 uncultured Oscillospiraceae bacterium | reverse complement strand
TCCAGCCACTCCTGCTGCGTCAGATAGCTCACGACGCTGTTCACGTTCTCGCCGTCCACGGGCAGGATGGTCGTCTCAATGAGGTAATACTCGCCGCAGTTGGGCCAGAGCTCCACCGCTACCTGCGCGTGCCCCGGCGGGAAAATGAGAAACACGTTCATGCCCGCCGACTGCAGCGCGCTCGCTATCGTCAGCGAGGTCTCGATGCACACGCCGCTCTTGCTCGAGAGCGTGTCGTCCGGAAGCTGCACGCGCTGGAGCATCTTGTCCCCGCTCTGGCTCATCGAGTACCAGGCGTTGTTATACCGCACGCCCATCTCGCTCATCGCGCCCTGCAGCGCCAGCGCCTGGTAATAGGTATTTAGCTCGATCTCGCTGCCGAACAGGCCCGAGTCTTGGTAGCCCTGTATCATCGTGAACTGCCCGCCCGTCAGCCCCGAGACGAAGTCCACCGCGTTGCGCTTTAGCTCCAACACGCCGGGCGACTCCGGCGTCAGGAAGGACAGGTAGTAGTCCCAGCTCGACACGCCCAGCTCGGGGTCGTAGTTTATCATGTCGAACTTGCTCATTATCTGGATGAGCATGGTGTCCTGGATGATGGGCTTGCCGCTGTCGATGTCCGTCACGGAAAAGACTATCTGCGCCTGCTTCGCCGAGCCCAGGTTCAGCTCGCCCGTCAGCACCGGCGGGTGGATATAAAACTGCGTGAGCTGGCTGCCCAGGCTGAACTTCTGCTCGTACACCTGCGTGAAGCCCGGCACCTCCGCCCGTATCATCACGTCCCGCTCCCCGCCCTCGCTCGTGGCGCGCACGAGGAGGATGTAGTCCGTGGTATTGTAGAGCGAGGGGTAGATGGCGTCCACGGCCTCGTAATCTATCTCGACGTCCGGCTCCCGGGACATGTAGCTGTAGCTCACCTCGGGCAGCTCGCCCGCGGGCATGAGGCTCCTCACATACGGCAGGCCCCAATACCAGCCCGCCGCGCCTATCCCGCCCAGCAGCACGAGCACGATGAGCGCCGTCACGAGACGCTTTGCCCCGCGCCTTGGCCTTCGCTCCCTCACCGCTACTGGCGTCTGCGCCGGCTCGGGCCGGCGTACCTCGGCGCCGCATTTTGGGCAGAAGCCCTTGCCCTCGCGCAGGGGCGCGCCGCATTTGCCGCAATACTTCACAGCACCGCCCCCCTTCACATCGCCCGGAGCAGCGCGGAGCAATTCTCCGCCAGCTCCGTGCCCAGTTCGCCGACCCAGCCGCCCAGGCGTTCGCCCACCTTGGCGTACTGGAGGTTGAAGTCCCGCGTCAGCATGACGCCGTAGTCGTAATGCTCCTGCTCTACGCGCACGAGCATATAGATGCCCGAGCTCAGGCGCAGGGGGTCGTTGAGCTGCACGCCGATGTACTGCTCGTTCAATATGGCCATGAAGTGCTCGAGGCGGCTGATATACAGCTTGAAGGTCTGGCTCATGAACTCCGGGCAGTCCAACTCGGAGAGCGCCGTGCTCACGTCGTCCACGGCGTAGTACATGGCGTATATCCTGTCCTGGTCCGTCCCGTAGGCCGCAGAGTCAAAGGAGCTTATCGGCTCGACGGCCTCGAGGAAGGCGAAGTAGAAATCCATGATGGCGGCCATGTCCTCCAGCGCGCTTTCGACCTCGGAGAAATACTTCGCCGCGGCCTCGTAGCTGACATCCATGCTCTCCTGCCCGCAGGGGCGAAGGGACGAGGCCCAGTCGGAATAGGCCGTGACCGTTTCGAGAAAGCCCGTGAGCTCCGCCTGCTTCTGCCTCACCTCCTCGGTGTTGTCCGCAGGGGTGTAGGTCTCGCCGTTCCGGCGGGCGGCGTCGGCTTCCTCTATGCTCTTTTCGGAGTTTTCTATCTGCCAATCAATGGTATCATTGACCTTGGTTATCATCTGCACCGTAGAGGCGACGCGGTCCCTGATGCCCTCGATATTCGCCCGCTCGCCGCTGCCGGACGCGGGCGCACCGGCGGCACAGCCCGCCAGCAGCAGGCACAGGGCCAGCGCCGCAGCCATCGCTCGTTTCACGTTCCACCTCGCTATGTATAAAGCTCCTGCCAGTCTGTAGGCACGTTGAGGCTGTCGTTCGTCACATAGATATCGCCGGAATCCGTCTCGTAGACGTGGTCGTAGTAGGTCGGCACCTTGACGGTGCTGCCGTCGGAGGTCGTGTAATCGTCGCGGTCGTAGATGTAGTCGCTCCACATCTCCGTGACACGGTCGTTGGTGTCCGAGCTGCTGCCGTAGTCCTGCATGAGCTGGCTCTGCATCTCGTTTGCCGCCTGCAGCTGGTTTATCTTCTGCTGGGCGAGGAGGTTTTCGATATACGCGCGGTACTGCCGGACGAGGTACTGGAACTCCGGCGAGACCTGGCTGTTGCAGATGAAGGTGAGGTACTCGTTTTTCATTTCCTCCAGCGCCTGCTCGCTCTCTGCTGCGAAGATATAGGTGAAGGGGCAACACCAGTATATCTCGTTCGTCACCATGGAGCTGTTCGTCACCGGCATACTGGTCTGGTAGGCCCAGACCAGCAGCATCAGCTCTATGTACTGCGTCTGCCCGTCCTGGGTGAGCGTCCTGTACCTGCTGTTCGAGACCGTGGCCTCGTAGCCGGTGAGCGAGAGGCCCAGCCCGTACGGGGCGGCGGCCTGCTCGAGCTCGAAGCCCACGTTATATGCGTGCTGCTGCGCTGCGGACTGCATGGCGCTCAGGCTCTGCGAGTCGATGCAGCCGGAGCCGAGCCGCTCGGCGACGGAAAGGCCCATAAGCGACAGCACCAGCTCGGAATACTGGTCCGCCGTGCGGTACTGGCGGAATATGCGGTAGGTCGTCGGGTCGGCCTCGCCCTCGTTCAGGCTGGTGAAGATGCTGTCCGTCTGGTAGAAGGCCATGTGGCTCATCAGCATGAAGCTGCGCTGCTGGTCGGGCGAGATCGCGCCCAGCAGCTCCATGCCGGGATAGTTGCCGTAGGCGCTCCATTGCACCTGCTGCATCGTCTGCCAGTCGTCCGGCGCGGCTATCTGGCCGAGGGCCATATTGAGGCCCGAGTCGGTGAGCTGGCTCACGCGCATGAAGGTGCCGTAATTGCGCAGTTCCGCCTCGTTGAGCGCCGTCCCGCCGGTATCGGGCCGGGACGTCTGGGCCGCGCCGGGCGAGCCGCCCTCGACGCCGTTTTGCTTCTGAGGCGCGTCCGTCTGCGCGCTCTGCCAGGTAGGCGCGGGCGCGGGGCCGTCGTCTCCCCTGCCACCCAGCGCCGCGATGAGCACCACGACAACTATGACCACTAAAAGGCCCACCGCACCGGTGATGATGGCGTACTTATTGGCGACCCTCCTGCGCCACCTGTCCTGCACCGCCGCGCTCGCCGCGGCCCAGATCTCCCTGCCGTCCGTCCTGCGCCGGGACGTTTTTTGCACAGGCGAGCCGCATTTCGTGCAGAAGGCCGCGCCTTCGGGCAGCTGTGCGCCGCATTTCGTACAGAAGCTCATCTCAGGCTCCCTGGTAGTAGGTGTCGGCGACTATCTGCGCCATCGCGCCCCAGATGCCGCGGACATAGAGGGCCTTGCCCGTGTTGGCGTCGAACTCTATCTCCACCAGGCAGGGCCAGTTGTATTCGTCGGTGTAGGTGAAGTAGTAATAGTTCGGCTCGGAGACGATCTCCGGCGCGAAGGTGTAGCCGTTGCTGCCGAGCACCTCTTTGCACTCGTCAAGGGTCATGCCCACCGTGGCGCCGCCCACCTTGATTATCGAGGTCGGGTCGGTCACGGCCACGAGCTGCACCGTCCAGTTGTCGTCGAAGGGGTCGACGAAGAACATGAACAGGACGTTCGAGTAGGAGAGTATCTCCGTCTGCACCGTACCGGCGTCCTCGTAGCCGGGCAAGCCGCAGGTGGAGTAGTCCAGGGTGCTCTCCACGGAGACCCGCTCCTGCGGCTCGCCGAAGAATTCGATGAGCTCGTCGGGCGTGAGCGGGTAGCCGGAAAAATCCAGCCAGTCGTAGAGGAAGTCGTC
>CALXEH010000104.1 GCA_944387285.1 uncultured Oscillospiraceae bacterium | reverse complement strand
GCAGGGACGAAGTCCTTGTTGTCAAACTTAGTGTGCGCGGGAGTCGGACGGTCGGGGTTCACGCCCCACTTCTTGGCAAGCCAGGAGCCGTAGAATATGTAGCCCAGGCCCAGAAGAACTATGCCGACAACCAGAATGAGAACTGCGGTCATACTTTTTCACTCCTTAACAATTTCCTGAAAAAACTCACAAGATTGCCGCCAGCTTTGTTTGTCTCGATCAACTCCTTTTCAAGCCCCACAGCCGCCGTCCTCAGGGCCGACCAGCCCCAGAGGCCAAGCTTGAAGCTCTTGTAGAACTTCCGGCTGCGTATGATTTTCGCTGCTTCTTCATCTATTACATCCGCTACGAAAAGAGCGATGATGTACGATTCACGGTGCTCCGGGTCCGGCTTTATCTTCGGAAAACCGTCGTTCAGCGCAAACTCGATGCACTTTGACGCCGTTTCGGCATCCAGCTCATGCATAGAGAAGATATAGGCATACTCGTTCGTCTCGGCCGCCCATATCTTCGCTCTCTTTATGAGGACGTAGCCTTCGCTGCGCATATGGAAGGTCGCCGTATACAAAAGCGGCAGCCCGCTGCCGGCATCCCCGTCCCCGATATCATAATAATATTCGTAGGATTCGCGCAGCTTTTCAAGCAGCGCGGCCCTGTCCCATGCCAATGAGAATTCCCCCGGTATCGCGTTCGCGTTAATTACTTAGCTAAGGCTATCCATAATATAACTCGCTCCGCCAAAGAAATCAATACCAAATTAATTTTGGTTGCCAACGTTTTTGGTTTATTGTGTCGGCTTACTGTACTAATTTGTACAATATGTCCGAATATTTGAAAATAATTTGTGAACGAAACCCGCCTCCGCGCAAGTATCCTATTTACAACAGGGCCGCTGTATTGTATCTTAAACAGGAATAAAACGCGCTGAAAACGCTTTAGTTGGTGATATGGAATGGAAAAACCGGCTCACGCGCAGCGGCTGAGGCTCTGCGCGCCCTGCCTTTTCGGGCTGGAAGGTCCGCTGGGCAACGAGCTGCGGCACATGGGCATGGGCTCCGTCGCGCCCGAGAACGGGCGCGTGCTCTTTGAGACGGACGAATACGGCCTTGCGCGCGCTAACATCCGCTCGCGCTTTGCCGAGCGCATCCTGCTCGAGCTGGGCAGCTTCCGTGCGCGCAGCTTTGAGGAGCTCTTCGAGGGCGTGCGGGCCCTGCCCTTTGAGGACTGGCTGCCGCGCGAGGCCGCCTTCCCGGTGAAGGGCTGGGCGCTGGAGTCGCAGCTGCACTCCGTGCCCGACTGCCAGAGCATAATAAAAAAGGCCGCCGCCCTGCGCATGGGCAGCGCCTACGGCCTGGAGCGCCTGCCCGAGACGGGCGAGCTGTACCAGATACAGTTTTCGATAATGAAGGACGAGGCGCATATCTACCTCGACACCACGGGCACGGGCCTGCACAAGCGCGGCTACCGGCCCGCCCAGGTCGCGGCGCCCCTGCGCGAGACGCTCGCCGCCGCGATGGTGGACATCGCCGGCTACCGCGGACGCGGCGAGTTCTGCGACCCCTTCTGCGGCAGCGGGACGATAGCCATCGAAGCCGCGCTGGCGGCGAAAGGCCGCGCGCCGGGCATAAACCGCGGCTTTGCCGCCGAAAAGTGGCGCAGCCTGCCCGCAGTTATCTGGCGCGCCGAGCGCGAGGCCGCGCGTGCGAGGGAATACAGCGGCGAGTACCGCATCTTCGGCTCGGACATCGACCCCAAAGCCGTGGAGATCTCGCGGGCGAACGCAGAGCGCGCGGGCGTCGCGGACATCGTGGAGTTTTCCGTCGCGGACGCGCGGGAGTTTTCGCGGCCGACGGAGCGCGGTGTCATCGTCACGAACCCGCCCTACGGCGAGCGGCTCCTGGAAAAGCGCGAGGCCGAGCGGCTGTACGCGGATTTCGGCCGGGCGCTCTCGAGGGTGAAGGGCTGGGAGCTCTATCTGCTCAGCTCGCACACCGAGCTCGAGCGCTGCCTCGGGGCCGTTGCGGGGAAGCGCCGCAGGCTGTATAATGGCATGATACGCTGTGAGCTATACATATATAAAGATTGGAGCAGCCGCCGATGAAGCACTTATTCGTAGTCAACCCGGTCGCCGGCAAGCAGAAGCCGGAGGACAAGCTGAGGCTAATAAACGAGGCCATAGACCGCCTTCCCGCCGCCCAGCGCGAGGCTGACGAGTTTGAGATCTACGTCACCGCCCGGCCTATGGACGCCTGCGAGCGCATACGCGAGGCCGCAAAGGACGTAGACGAGCTGCGCGTCTACGCCTGCGGCGGCGACGGCACGCTCAACGAATGCGTCAACGGCGCGGCCGGCCTGCCCAACGTCGCCGTCACCCACTTCCCCTGCGGCACGGGCAACGATTTCATTAAGATGTTCGGCGCGGACAAGGAGCGCTTCTTCGAGCTTACGGAGCTAATCAACGGCGAGGTGCGGCCCATAGACGTCATAAAGTGCAACGGGCGCTACAGCGTCAATATCTGCTCCATGGGCCTCGACGCGCGCATCGGCACCGACGTGCACAAGTACAGCGGCATGCCCCTCATAGGCGGCGCGGCGGGCTATGTCGTGTCCCTCGTCGTGAACTATGTCAAGAGCATCACCACCACCATGACCGCCCGCGCCGAGGGGCTCACCTGCGGGCCCGAGCTCAACCTCGTCTGCGTCTGCAATGGGCGCTTCTACGGCGGCGGCTTCAACCCCACGAACGACGCCCGGCCCGACGACGGCTACATGGACGTGCTCATCGCCTCCGGCGTCACCCGCCTCACCCTAATCGGCGCGCTCATGAGCTACGCCAGGGGCAGGTACCGCTCCTACCCGCAGTACATAACCTTCCTGCGCACGCGCCACCTCGAGATAGACGCCGCAAACGAGGAGGTCATAAACGTCGACGGCGAGGCCGAGTACGGAAAGCACATCGAGTTTGACCTCATCCCCGGCGGCGTGAACTTCATCTTCCCGAAAAATATGAGCTTTTTCGCCTAGATCCGGGCCGGGCCGTACCCGCCCAGTTTGAATGTTAACAGAAAATTCTCAAGTTTTTATATATAGAGCCTTGACAATTTTCAGAATTGTGGTATGTTTATAAGCGGGTTAGCACTCTAGGACATTGAGTGCTAACCCGCTAAAGCTGTATTTTATAATTCACAGGAGGTAACATATAATGAAACTCACGCCTTTGGCCGACAGGGTCGTTCTGAAGCAGAAGGAAGCCGAGGAGAAGACCAAGAGCGGCATCATCCTCGCCTCTTCCGCGCAGGAGAAGCCCGAACTGTACGAGGTCATTGAGGTAGGCCCCGGCGGCATGGTGGACGGCAACGAGGTCGTCATGTCCGTGGCGAAGGGCCAGACCGTGCTGGTGGGCAAGTACAGCGGCACCAAGGTCAAGATCGACGAGGAAGAGCTCACGATAGTCAAGCAGGGCGACATCCTTGCCATAGTCGAGTAATAGTTTGGAGGAATAGGAAATGGCAAAGCAGATAATTTACGGTGAAGAGGCCCGCAAGGCCATAGAGCGCGGCGTGAACCAGCTCGCCGATACCGTCAAGATAACCCTCGGCCCCAAGGGCAGGAACGTGGTGCTGGGCAAGAAGTTCGGCTCCCCGCTGATCACGAACGACGGCGTGACCATCGCCAAGGAGATAGAGCTTGAGGACGCTTTTGAGAACATGGGCGCGCAGCTCATCCGCGAGGTCTCGACCAAGACCAACGACGTGGCCGGCGACGGCACGACGACCGCTACCCTGCTGGCCCAGAGCATGATCCGCGAGGGCCTGAAGAACCTCGCCGCCGGCGCGAACCCGATGGTCATGCGCCGCGGCATCCAGAAGGCCACCGAGGCCGCCGTGGCCGAGATCAGGGCCAACAGCCAGCCCGTCTCCGGCAGCCAGGACATCGCCCGTGTCGGCACCATCTCCTCCGGCGACGAGCTCATCGGCCGCCTGATCGCCGAGGCCATGGAGAAGGTCAGCCAGAACGGCGTCATCACCGTCGAGGAGAGCAAGACCGC
>CALXEH010000103.1 GCA_944387285.1 uncultured Oscillospiraceae bacterium | reverse complement strand
CAGCCCAATAAAACGCCGCTTTTCTTTGGGGCTCCACCCCGTTTCTTTGGGCAAGGGCCAAAGAAATGGGGTGGAACTCAGTACAAAAACGGGCGTTTATCACGCCGCCTCCGTGCCGGGGACTGCTGCAGGTCGACCAGGATGATATCGTCGCCCAGCCTGGAGATGCTGCTCCAGGGTATCACATAATCGTCCTCCCGGCCCAACAGGCCGCCCGCGCGGCCCTGGCCCGGTACTATGATCGCTAAAATCTTTCCGTCGCAGGGGTCGTACTCGGCGTCGCAGACGTAACCCAGCCGCTGGCCGCTGTGCAGGTCTATGACCTCCTTGCACCTCAGCTCCGAAAACAGACAGGCCACGCGCCTCACCCCCTCGGCTGAAGCTTATGCCGCGGCGGGCGGAAAAATTACCTCCTGCGCTCCGGCAGCTGCGCCCGCAGCGTCGATTCCAGGAAGAATTCGTACACCGGTGCGATGCTCTTGAAATCCTCCGCCAGCCTCTGCGCCAGCTCGCTCGAAAACAGCAGCTCCAGATCCGGCTCATAGTGCGTCAGGCAGGCGCTCTTGAGGTCCAGCCACTCCCGCCGCTCCGGCGGCTCGTCCGGGTACTTGCTCCGCTTGTACCGCTCGTTTTCCAGCACGAAGGCCTCCTGCGCGCCGTAGGCCCTCAGCGCGCCCTTCCACAGCCTGTCCCCGGACAGTATCAGCCCGCGCATCTGCGCCATGATCCTCGGGTCGGTCTGATACCAGCCGCATCCCCAGCGCACCAGCCTCGGCGAAAACTCGAACCAGTACCCCGGCAGCTCGCTCTGCTTCGAGCGCAGCAGCGTTATCCACATCACGTCCCTGAATATCGGCAGCTCCGGCCCGCGCCGCGTGTCGCGCCATACCCGGGATATGCTCTTGCCCACCTTCGGTATGCACATTATCGCCGGGTCTATCTCCGCCATCGCCGGCGCAAGCTCCGTCACCAGCTCCGCCAGCGGCTCGACCACCAGGCGCTCATATTCCTCACGGTGCTCGTGGAACCACTCCCGCGAGTCCGTCAGCTTGTTCCGCACCAGAAATTCCAGCGTCTCTTCACTAAAAGGCAATGCCCACGCCTCCCTTCCCCGGTATTATAACACAGGCACGCAAGAGGCGGAACTTTTCACATCCGGCAGCGTCCGAGCTTATGTGATTTTTTTCGCCCTTTATTTATGGTAAGATATGTGGTAAGATAATGAGGTATTTCTCCTACGGAGGTCCTGTTATGCGCGGCTTCATGAAAAAGGTCGACCTGTTCTGCTACAAGCATCCAAGGTTCGGCGTAAACAACCTCATGCTCTACATAGTCATCGGCACACTGGCAGTTTGGCTGTTCGGGGCCATGGACACTACCTATACGCTCCTCAACGCCCTGACGTTCAACGCGGCGGCAGTGCTCAGAGGCCAGGTCTGGAGGCTCGTCACCTTCATCTTCATCCCCGAATCGAGCGGGCTCTGGCTCTTCCTGTTCCTCTACTTCTACTACTTCATCGGCAGCACCCTGGAACGCGAGTGGGGCGCCGGCAGGTTCACCATCTACTACCTCACCGGCATGCTCATGAGCATAATCTACGGCTTCATCGCCTACTTCGTCACCGGCTACTCCTACAGCATGACCTCGAACTACATAAACCTCTCCATGTTCTTTGCCTTCGCCACGCTGTTCCCGGACAACATGGTGCTGCTTTTCTTCTTCATCCCCATCAAGATGAAGTGGCTGGCGATCATCGACGCGCTCTATTTCGTCTACGCCATCATCTCGAATTTCGCCGCCGGCATGGGGCTCATGAGCTTCCTGCCGCTCGTGGCGATGCTCAACTACTTCCTCTTCTGCGGTGTCGAGCTGTTCGGCTCCGTCATGCCGAGGCAGAGGCAGCAGCGCCGCAATACCGTGGACTTCAAGCGCGAGGTACACCGGATAAAGTACGAGACGAAGAACAAAAACTACATGCACAAATGCGCCGTCTGCGGCAGGACGGACGCAGACTATCCCGAGCTCGAGTTCCGCTACTGCTCGCGCTGCGCCGGCTACCACTGCTTCTGCCAGGACCACATAAACAACCACGTCCACTTCACCGAGTAATAACCGCGGACGTGCCCAGATAGAATATACAAAATCACTTTGCATTTTGGTGGTGGGAAAATGGGAAGAAGAAATTCCAGAGGCAGGCGCAGGTATAACCCCTCGCATGTGCGCATAGTCGTGCAGGCTGCGTCCATGGCGCTGCTGGTCATCGTGCTCTGCCTCATAATCGGCAAGAATATCAAGCTCAACCGGGCGGACTCCGACCCTGGAGCCGTCGATACGCCGCCCGTCTCCGAGAGCGCCCAGCCCGGCGGCGAGGATGACGAGGGCGGCGAGCCCCAGGGCTCCGACACGCCCGAGAACGTCAGCACTCCCGAGCCGACGCCGACTCCCGAACCCTTCGAGCCGCACTATGTGGACTCGACCAACCCGGCAAACTATATCGTCTCCACCGACATCATGGTGGACGGCGAGATCATAAGCGGCAGCTACGAGGCCGAGGAGGAGATATACTTCGGCAGCGGTTCGGAGTATGCCGTCAACCCCGGCGTCGTCACCTTCGGCGGCAACAACTACAGGGACGGCTATTCCTACGGCACGGCGAATCTAACTCAGAAGAAGTTCGGCAGCAGCTGGACGGCCTCGACCGGCACGCTGGTGGCGCCTGACGGGGTGCCCTGGTCGGGCAACGGCTGGACGGGCCAGCCGCTCATCACCGAGTGGCCCAAGGAGACCCGGCAGGTCATGAACATGTACGACTGGGCCAAGCAGCAGGACAGCCTTGTGGAGGTCGTTTACCCCTCCATGGACGGCAACGTGTACTTCTTCGAGCTGCAGACCGGCAAGGCCACGCGCGACACGCTGAATCTGGGCTTCACCTTCAAGGGCACGGGCACGCTCGACCCGAGAGGCTACCCGCTTTTGGTCGTGGGCAGCGGCTACAACAGCACCAGGGGCACCTCACACGTCTTCATCGTGAGCCTCATAGACTTCTCCATCCTCTATGAGTTCGGCGCGGGCGACACTTTTGCGATACGCGGCTGGCCCATGTACGACTCGGCGCCGCTCATAGACGCGGATACGGACCAGCTCATCTACTGCGGCGAAAACGGCATCATCTACCTCATTACGCTGGGCACGCAGTACGACGAGGCCGCAGGTACGCTGAGCGTCAACCCGACGCGGACGGTGAAGTGGCGGTACAATTCGACCCGCTACTCGAGCACCGGGCAGTATTGGCTGGGCTTTGAGGACTCGCCGGTCATCTACCAGGGGCACCTGATGGTGTCGGATAACGGCGGCAACCTCATCTGCCTCGACCTGAACACTCTGGAGCTCAAGTGGGTGCAGGACACGCTGGACGACTCGAACAGCACGCCCGTGCTGGAGATCGAGGACGGGCATCCGTACCTGTATATCAGCACGAGCTTCCACCTGGGCTGGCGCTCGTATACCACGGCGGAAGTGCCGATTTGGAAGATAGACGCCGAGACGGGTGAGATCGTCTGGAAGACGAGCTACAGCTGCTACAGCGTGGCGGATCTGTCCGGCGGCGTGCAGGGCAGCATCACCTGCGGCAAGAACAACGTATCCGACTTGATATTCGTGCCGGTCTCGCGGTACCCGACGGCCGGCGGCGGCACGCTGGTGGCGCTGGATAAGACGACGGGCGAACAGGTCTGGGAATTCAAGACGCAGGTGTACAGCTGGTCAACGCCGACGGTGTTCTACGACCAGGACGGCAACGGGTATATCCTGTACTGCACGACGGGCTACTACCTGTACTTGATCGACGCCAAGACGGGCACGCAGCTCGACTCCAAGAACCTGGGCGGGCTGATCGAGGCGACGCCGGCGGTGTATAACAACTGGCTGGTCGTGGGCCATCGGAACGGCACGATCTACGGCATAGAGCTGACCTGAGTATAAAATAGCGCGGCGGGGCAAAAAAAGGCTTGCAATCCCCGCCGCGCTGTGCTATTATAACAAGGCTGAATAACCGGGTGTGGCGCAGATGGTAGCGCGCTTGAATGGGGTTCAAGAGGCCGCTGGTTCAAATCCAGTCACTCGGACCAGGTAAAAAGAGGAGCTCATGGCTCCTCTTTTTGTATGCCTGATT
>CALXEH010000102.1 GCA_944387285.1 uncultured Oscillospiraceae bacterium | reverse complement strand
AAGTGCTTGTTGCCCCAGCCGCCGCGGCCGCCGCGGCAGGCGACGAAGTCCTCGCCGGAGGACATGTCGTGCATGACGGCGCCGCTGTCGGCGTCGCGCAGCACGGTGCCGCGCGGGACCTTGAGGATTATGCTCTCGCCGTCCTTGCCGGAGCAGCGCTTGCCCTGGCCGGGCTGGCCGCTGCCGGCCGTGAACTTGCGCTTGTAGCGGAAGTCCATGAGCGTGGACATGTTGTCGTCCACGGTGAAGATGATGCTGCCGCCGCGGCCGCCGTCGCCGCCGTCGGGCCCGCCCGCCGCGACGTATTTCTCGCGGTGGAAGCTCACGGCGCCGGGCCCGCCGTCGCCGGCGCGCAGCTGTATCGTTACCTTGTCAACGAATGGTGAAGCCATAGCAAATCTCCCGATAGCAAAAGAGACGGACGAAACGTCCGTCTCTTTTTTGTTGTCTGTTACTGGTTGAGCTCGTAGACGGAGACCTTTTTGCGGTCCTTGCCGTAACGCTCGAAACGGACGGTGCCGTCCACCAGGGAAAAGAGGGTATCGTCCTTGCCCTTGCCGACGTTGGTGCCGGGGTGGATCTTGGTACCGCGCTGCCTGACGAGGATGTTGCCGGCGAGGACGAACTGCCCGTCGGCCCTCTTGGCGCCGAGACGCTTGGACTCGCTGTCGCGGCCGTTCTTGGTGGAGCCCATTCCCTTTTTATGTGCCATGTGTTACACCTCCAATGTCATAAGTGCGGGAAAAAGTCACGCGATGGTCTCGATCTGGACCTTGGTGTAGGGCTGACGATGGCCCTGCGTGCGCTGATAGCCCTTCTTGGGCTTCATCTTATAGACGCGGACCTTCTTGCCGCGGCCGTTTTTCACGACATTGGCGGTGACGGCAGCGCCCTCAACGACGGGGGTGCCGAACACGGCCTTGTCCTCGTCGATGACGGCGAGAACGCGGTCGAACTTCACGGTGGCGCCGGCCTCGGCGTCGAGCTTCTCGACGTAGATGACATCGCCCTCCGCGACGCGGTACTGCTTACCGCCGGTCTCGATGACTGCATGCTTCATTTCTGTTTCATCCTCTCTGTAAGAGACTCGCTCTCGGGGCGGGGCGAAGGCCCGCTTTACTGGCCCTGTCAATGCGGCCTAGATATAATACCACGACAAAAACTGCCTGTCAACAGGAAAATAGCTCAAAAAACGCGCCGCCCCGGTAGTTTTTGAGGCGGCGCATGGGTTCAGGTGCCGAGGTATGCGGCCTTGATGGCCGGGTCGGCGAGCAGCTGCTTGCCGGGGCCGGTCATCGTGATGGTGCCGGTCTCGAGGACATAGCCGATATCGGCGATACGCAGGGCCATGTTGGCGTTCTGCTCTATGAGCAGGACGGTGACGCCCATGCGGTTTATCTCCTTAATGATGTCGAAGATGCCCTTGACGACGATGGGCGCGAGGCCGAGCGAGGGCTCGTCCATCATTATTATTTTGGGCCGGCTCATGAGCGCTCGGCCGACGGCCAGCATCTGCTGTTCGCCGCCCGAGAGCGTGCCCGCGGCCTGCCAGGAGCGCTCCTTGAGCCTGGGGAAGAGCTCATAGACCCAGTTTAAGTCGTGGGAGAGGTCGTCCTTGCGCAGGTAGGCGCCGATCTTGAGGTTTTCGAGCACGGTGAGGTCGGGGAAGACGTGCCTGCCCTCGGGCACCAGGGTGACGCCCTTGGCGACAATGCGGTCGGGCGACAGGCCGGTAATGTCCTCGCCCTGGAGGTGGATGCGGCCCTTTGCGGGCTTCACCAGGCCTGCTATGGTGCGCAGGGTGGTGCTCTTGCCGGCGCCGTTCGCGCCTATGAGCGTGACTATCTTGCGCTCGGGCACCTCGAAGGTGATGCCCTTGACGGCCTCAATGCCGCCGTAGCTGACTTTCAGCCCGTCTATTTTAAGCATCGTCCGACACCCCCAAGTAAGCCTCTATGACCTTCGGGTCGTTCTGCACCTGCGCGGGAGTGCCCTGCGCGATGAGTTTGCCGAAGTCCAGGACATAGATCCTGTCCGAAAACTGCATGACGAGGTCCATGTGGTGCTCTATCATGAACACGGTGAGCTTGTGCGTGTCCTTTATCTGCACGATGAACTCGCCGAGTTCCTGGGTCTCCTGCGGGTTCATGCCCGCGGCGGGCTCGTCGAGCAGCAGCAGCTTCGGCTCCGTGGCCAGGGCGCGGGCGATCTCGAGCCGGCGCTGTATGCCGTAGGGCAGGCTGCCCGCGACCTCGTCCTTCAGGTGGCCGAGGTTCTGCTCCTCGAGCAGGGCCATGGCCTCCTCGCGCATCCTGCGCTCTTCGCCGTGGTCTACCCTGAAGGTCGCAGAGAACACGTTGTGCTTTGCCCGCATGTGCTTGGCTATCAGCACGTTCTCAAAAACCGTCAGCGAGGAGAACAGGCGGATGTTCTGGAAGGTCCTCGCAATGCCGAGCTCGGTTATCCTGTCCGGCGTCGGCGCTATGACATGGGCCGACCCGGCGTGGGGATCCACGGCCTTGGCCGCCGCAAGGGCCTCGGCCCGGCGGGTGTCGTAGTCCTTTTGGAGCGCGGCGCGCTTGGCGCTGTCTTTCTCCGCATTTATCGCTTTCTTCGTCTCGGGCTCGAAGCCGACCTGGTTCGTGTAAAGCCAGGCGTCCTCGCCGAGGTAGGCCTTCTTCATCTTGCCCTGCGGGTGGTTGCGGACTATGGGCTTGCCCTCGAAGCTGATCTCGCCGTTCGTGGGCTGGTAGACGCCCGTGACGCAGTTGAAGGCCGTGGTCTTGCCCGCGCCGTTGGGGCCGATGAGGGCCACGATCTCGCCGCGGTTCACCTCGAGCGAGAGGCCGTTGACGGCCACGACGCCGCCGAACTGCATGGTGATGTTCTGCAGGCTCAGGACATTTTCACGTTTTTCGCTCATTTCGCGGCACCTCCCTCAGCCTGTGCCGCTTTGGGCGCTTTTTTTCGTTTTTTGAAGAGGTCTGGCAGCTCCTTCTGGCCCATGAGGCCCTTGCGGAAGAAGAGCACGACGACCATGATGATGACCGAGAACACGACCAGCCGGAAGCCGCTGCGGAAGAGGCTCGACTCTATGCCGAGGAACTTGCCGCTGTCGAGGCCGCGCAGCCACCACTCGGAGCAGGCTATGAACAGGAAGCTGGCTATGCAGCTGCCCGTCACGGAGCCGAGGCCGCCGAGCACGACGATGAGAAGTATCTCATAGGTCATGGAGGACTTGAACTGCGTGGCCTGGATGGTGTTCATGAACATGGCCAGCAGCGCGCCGCCCACGCCAGCGAAGAAGCAGGAGATGCTGAAAGCCATCTGCTTGTGCTTGAACAGGCGCACGCCCATGGCCTCGGCGGCTATCTCGTCCTCGCGAATGGCCTTGAAGGCGCGGCCGTAGGAGGAGTTTATGAGCAGCACGATGATGAGTATGCATATGGACGCCACGAACACCGGCACGAAGGTGGCAAAGGAGACCTGGGTCCCGCCGATGTTGAAGGTGAAGTCCGAGAGCCTGGTGTAGCCGCGCAGGACGTTCGAGCCGTTCGTGATGGGGCCGAACTTCTGCCACTGGAAGATGGCCTTGATTATCTCGGCGAAGCCCAGCGTCGCTATCGCCAGGTAGTCGCTCTTGAGCCTGAGCACCGGCAGGCCGATGAGCCAGGCGAAGAACGCCGCCACAACGCCCGCAAGGAGTATGGCTATGAGCGCGCCGATTATCATGCCGGGCGCCGCCATGGCCTCGAGCCCGAAGATGCCGTTTATGAGCTCCTGGAAGGAGAAGTTTATCGCGGCGTCATAGTACTGGTAGACGCTGCTGATGCTCTCGGATGGGATGGAAAACACCGCGTAGGTGTAGGCGCCTATGAGCATGAAGCCCGCCTGGCCGAGCGAGAAGAGGCCGGTAAAGCCGTTGAGCAGGTTCATCGACACCGCGACCAGGGCGTAGACGGCGCTCTTGCGCACGACGGTGATGAGCATGTAGAGCTTGGAGGTGGCGGTTATCGCCTGGTCCATCCAGATGCACAGCGCATAGAGCGCTATGAGGCCGGCTGCCGTTATGAGCAGCTTTGCAAGTTTCTTTTTCTTCATATCCATGTCTCAGCCCTCCTCAGACCTTGTCCGTGGCCTTCTCGCCGAAGAGGCCGGTGGGCTTGAAGACGAGAATTATGATGAGCAGCACGAAGGTGAAGGCGTCCGCGAAGGTGGAAAGGCC
>CALXEH010000101.1 GCA_944387285.1 uncultured Oscillospiraceae bacterium | reverse complement strand
GCCCGCGAGCTGCATATAAAGCCCGTGGACGACGTGATAAACAAGATGGGCCTGTCGGACGACGAGCTGGACGGCCTGACGAATGAGATGATGGAGGCGCTCGGCAATGCCGAGGGCCTGATGGACATTGAAAACAGCGACGCGGACTCGGACGACGACGGCAAAACCGCGACCTTCCCGTTTTTGAACCGGCTCTTCGGGAACATGGGCGGGCAGAAGCCGGAGAACAGCCAGGGCGGCGAGCTGGTGCCGGACGGCCCGCAGCAGCAGAACCAGTCCGGACCGCAGCAGCCGGGCGCCCAGCAGGCCCCGCCCAGGGGCAAGAAGAAGTTCCTGGACAACTACTGCATAAACCTGACGGAGCGTGCGCGCCAGGGCCAGCTCGACGCCATGATAGGCCGCGAGGAGGAGCTCGAGCGCGTCATACAGATACTCAATCGCCGCCAGAAGAACAACCCCTGCCTCATAGGCGAGCCCGGCGTCGGCAAGACCGCCATCGCCGAGGGCCTGGCGCAGAGGATAGCCGCGCGCAGCGTGCCCTATAAGCTCAGGGACAAGGAGGTCTACCTGCTGGACCTCACGGCCCTCGTCGCCGGCACGCAGTTCCGCGGCCAGTTCGAGAGCCGCATGAAGGGGCTCATCGAGGAGATAAGGAAGACTGGCAACATCATCCTCGTCATCGACGAGGTGCACAATATCGTCGGCGCGGGCGATGCCGAGGGCAGCATGAACGCCGCGAATATACTAAAGCCCGCGCTCTCCAGGGGCGAGATACAGGTCATCGGCGCGACCACATTCACGGAGTACCGCAAGCACATCGAGAAGGACGCGGCGCTCGAGCGGCGCTTCCAGCCCGTCACCGTGGCGGAGCCGTCCATCGAGGACAGCGTGAAGATACTCGAGGGCATCGCGCACTACTATGAGGACTGCCACAAGGTCAAAATCTCGAAGCAGATGTGCCGCGAGGCCGTCGTGCTCAGCGAGAGGTATATAACGGACCGCTACCTGCCCGACAAGGCCATAGACCTCATAGACGAGGCCTGCTCGGACGTGAACCTCAAGGACAAGGCGCTCGCGCGCATGGACGAGGCGCAGAAGGAGATAGACGACCTCAACAAGGAGCGCGAGCTGCTGCTGGCGGACACGGCAAACGAGCACTACGAGCGCCTGGCCGTCATCCGCACGACCATCATGCAGCTGACGGATGAGCTGAACCGGCTCAAGGGCGCCCAGCCCGAGCTCACGCGGGAGAACCTCGCGCGGGTCATAGAGCTCTGGACGAAGATACCGGCCAGCTCCATAACGGAGGACGAGTTCGAGCGGCTCTCGAAGCTGGGCGACAGGCTGCGCGAGCACATCGTGGGCCAGGACGAGGCCATAGATGCCGTCTGCGCGGCCATAAAGCGCAGCCGCGTGGGCCTGCAGGCCAAGCGCAAACCCGTGAGCTTCATCTTCGTGGGCGGCACCGGCGTCGGCAAGACCGAGCTTGTGAAGCGGCTCGCCGCCGACCTGTTCAACTCGCCCGAGAGCCTCATCCGGCTCGACATGTCGGAGTTCATGGAGAAGTTCTCCGTCTCGCGCATCATCGGCTCGCCGCCGGGCTACGTCGGCTACGACGAGGCGGGGCAGCTCACGGAGAAGATACGCCGCAAGCCCTATTCGGTCGTGCTCTTCGACGAGATCGAGAAGGCGCACCCGGACGTCATGAACATCCTGCTCCAGATCCTCGACGACGGGCACATCACGGACGCGCAGGGGCGGAATATAAACTTCGAGAACACGGTCATCATCATGACGACGAACGCGGGCAGCAACACCAAGAGCGGTTCGCTGGGCTTCGCGGGCACGACGACGGATAAGGAGCGCGAGCGGGCGATGAAGGCCCTGAACGACTTCCTGAGGCCGGAGTTCATAAACAGGGTGGATGAGATAATCTGCTTCAACAAGCTGACGGAGGAGAACTTCCGCGCCATTGCGGGCCTGATGCTCACGGAGGTGCGCGAGCTCATGCGCGAGAAGGGCATGGAGCTCTCCTGGGACGAGGGCGTCATAGACTACCTCGTGAAAAAGAGCTACAGCCTGACCTACGGCGCGCGGAACCTGAGGCGCACGATACAGAAGGATATAGAGGACGCCATGGCCTCCGTCATAGTGGACGGCAGGCGCGGGGCGGTGAGCGCGATAAGGCTCACGTCCGACGGCGAGAAAGTTGATGTGGAGGCGGAATGAGCCATGATAAGGTTTGAGAGCGACTATCTGGAGGGCGCGCTGCCCGAGGTCATGGAGGCGCTGCAGAGGACGAATCTCGAGCAGACGCCGGGCTACGGCGAAGACCCGCACTGCGAAAACGCGGCGCGGCTGATCCGCGAAAAATGCGCCGCGCCCGAGGCGAAGGTGCATTTCCTGGTAGGCGGCACGCAGGCGAACTTCACGGTGATCGCCGCGGCGCTCAGGCCGCATCAGGCGGTAATCGCCGCGGAGACGGGCCACATAGCGGCCCACGAGACCGGCGCTGTGGAGGCCACGGGGCACAAGGTCATCGCCCTGCCCAGCCCGGACGGGAAGCTCAGGGCGGAGCAGATAAGCGCCTGCGTAGAGGCCCACTGGGCGGACGCGACGCACGAGCACCAGCCCCAGCCGGCGATGGTGTACATCTCCCAGCCGACGGAGAACGGCACGGTCTACTCCCTTGCGGAGCTTGAGGCGATAAGCGCGGCCTGCCGCGAGAAGGGGCTCATCCTCTTCGTGGACGGCGCGAGGCTGGGCGCGGCGCTGGCCTGCTCGGACGTGGGCCTGCCCGACCTCGCCCGCCTCACCGACGTGTTCTATATAGGCGGCACGAAGCTGGGCGCACTCTTCGGCGAGGCGGTCGTGATAACGGCCCCGGCGCTGGCCAAGGACTTCAGGTACATCATAAAGCAGCGCGGCGGCATGTTCGCCAAGGGCAGGCTCCTGGGCGTCATGTTCGAGACGCTGATGACGGACGGGCTTTACGAGCGCACGGGCGAGCGGGAAGTCGCCCTGGCCCTGAAGCTGCGCGCGGCCTTTGAGGAAAAGGGCTGGCCCCTGCTCTACGATTCGCCCTCGAACCAGCAGTTCCCCATCGTACCCGACGCTGCGCTGGAAAAGCTCGCGGCGAAGTACAGCTTCTCCGATACTCTGCGCACGGACTCAGCCCACCGCGCGGTGCGCTTCTGCACCAGCTGGGCCACGAGGCCCGAAAACGTGGACGAGCTCATAGCCGATATAAAGGCGCTGTAAACCAAAAAACCGCCCGGCAACAAGCCGGGCGGTTTTTTTATTTTGCGTATTCGATTGCTTTCGTCTCTCTGAGGACGTGGACCTTGATCTGTCCGGGGTAGGTGAGCTCGTCCTCGATCTTTTTGGCGATGTCCCTCGCAAGGAGGACCATCTGGTCTTCGGAGACCTCCTCGGGCTTGACCATGACGCGGATCTCGCGCCCGGCCTGGATGGCGTAGCAGCCCGCGATGCCGGGGAAGCTCCTCGAGACCTCCTCGAGCTTTTCGAGGCGCTTGACGTAGTTTTCGATGTTCTCGCGCCTGGCGCCCGGCCTGGAGGCCGAAATGGCGTCCGCCGCCTGGACCAGGCAGGCGATGACGGTGTGCGGCTCCACGTCGCCGTGGTGGGCCTCTATGGCGTGCAGCACCTCCGGGGATTCCTTGTACTTGCGCGCCACGTCCACGCCTATGGTGACGTGGCTGCCCTCGACCTCGTGGTCGATGCTCTTGCCCAGATCATGCAGCAAGCCGGCGCGCTTGGCGGTGGTCACGTCCACGCCCAGCTCCGCCGCCAGAAGGCCTGCGATCTGCGCTACCTCTATGGAGTGGCTGAGCACGTTCTGGCCGTAGCTCGTGCGGTACTTCATCCGGCCCAGGAGCTTGATGATCTCCGGGTTCAGGCCGTGGATGTTCGTCTCGAATGCGGCGCGCTCGCCCTCGGCCTTGATGGTGGCTCCGACCTCGCGCTGGGCCTTGGAGACCATTTCCTCTATCCTCGCCGGGTGGATGCGCCCGTCCTGGATGAGCTTCTCGAGGGCTATCCTCGCGATCTCGCGCCTGACCGGGTCGAAGCTCGAGAGGGTTATAGCCTCGGGCGTGTCGTCTATTATGAGGTCGCAGCCCGTCAGCGTTTCGATGGAACGAATGTTGCGTCCCTCTCGTCCTATGATACGGCCCTTCATCTCGTCGTTGGGGAGTGGTACGACGGAGACGGTTATCTCGCTGGCGTGGTC
>CALXEH010000100.1 GCA_944387285.1 uncultured Oscillospiraceae bacterium | reverse complement strand
GCAGCCGCAGCCTGCCGGTAAAGTTTGGATCAGAACGCGCTGTCGAGCAGGGTGATGCCGTCTATCTGCAGGTCGAAATACGGGGCCGAACGGGCGGTGGACTCGGCGAAATAGCCGTCCACGATGGCCTCGGTATCCGGGGTGTAGTCGGCGTCGGTGTCGACATCGGCCATATAGCTGGTCTTGGTCTCGCCGCCGACGGTGAAGGTGGTGATGTCGAAGACGTGGAGGGTGCCGGCCTCGAGCTCGGCCTTCGCGGCCTCTATGGCCTCGGCGGTGCCTTCGGCGGCAGCGGCCTCGTTTATGTCGCTCAGCTCAACGGAGCCGGTGGCAAGGGTGCCGGTCCAGTCGGCGGCGATGGTCTCGCCGTTCACGACACAGTTGATCATGTACTCGAAGTAGGGCTCCCAGTTGATGGAGGAGGACACGATGAAGGTGTTCGGGCAGGAATCGACAGTGCTGCCGTTGTAGGAGATGTTCGGGACACCGGCCTCCTCGCAGGCGGTCGGGGCGCCCATGGAGTCGGCGTGCTGGCTGATGAGGACGCAGCCGTTGGCGATGAGGCTGTTCGCGCCTTCCTTCTCGGCGGTCTCATCGTACCAGGCACCGGTGAAGGTGACGTCCATGGTCACGCTGGGGCAGACGCTCTTGGCGCCCAGATAGAAGCTGGTGTAGCCGGAGATGACCTCGGCGTAGGTGAAGGCGCCGACGTAGCCCATCTTGGCCTCGTCCTCGGTGATCTCACCGGCCTCGATCATCTCGTTGAGCTTCATGCCCGCGGCGATGCCGGCGAGGTAGCGGCCCTCGTAGATGGAGGCAAAGGCGTTGTGGAAGTTGGCCAGGCCCTCGGTGTGGGCCTTGGTGCCGGTGGCGTGGCAGAACTGCACCTCGGGGAACTCACGCGCGGCCTGGATCATGAAGTCCTCGTGGCCGAAGCTGTCGGCGAAGACGATATTGCAGCCGTCGTCGGCGAGGTCGGCGGCGGCGTCATAGCACTCCTGGCCCTCGGGGACGTTGGTACGCAGCACATACTGGTCCTCAGTGAGGCCCAGGGCCTCGCAGGCGGCCTTGGCGGCGTTCATGAAGTTGAGGTCGTAGGTCGAGTTCTCATCGTGCAGGAAGATGAAACCGACCTTGATCTCGTCGAGCGGGATGCCGGCAGCCTCAGGGGCGTCGGTGGCGACGACGTCGCCGCCGTCGTCGGCAGCGGGCTCGGTGGTCTCGGGCGCGTCCTCGCCGCAGGCGGCGAGCGCAAAGACCATCACAAGGGCAAGCAGAAGCGCAAGAAACTTCTTCATTTTTTCTCCTCCAAAAATAAGAGTTTATCTAAAGGCCCTGGGGCCAGTAGAACAAAGGAAAAGCGGAGACCGCCAGGTCTCCGCAAACGACGAACCCGGAGGCGCGGTAACGCCCCCCCCAAGCGCATCGATAGTCCGGCCGTTTACGGCGGCCGGGTAGAGACCTCGGAACCATATCATCCGATTTATATCGACCCGATATTTGATTGGGCGCGCCCGCGCGCCTCAGCAGAATTCTATCTTCCCGTCGTCCGACATGGACTTGATGCGGGCGAGGGACTCGACCCTGACGCCCTCGGAGCGGATGAGCTCGCCGCCGGGCTGGAAGGCCTTTTCAATGGCGATGCCGGCACCGACGACGGTGGCGCCCGCCTGGCGCACCAGGGAGATGAGCCCATGCAGGGCCGCGCCGTTGGCGAGGAAATCGTCTATTATGAGCACCCTGTCGCCGGGGCCTATATAGTCCTTGGAGACGAGGATGGTGTTGGTGTTGCCGTGGGTGAAGGAGTGGACCGTGGCGGTCCAAAACTCGCCGAAGAGGTTGCGGGTGCGGTTCTTCTTGGCAAACAAAACAGGGCACCCGAAAACCTGGCCTGTGATGCAGGCCAGCCCGATGCCCGATGCTTCGATCGTCAGTATTTTGTTCACGCCTTCGCCCGCGAAGAGACGCTGCAGCTCCTTCGCCATCTCGGTAAACAGCGCGGGGTCCATGAGGTGGTTCAGAAAACCGTCCACCTTCAATATGCCTCCGGGCAGGACGACTCCGTCCTCCGCGATGCGGCGCTCCAAAAGCTGCAAGGCACTCACTCCCATCCCAAAAGTACGGCCCCTGCCGGCGAAAACTATTTTTATGATACAACATCTTCTGCAGGAGCGCAACTGGCTTTTTGAACAATTTCGACCTTTTTCGGCGCGTTTTTTAAGTGTTAATACATAGCCGGCGCACATCGGGGATTTACAAAACCGGAGGAAAGGTATAAAATGAGAAGACTTTGAAAATTCTGAATGGAGGCAGTCAAATGAGCAAGCTCCACAAAAAGATGGTCGCCCTCGGGAACCTATCTCACCACAGCTACGACAGCATAGTTGCCGCCTGCGGAGAGCCCAGGGAGAAGAAGCCCTGCACCTTTTCCGACATAGGCGAAGGCTTCCGCGCCACCTGGACTGACGGGGTCTTTGTCCTGACGCTCAATTTCAGCTCCGACGGGGCCTATTGCGGCATCTACCACCACCGCAACTGGCAGCCATACATAATAACGGCCATACTTTCCGTCGTGCTCATCGCCGGCGCGCTCATAGGCGGGTACTTCATGCGCCAGGCGAACGAGGCCAAAAACAGCGAAGCCGGCGCGGTCACAGAGACCGCTTACGAATATGAGCTGGACGAATATCAGGAGGTAAGTCTGTAAAATGTTGAAATTCCCGGAAATGCCCTATGAGCGGCCCGACGTAGAGGCCGCAAAACAGTTCCTCGCCGACGCGGCCGCAAGGCTGGAGGCGGCGGAGAGCTTCGAGGCCGCGGACGCGGTGTTCGTAGAGGTGGACGCGCGCACGGCGCAGCTGCACACCATGTTCACCCTTTCCCACATCCGCCACGACATCAACACCGAGGACAAGTTCTACGACGCCGAGGTCGAATTCGCCGACGCCGCCCTGCCCGAGCTGCAGGAGTACGCCGACCGCTGGAACCGCGCCCTCGTCTCTACCCGCTGGCGGCCCCAGCTGGAGGAGAAGTACAGCGCCGTCGCCTTCCTCAACAAGGAGCTGGACCTGCGCGCCTTCTCGCCCGCGATAGTCCCGGAGCTGCAGCGCGAAAACGCCCTGTGCACGGAGTATTCCAAGCTCCTGGCCTCGGCCCAGATCGAGTTTGAGGGCGGCGTCTACACGCTCTCGCAGCTCACGCCCTTCAAGCAGTCGCCGGACGATGCCCAGCGCCTTGCCGCCTGGAAGGCCGAGGGCGCCTGGTATATGTCCCATGCAGAGCGGCTCGACGCCATCTACGACGAGCTGGTGCACCTGCGCGACGCCATGGGCAAAAAGCTCGGCCACGAAGGCTACATCCCTATGGGCTACGACCGGATGCAGCGCAACTGCTACACCAAGCAGGACGTAGAGGCCTTCCGCAAGGCCGTCGTGAAGCACATCGTCCCGCTGGCCGACGCCATATACAGGCGCCAGGCGGAGCGCCTCGGCAAGGAATACCCCATGAACTACGCCGACAACGCCCTCGAGTTCCGCAGCGGCAACCCGAAGCCCCAGGGCACGCCGGACGACATCCTCGCCGCCGGGCGCAAGTTCTACCACGAACTGAGCGGAGAGACCGCCGAGTTCATCGACTTCATGTACGACAATGAGCTGCTGGACGTGCTCTCGCGCAAGGGCAAGGCCGGCGGCGGCTACTGCACCACCCTCTCCAGCTACAACTGCCCCTTCATCTTCGCAAACTTCAACGGCACCTCGCACGACGTGGAGGTCATCACCCACGAGGCCGGCCACGCCTTCGCGAACTTCACCGGCCGCTTCATCGTGCCGGGCGAGTGCCAGTGGCCCTCGCTCGAGGCCTGCGAGGTACATTCCATGTCCATGGAGTTCTTCGCCTGGCCCTGGGCCGAGTATTTCTTCGGCTCCGACACGCGCAAGTTCAGGTATACGCACCTGTCCGGCGCGCTGACCTTCATACCCTACGGCACGATGGTGGACCACTTCCAGCACCTCGTCTACGAGAAGCCGGACATGACGCCCGCCGAGCGCAACGCCGTGTGGAGAGAGCTCACCGCCGTGTACATGCCCTGGATGCGCCTGGACGACATCCCCTTCTACGGCGAGGGCCGCGCCTGGCAGCGCCAGCACCACATCTACGAGAGCCCCTTCTACTACATCGACTACTGCCTGGCGCAGACCGTATCGCTCCAGTTCTGGGCGGAGATCCAGAAGGACGCGAAGGCCGCCTGGGAGAAGTACATGGCCTACACCCGCCCCGCGGGCACTAAGACCTTCAAGGAGCTCGTCGCCGGCGCGGGCCTCGATTCGCCCTTCGGCGAGGCGGCCATGAAGACCATAGCCGAAGCCGCGGGCAAGTGGCTCGAGGACTACGACCTCTCCGGCATCGAATAAGCGGACAAAAACAGCAAAGGGTCCGTTGCAAAACAAGCCCATAAAAAACAAGCGAGGTTTGGAGCCCGAAAGGGTTTCCAAACCTCGCCGT
>CALXEH010000099.1 GCA_944387285.1 uncultured Oscillospiraceae bacterium | reverse complement strand
GTAAAAAAGCGGGGCAAAAAACTTTTACTGGGCTAGACTTCCGCCAGCCCAAGCCCCTCGCCCCTGGGGCGAGTGATTCAATCCGTCCGCGAAGCGGACACCTTAGCGGCCGAGTGGCACCTCCCACGCGAGTGGGAGAGGCGGGTGGGTCCCGAAACCTCACGGGGGCGCCACCACCCCAAGCGCTTTTCTTTGGGGCTCCACCCCGTTTCTTTGGGCAAGCACCAAAGAAATGGGGTGGAATCGCAGCACCAACGTAAAGTCCAGCAGGACAAAACGGCGAGTTCCTGAACCCCCCAACCAAAACCCCTACAGTACGTGAAAAAGCCGCCCACCGGGCGGCCTTTTCATAGTTACAGCATTCCTTCAGGTATACGGTATATCCAGCTCGTGAAATCCTCCGTATTGAAGGGGAGTATCGGAACATACCGCAGAGCCAGATCGCCGTCGTACATCCAGTAATCCACGCTGCTGCGGTCCACCGTCGCCTGCCAGACGGTGCCGGCGGAGCTGCACAGGCGGTCGAATAGCTTCGAGAATATCTCGATGTCCTGCCCCGACTGCGCAGACAGGCCGTTGCGCAGGGAGGTCGTGTCCAGAATGGCAGACACCAGGATGTCCGAGCCGGCCAGCGCCGCAGTGATGTCCATCGCAAGCCCGGCCACCGCCGAGGTGGGCGTGGGCATGCTGCTGAGCGTCACAGTGTAGTTGAGCGGCGTGTCCGTCTGGGGCATCGCCAGGTTTTTGAGCAGCAGCTCATCAAAGCCGTAGCTCTCCAGCTCCAGGCACAGGCCCGTCAGATACTCCGACACGACGGAGTTGTAAGGGTCCACCCAGCGGCCCTCGCTGTCCGAATACGGCACGTTCCCCGGTATCGTCAGCGCCACGGAGGGGCAGCGCTCCGCCAGCAGGTCGTCCGTGCAGCAGCACAGCTGCGCAACGAGATATATGTCCTGCTCCTTCAGCGTGTTTGCAAGCACGCCTATGTCCACAGAGCCAGCCGTGCCGTAGTCCGCCGCCAGCTGCACCGACGAGGCCCAGACAAGCTGCCCGCTCGCGGGCTTGAGCTCCAGCACCAGCGCATTGCCGCCTATGGACTTCAGCTTGCTCACATACGGCGCCACGCCCTCCGTGCTCACGCTCTCCGCAGGGACGAAAACGGCGCGCAGAGCCTCCATTTCCTCGTTGACCTGCGACTCTATGTCCGAGTAATCCGGCTCCGTTATCTCAAGCTCAGCATTCACCTGCTCGAAAACGCGCTCGCCCTCGTCCTCCGCCGCGCTGGGCGTGGCCAGGATGGGCAGCTCGATCGAGATGCCGTTGTTGCCGTATACTATGTACTTCTGGAAGGAGCCGAAGAGCACGAAAAGCACGACGATGAGCACCGCCACTGCGGACAGCACTATGCCGAGCACGTTCAGCTTCCTGCGACGGCCCCTGTATGTCTCCGGTCTGTTGTTCTTTGCCATGCCGCCTCCCGGCGGGGCGTTCAGCCCCTGCCCTCGATAGCCATCATTTTCTCCACGCGCCGGGCGTGCCTGCCGCCGTCGAAGGGCGTGTCAAGGAAAATGTCGCAGATCTTCAGCGCGAGGCCCGGGCCCGTCACACGCTCGCCCAGGGCGAGGATGTTGGCGTCGTTGTGCCGCCTGGTCATCTCTGCGGAAAAGCAGTCCCCGCACAGCGCCGCGCGGATGCCGTGGACCTTGTTGGCCGAAATGGAAATGCCTATGCCTGTGCCGCAGATGACGATGCCGCGCTCGCACTCGCCCGAGGCCACTGCGCGGGCAACTGCCTCGCCGTAATCGGGATAGTCGCAGCTTTCCTCACTGTAGGTGCCGTAGTCCCTGTACTCAAGGCCGCGCTCGTCCAGGTGCTTCATTATGACCTGCTTGAGAGAGTATCCGCCGTGGTCGGAGCCTATTGCTATCATCTCAAAAACCTCCTCAGAGTTCTATCCTCTTGAATTCCGGCTTGTGCCGCCGGTAAATGGCCGTGTACTTGAAGCCGCAGTCCGCCAGAAGCTCATAGCCCTCGCGGATGCCTATGCCCGCCGCCTTGGTGTTGTGTGCGTCGGAGCCGACGGTGATGATGTCGCCGCCCAGCTCGCGGTAGCGGCGCAGGATGTCCACAGAGGGGAAGGTCATGAGCAGCGGGTCCTCCATGCCTCCGGGGACGAGATCTGCGACGTTCAGCTCGATGCCCTTGCCGTTTTCGATGAGCGTGCGCAGGAGGTGGTCCACCTTGTCGCCGTTGCGCTCCATCGTCACCTGGGCGTCAAAGCCGCGCTTGTGCATGTAGCGCAGGCAGTAGCCTATGTGGGCCATGACGTCGAAGCAGCCTATGCCCGCCAGCTCTATGAGCTCGTCCAGATACCTGTCGTAGAGCTCGAAGCACTGCTCGTAGCTCTCGTACTGGATGTAATAGAAGTCCTGCTCGTCCCGGAGGTTGTGCAGGGAGCCGAGGATGAAGTCGTACTCGGGCATGGCGTAAATGCGCTTGGCGCGGGCGGGGTCGTGGTTGCCCTCGCCGAGTTCAAGGCCGAGGGTCATATAAATGCCCTCCGGGGCCTTTTCAAGGGCCTCGATATACTGGTGGGCCTGCTGCTTCGGCAGGATGAAGCTGTCGGGGCCTATCTGCATCGTCTCGGCCACTCCGAAGTCGGAGTGGTCCGTGAAGCAGACCTCGGCTATGCCGCGCTGCTTCGAGACCCGAGCCATCTCGGCCATGCGGTTCTTCGCGTCAAAGGAGCAGGTGCTGTGTACGTGGTAGTCGGCTAAAAACATCTCTTTCACCTTGCAATATTCAGAATGGCCAGCTGGGGAACCACTTCAAAAAGCTGCGGGTATACCAGACCGCCGTGCGCACGCCCGTGAGTACGGGGTAGAAGGCCGCGAAGAGCAGGACTCCGAGGCCCGTGAAGGCGTACATGGGCCGCTCCCAGCGGTAGAGCCCCTCATCCCGGCAGCGCCGCCACATGTGGCAGAGCGCCAGAGCCATGAAGACCTCCGAGGGGAAATAGTGGTAAGCAAAGGTCAGGCGCGTCACGAGCACCCAGGGCAGGAACTGCGCCAGGTAGCCGATGACGATGAAGGCCGCGCGCGAGTCCCTGTCCTTGACGGCGAGGACGCCGCAGCCGATGACCGCAAACAGCCCGCCCCAGCAGAAAACGGGGTTCAGGAAGGCGCCGAAGGCGCTCTTCGTACCGTCGTCGAAGTATTCCAGATAGTAAAGGATGGGCCGCGCGTCCACGAGCCACTGGTACCAGCGGCTCGAATAGGGGTGCGTCGAGACGAGGTCGGAGTGGTACTCCCACATATAGACCTGGTTGTGCAGGACGATGTCGGCGTAGTCCTTCGTGAAGTACATGCCCAGGCCGCCCTCCAGACCCTTGGCCGTGCCATAGTAATAGTAGCTCGCGTAATAGATGGCAGCGGGCAGTGCGACGAAAAAGACGAGGCAGAAGGCGCAGTTGGAGATGAAATCGCGCCAGAAGCCCTCCTCCCGCCTGCGGCTTATCCAGTATAGCAGCCATATGACGGCGAGACCCCCGCCGGCGTAGACGCAGGTCCACTTGCTGGCCGCGCCCAGGCCGAAGAAGAGGCCAGAGAGCGCAAGATACCGCCACTTCCCTCCCGACACGAAGCGCCACATGAAGAGGTACATGAGCAGGATGAAGAATACAGAGTATGTGTCTATGGTCGCGATGCGGGTCTGGACGAAGTGCATGAAGTCGAAGGCGAAGATGACCGTGCCGCAGACGGATATCTTCGTCGAGCCGCTCATGCGCTTTATGAAATCATAGAGTATGGGCAGCATGAGCAGGCCGAAGAGCGTGCCCATGAAACGCCAGCCGAAGGGCGTCATGCCGAAGAGACGGATGCCTATGCCGATGATGAGCTTGCCAAGGGGCGGATGTGTTATCTCGTAGGGGTAGACGTTCTCGATGTGCTCCAGCGCGGTGCGGGCATGGTAGATCTCGTCGAAGTAGCTGCTGTTCAAATAGCTCGCGGCCTCGGGTACGAGCTCCTGCTCGTCGAAGAGCGCGGCGGCGTTCTCGTCATAGGAAAAGGTCGCCGCGTCGAGCATATTGCCCGCAGCATCGTAGATGGCGAGCTCGGCAAGGGAGAGCGTGTCCGAGGCGGTCAGGCGCAGGTACTTGCCCTCGATACGCTCAGGCGGCTCCTCGGTGTCCTCGTTAGGATAGTCCAGCCACTTGAAGAGGTCGGCGTAGGCCAGCTCGATCTCGCCCACGGGCGTCCAGTTTTCCCCGTCCTCGGAGACGGCGAGGTAGTATTCGCCGGTGTACAGGCCGCTGAACCAGCGCAGCTTGCCGATCTGGGTGCTCTCGGGCAGCTCGATGACGACGTTGCTGCCGCGCTCGGCAAATTCGCAGCGGCTCTGGGGCGCTGTGGTATCGCCCAGGCCGACGAAAGCTGTAACGGCGTAGACCGCGCAGATGACGAGCACCGCGAGGCCGTCCCGCCGCGTCATGCGGCCGCACTCGGCGGCGAAGCTGAAGGGCGGCTTTTTGCGCCGCGGCGGCGAATCGCCCTCGGCGGGCGGTTCCGGCAGCTGCTCGGAAAACACGGGCAGCCACTGCCAGGCGCACCATATCACAAAGGCCGCCGCGGCCAGCGGCAGCAGGTAGGTCAGATAGGACAAGTTTTATCCCTCCGAAATACAATAGCCAAGGTATTATACACGCTTTTTGCGTTTATGTCCATAGTGCTGGGGGTTGGGGGTGGGTGGAACTCGCCGATTTGTCCTGCTGGACTTTAGGTTGTGCTGCTGTTTCCACCCCATTTCTTTGGTCTTGCCCAAAGAAACGGGGTGGAG
>CALXEH010000098.1 GCA_944387285.1 uncultured Oscillospiraceae bacterium | reverse complement strand
GTGAGGCGCACGGCGCTGGAGGTCTTGTTGACCTTCTGGCCGCCCGCGCCGGAGGAGCGGAAGACGTCCATCTTGATATCCTCGTCGCGGAGCTCTATCTCGCCGGTGTCGGTAATCTCGGGCATGACCTCGACGGCGGCGAAGCTCGTCTGGCGGCGGCCGGAGGCGTCGTAGGGGGAGATGCGCACGAGGCGGTGCACGCCGTGCTCGCTCTTGAGGTAGCCGTAGGCGTTCTCGCCCTCTATCTTTATGGAGGCGGACTTTATGCCGGCCTCCTCGCCGTCCTGCCAGTCGAGCAGGGTGTAGGTATAGCCGTGGCGCTCGGCCCAGCGGGTGTACATGCGGTAGAGCATCTGGGCCCAGTCCTGGGCCTCGGTGCCGCCCGCGCCGGGGTGGATGGTGAGTATGGCGTTGTTCGCGTCGTACTCGCCGGAGAGCAGCGTGGAGAGACGCATGCTCTCAAGCGTCTCCTCAAACTCGGCGTAGCCGCTCTTGAGCTCGTCGAGCATGCTGTCGTCGTTCTCCTCTATGGCCATGTCGCAGATGGTCATGAGGTCGTCCCACTGGGCGCAGAGCTTCTCGTACTTGGCCACCTTGTTTTGCAGCTGCTTGAGACGCTTCTGCACCTTCTGGGAGTTGTTAACGTCGTTCCAGAAGCCCTCCTTCGCGCTCTCGGCCTCGAGCGAGGCTATCTCGGCGCGTGTGTCGTCGAGCTTGAGCGCACGGCCAAGGCCCTCTAGGTTGGGCTTTATGCCGTTGAGCTTGGACTTGTACTCGTCAAATTCGATTATCATATTATTTTCAAACCACTCTTTAAGATAGATTTTTAGCTATAGTATTATATACAAATTAAAGCGCGTTGTAAATAGGCTTCTGACGTGCTATAATGCTTAAAGCAGGGCGCAGGCCCCGAAATATGTGCCATGGCGAAAGGAGAACACTCGATGCCTTTAGAGATAGTCCGCGGCGACATAGCCGAAGTGGAGGCGGAGGCGGCGGCCGTAGAGCTGAGCATAGCTCCTGGCGGCCGTGCAAAGCAGATGCTGGATAAGATGAAGGAGAGCTTCGGCCTGGACACGCCGCTAGAGCCGGGCATGGCGGATATAGAGCTGGCCAAGTCCGGCAGGACGAGGTTTATAATACGCGCCGCGATACCCAAGTGGCAGGGCGGCGGCGCGGGGGAGCAGGACGCCCTGGCCAGGGCCTGCGCCAACGCCATGAGCCTGGCGCGGGAGTTCGGCCTGCGCTCCGTGGCCTTCCCGCTGCTGGGCACGGAGAGCGGCTACCCCGAGGACCTGGCGCTGCGCACGGAGAAGGCCGTGCTGAACGTCGCTCTCGTGAACGACAACATGAAGATAATACTGGTGCTCGCCCCGGATGTGGGCGAAGCGTGAGCAAAGCGCCGCGGCAGCAAGCCGCGGCGCTTTTGCTTTAGTCCAGGGCGTAGCGGCGAAGGTATTGGCTGTCCAACACGCGGATGCGCCGGGCAGAGAGTTCTATCACGCCGTCGTCTATCAGGCGGTGGAGGATGCGGTTTACGCTGTTGCGCGTGGATATGCCGCAAAAGCCCGCGATGTCCTCGTTGCTGACGGGAAAGTCTATCAGCACGCCGTCCCCGTCCCGGCGCCCGAACTGGCTCATCAGCATGTACAGCAGGGCGCATACGGCCCCGGTCTTGCCGTTCATTATCATCATCTGCTGACGGTGTATGGCCTCCACCAGATTGGCGCGGTAGTAGTCCTTGACATAGGCCTGCAGGCGAGCGTCGGAGTTGACGTAGTCCCAGAACTGCACGCGCGGGATGCGGTAAAAGCTCACCTCCGGGCTCTCGATGCGGACATTGAAGGGCGCGCTCGTATAGCTGCTGACCTCGTCGCGCAGCAGCGAGATGATGTCCGGGCCCTTGAGATAGGCTATATTGAACTCGCGCCCGTCCTTCATAATGACGCTGGTCTTTACCACGCCGTCACGCAGGACGTAGGTGTACTGCTGCTCATAGCCGAAATACTCGAGGTAGGTGTGGTGCCTCTGTGTGATGAGCGGTATGCCGCGCTTGTCCAGATATGTTAGCAGGTAGCTGTTGTCCATATTCGACCTCCTGGCAGTGACACGGACATTATACACCACCAAGGCGGAAATGTTAACACTTGATGACAACAAATGCGATTTTCAGAACGGCGTCTTTAACTTATACTGGGGGCAGAAGATATTGCGCAAAAAATACGAAGGAGGAGTCACCTTGCGCGAATTTGAACTGCCTTATGACAAAAAGACGCTGAAGCTTCACCTGGACGAGCGCAACTTTGCCGGGCTGCTTGAGGGCAGCCAGAGCACATACCCGGCGCCCGAGGACCAGGCCGCATTCATTGCCAAGTCTCTGGACGAGCCCATAGGCTCCCCGAGGCTCGAAGAGCTCGCTGCGGGCAAGCGGGACGTGGTCATCATCTGCTCCGACCACACCAGGCCCATCCCGTCCAAAATCATCACGCCCATGCTGCTCGAGCGCATACGCTCCGTGAGCCCGGACGCCCGCATACGCCTGCTGATAGCAACCGGCTCCCACCGCACGACCAGCCGCGAGGAGCTCGTGAGCAAGTTCGGCGAGGAGATAGTCGAGCGCGAGGAGATAATTGTCCACGACGCGCGCGACAAGGCCAACCTCGTGGAGGTGGGCACCCTGCCCAGCGGCGGGCCCTGCATCATCAACAAGATAGCCGCCGAGGCAGACCTCCTGATAAGCGAGGGCTTCGTCGAGGCGCATTTTTTCGCGGGCTTCTCCGGCGGACGCAAGAGCGTGCTGCCCGGCGTCTCCGCCTACGAGACTATCACGGCAAACCACTGCGGCCCGAACCTCGCAGATGAGAACACGCGCCCCGGCAACCTCGAGGGCAACGTGGTCCACCGCGACATGGTCTATGCCGCTCGCAAGGTAAACCTCGCCTTTATCATCAACGTGGTGCTCAACGGCAAACGCGAGGTCATCGGCAGCTTCGCCGGGGACCTCGAGGCCGCGCACGAGGCCGGATGCGAGTTCCTGCGCTCTCTCGCGGGCGTAAAGCGCGTAAATTGCGACGTAGCTGTTGTAACCAACGGCGGCTATCCGCTCGACCAGAACCTCTACCAGAGTACCAAGGGCCTGTCCACGGCCGACGCCGTGCTGCCCGAGGGCGGCGTTGTGATAATGGTTGCAGGCTGCCGCGACGGCCACGGCGGACGGGATTTCTACGAAAACGTCGCCCAGGCCGCGAGCCCGGCCGAGTTCCTCGAGCGGGCGGTACACACCCCCTTTGACAAGACCGCTCCCGAGCAGTGGACGAGCCAGATTCTGGCCAAGACCCTGGTGCGGCACCCTGTCATCTACGTCAGCGACCTGGTCGACCCCGCGCTCATGGCCGGGCTTGGCATAAGGCTCGCCAAAACCCCCGACGAGGCCCTGGAGATGGCCTTCGAGCTCAAGGGCCGCGACGCCCGCGTCGCTGTCATACCCAACGCCCCCGGCGTCATAGTCGGCGACTGAGGGATTTACGTTTAAAAGCGCGTCCGGATTGCGCATCCGGGCGCGCTTTTGTTATTGTTGTGTTAAGTAAAAGTAAAATTTTGGCGGATATCTTGACTTTCGTGGAGGGTGATGATATACAGAAAACAGCAAATTTGGAGGTGCGTTGTGTGAAAAAGCGACATGCTGCTGTTCTGCTGCTGCTCTTCGCGGTGACGGCGCTGTGCGCCGTGCTCGGTGAAGGGGCGGCATCCCGTGCGTCCGTGCTGAGCATAGACCCGCGGGACGCCGGGAGCATAGAGGCCTTTATTGGACGCTGGCTGAGTGAAGAGGCGGATGACCTCAAATACACCGCCGCTACGATAGACGTCGGCAGCTGCGAGTACCGCGTGCTGGCCGTGGCCGAAGAGCCGCCGTATGCCGCGCTGTGCTTCGACGTGTGGAGTACGGAGGAGGTCGAGGGCACCGGTCGGGTGCGCGTTATGGCGTGCTTCGAGGATGAGGGGGACGGGTATTCATACATCGCCGGCCGCACGAGCACTCAGATGCAGGGCTTCAAACATGTTCTGAATCCGCTGGACGGCGGCAAGGAATTGCTGACCGTGTACGGTGATAACTCAGAGGCTGGGGCGGCGGCGTATAGTTTTTCCTGCGGCGGTGAGGAGTACACCGTGCCGGTCGAGGAGGACGGCTTTGTGCTGGACATGCTTGTCCTGCCGGTAGATGGCAAAGCTCTGGCCGATTTCCGCCTGACAGGCGCGGACGGCCTCCGGATAGGCTGAGCGGAGCACAAACTCCACAGCGCGTGGAAGAATTATAAAGCATAAATCGCCAAACACCCCCGGCCCCGTCAAAAGACGGGGCTTATTTTGTTGCGCCGCTGAGGAATATATTGTATAATTGTATGTGTTAAGCGGCGCTTGCACGTATGCAAGTCCCACTTGCTTTACAATCCCGGCTGGATATGCGATAGTTAAGGAGGGATACAGCTTGGATATGCGGGAGAAACTCACCTCTCTGAGAATAGAAAACGGCTTTAGCCAGCAGGAGCTGGCCGAGCGCCTGAATGTCACCCGCCAGGCCATTTCCATGTGGGAGAGCGGAGCGACCATTCCGAGTATAGACAGCCTCATTCTGCTGAGCAAACTGTACGGAGTGAGCGTCGACGAGTTCCTGGGCCTCGCGTCCGAGAAGAAGGACGAAGAAGCGAAAGCCGAAGCCCCGGCGAACGCCGGAAAAAGCCCCCGCCGGCTGCTCATCGCAGCGGCGCTGCTTCTGGCCATACTGGGCGCCATTATCGGCGCGTACTATTTCGGGAAGGGTGAGTCCGATGCAGATGTAACCGAAGCCTACAATTTGTATGAGTTAAAC
>CALXEH010000097.1 GCA_944387285.1 uncultured Oscillospiraceae bacterium | reverse complement strand
GTTCCCAACAAAAAGCCGCTTTTCTTTGGGGCTCCACTCCCGTTTCTTTGGGCAAGGGCCAAAGAAATGGGGTGGAACAAAAAGCCGCGAGCATCAGATCAACTGAGCTCAGCCACCGCCCGCCGGAAGGCCGCCGACCTCGGCAGCAGCTTCAAAAGCGGCAGGCCGAGGATATACATGACCAGCGCCTCCTCGCCCGCGATCTGCAGGGTGTTGAGCGGCAGCGCCGCCCAAAACGCGCCCGTGCTGTAGGCTATGACCGCGCCCACGATGGGCCCGTTCCAGGCCACCGGCATGAAGCACACGGCGATCGCGCGGCCCAGGCCCAGGGGCTGCCCGTGCCCCTTTGCCAGCCTCGCCATGCACAGCGAGGCGCCCAGCGTCGCCAGCGAGCCGAACACGATGTCCGGCAGCCCGTAGCCGCCCGCAAAGTTCGCTATCGCGCAGCCCGCCCACAGGCCCCAGGCCGTGCAGGGCACGAAGGCCGGCAGAATACAAAGCGCCTCCGACACGCGGAACTGCACCAACCCAAAGGATATCGGTGCGAGCAATACGGTCAGGGCGGCATAGGCCGCGCCGACCACCGCGGCGGAAGCGAGTGTTCTTGTGCTGATCTTCATTTTTCTGTTCCTCCCATTTTGATTCAGGTTTTTATAACCCGGCGGGGTGTGGAAACCCGCCCAGTCAACTTATTTGTCAGCCGGCTTCGAGTACAGGCAGCCGCAGTAGTCCTGGCGGTAGAGCCCGTATTCCCTCGAAAGCTCGATGCTCCGCTTATAGCCCTCGCGCTTCTTGAAGTCCGAGGGCAGCCATTTCACGCCGTATTTCTCTGCGAGCTCCATACCGATGCGGTTGAGCCGCTCCGCGTCCTTGTGCGGCGAGACCGACAGCGTGGTGCAGAAGTACTCATAGCCCAGCTCCTTCGCCAGCCTTGCCGTCTCCTCCAGCCTCAGCCGGAAACAGGCCGTGCACCTCGCGCCGCCTTCGGGCTCGGCCTCGAGCCCGCGCACTGCGGCCTCGTATTCCTCCCCGCGCCAGCCGTACTCGTGCAGGGCGATGTCCGGGTACCGCTCCAGCACCGTCCGCTGGTTCTCCAGCCTCAACTCGTACTCTGCCTCCGGCTGGATGTTCGGGTCGTAGTACAGCAGGCCCAGGCGGAAATGCCGCGACAAATACTCGAGCACATAGCTCGAGCAGGGGCCGCAGCAGCTGTGCAGCAAAAGGCCCGGCTTCCTGCCGCCGAGCGCTTCCAGCTCCTTGTCCAGTTTTCGCTGATAGTTTTCCATGCGCCCAGTATAGCACGATTCCTCTTGACTTAAAAGGGGCCAGACGCTAAACTTAAATAAACTGAGAACGCGAGGTATGTGCAATGGATACAAGAAGAGGCAAGGAGGACTACTATCTCGACATCGCCGACGCGGTGCTCAACCGCTCGACCTGCATGCGCCGCAAGTACGGCGCTATCATAGTCCGCAACGACGAGATACTCTCGACTGGCTACAACGGCGCGCCGCGCGGCCGCCGCAACTGCACCGACCTGGGCCTGTGCATGCGTGAGAACCTGGGCATCCCCTCCGGCCAGCGCTACGAGCTGTGCCGCAGCGTCCACGCCGAGGCCAACGCCATAATCTCCGCCGCGCGCCGGGACATGCTCGGCGGCACGCTCTATCTCGTCGGCCGCGACGCCAAGACGCACGAGCTGCTCGAGGAGACGATGCCCTGCTCCATGTGCAAGCGGCTCATCATAAACGCCGGCCTGACGCAGGTCGTCGTGCGCACGGGCTCGGAGAGCTGCCGGGTCATCCATGTCCGCGACTGGGTCTTCAACGACGACTCGCTGCCGGAAGGCGGTGCGGATTGAAAGCGCTCATTGCTTACTTTTCCCGCCGCGGCATGAACTACGCCCCAGGCGGCATGGTCGAGCTCAAGGTCGGCAACACCGAGGTCGCGGCGAGGCTGGCCGCAGAGCTGTGCGGCGGCGAACTCTTTGAGATACGCAAGGTCGGGGACTACCCCTTCGACTACCGCGAGTGCGTGGAGGTCTCCAAGCGCGAGATGGCGGAAAACGCCCGGCCCGAGCTGGCCGCCGCGCCGCCGGACATGTCCTCATACGACTCGCTCATCCTCTGCTACCCCTGCTGGTGCGGCACGATGCCAATGCCCGTCTGGACCTTCCTCGAGGGCTGCGGGCTCTCCGGCAAGCGCATCCTGCCCCTCTGCACCAACGAGGGCAGCGGCATGGGCCGCAGCGAGGCCGATATCCGCCGCCTCTGCCCCGAGGCGGACGTGGCGCCCGGCCTGCCCGTAAAGGGCAGCGCCGCCAAAGACGCCGGCCCGGCCATAGAGGCCTGGCTCCGCTCCCAGGGCGTCATCTGAACAGTATACAGCAAAAAATCTGCCCCGGGCCAAAGGCCCGGGGCATGGTCTTTTTTTATTATCCCTTAAGCGTCAGTCGGTGACGTAGGGGAGCAGGGCGATCTGACGGGCGCGCTTGATGGCCTCGGTCAGCTCGCGCTGGTGCATAGCGCAGGTGCCGGTAGTGCGGCGCGGAAGGATCTTGCTGCGCTCGGAGATGAACTTCCTGAGCTTCGCGGCATCCTTATAATCAATATAGGTGCACTTATCCACGCAGAACTGGCATACCTTCTTGCGCTTGCGATTCTTCGGTCCCTTGTTATCGAAAGCCAAGATTATACCTCCCTTTTAATTCTCAGAACGGCAGTTCGCCGTCGCCGTCGTCCAGCTCGGCAAAGGCGGACGGGGCGGGCGTGCGCGGCGCGCTCTCCTGCCTGTCCCTCTGGCCGTAGCCGTCACGGGCTCCGTAATTGTCGCGTGAACCATAGCTGTCGCGCTGGCCGTAACTGTCCCTGGGCCCGTAATTGTCCCTGGGCTCGCCCTCGCGGCGCTTCGATTCGCCAAAATACACGTTGTCGGCAACGACCTCGGCGCTCCTGCGCTTGTTGCCGTCCTTGTCCGTCCAGTCCCTCATCTGCAGCCTGCCGCTCACAACGGCCATGCTGCCCTTCTGGAAGTACTTCGAGACGAACTCGCCGGTGGAACGCCAGGCGACGCAGTCGATGAAGTCCGTCTGCTTCTCCTCGTTGCGCCCGAAGTCCCTGTCCACCGCGACGCTGAAGGACGCCACGGGGATCTGGCTCTGCGTGTATCTCAGCTCAGGGTCGCGGGTCAGGCGGCCCATTATGACGATGTGATTGAGCATCCTCTGTTCCCCTTACTCCGGCCTCTTGGTGATGAGGCTGCGGATGACGCCGTCCGTTATGCCGAGGATACGGTCGAGCTCGGCAGGGAACTCAGGGCCGCTCGTGAACTTGACGAGGACGTAGTAACCCTCGGTGAGATAGTTGATTTCATAGGCCAGCTTGCGCTTGCCCATTTCCTCCATCTCATCAAGAGTGCCGTTCTGCTCGACAAGCGTCTTGAACTTCTCTACGAGCGCCGCGGTCTCCTCCTCCGAAAGGTTCGGGTTCAGAACGTACATCACTTCGTACTTCTCGCTTGTTTTCGCCAATTTGTGCACCTCCTTCTGGACTAGTGGCCTGCTTTTGCAGGCAAGGATATAGGCCCGCCCTCTGGGCAGGCCTATAAATTATACATTATTTTCGCGTTTTGTCAAGGTTTTTTCCTTCTCAGACCTTGAAATTCACGCTGGTGTCGCCCTGCAGGTCGGCGCCGAACTCGTAGTCCTTGCCGGGCAGGATGGCGTTGAGCACGATGCCCACGATGGCGGCAGTGGCGAGGCCGGAGAAGCTGACGCTGCCGACCTTCACGGCGCCGACGCTGGAGTAGGTGATGCCGATGGCCAGCACGAGGATCAGCGCCGCGATGATGACGTTGCGGCTCTTCGTGAAGTCCACCTTGTTCTCGACGACGTTGCGAACGCCGACGGCGCTGATCATGCCGTAGAGCACCAGGCTGACGCCGCCTATCGTCGCGGTCGGCATCGCGTGCACGACCTCGGCGAACTTCGGGCTGAAGGAGAAGATGATGGCCAGCACGGCCGCGATGCGGATGACGCGCGGGTCATAGACCTTCGAGAGCGCGAGCACACCGGTGTTTTCGCCGTAGGTCGTATTCGCCGGGGCGCCGAAGAGCGCCGCAAGGCTGGTCGCCAGGCCGTCGCCCAGCAGCGTCCTGTGCAGGCCGGGCTCCTGGATGTAGTTCCGCTCGCAGGTGGAGCTGATGGCGCACATGTCGCCGATGTGCTCGACCATCGTCGCGAGCGCGATGGGGATTATCGTGACCGCCGCGGTACCCAGCATAGCGGTGTCCACATTGCCGCTGCCGAACAGGCCGAACACGGTCTCGCTCCACACCACGGGCAGGCCGATCCAGTCTGCCTCGCGCACGGCGGTGAAGTCCACCTGGCCGCTCACAGCGCCCACGATGTAGGAGGCGATGACGCCCAGCAGGATGGGGATTATCTTTATCATGCCCTTGCCCCAGATGTTGCAGACGATGACCACCAGTATGGCGACCAGCGCCACGGGCCAGCTGGCCTGGCAGTTGTTCACCGCGCTGGAGCTCAGGCTCAGGCCGATGGCGATGATGATGGGGCCCGTCACGATGGGCGGGAAGAAGCGCATGACCTTCCTGACGCCGAAGGCCTTGAACAGCAGGCTCAGCACCAGGTACATGAGGCCAGCGCAGGCCACGCCGAAGCAGGCGTAGGGCAGCATCTCGGTGTTGGGGATGTTGAAGACGCCCGGCGCGTCCGGGTTCTCCAGCATCGGCGCGATCGCCGAGTAGCCGCCGAGGAAGGCAAAGGACGAGCCCAAAAAGGCCGGCACCTTGCCCTTGGCCAGCAGATGGAACAGCAGCGTGCCCAGGCCGGCGAACAGCAGCGTTACAGAGACGGACAGGCCCGTCAGCGTGGGTACCAGCACGGTCGCGCCGAACATGGCGAACATGTGCTGGAAGCCGAGCACGAACATCCGGGGCGCGCCAAGCGTCCGGGCGTCGTAGATCGGCTCGTTTCCGATGGTTTTCTTGTTCATTCCCGATTTACCTCTCTCCGTAGTGTA
>CALXEH010000096.1 GCA_944387285.1 uncultured Oscillospiraceae bacterium | reverse complement strand
TGCGGCGCCATAGCCAAGTGGTAAGGCAGGGGACTGCAAATCCCCGATTCTCCGGTTCAAATCCGGATGGCGCCTCCAAAGCCCCGACGAGAACGCCGGGGCTTTTTTCATCAACATGCCGCCGGAGGGCGCAAAAAAACCGGGAGGGCGAAAGCCCTCCCGGCGTTTTTTCGCTTTGTCTCAGGCCTGCGGCTGGGACTGCCCGACTTTTTTGAATATGTGCGCCAGAGTGATGACGGCGGCGACTGAGAGGATGACCTCGGCCACCGGCTGGGCATAGGCCAGGCCGTAGAGCGGGTAGAGCCGGTTGAGTATCCACAGCGCCGGTATCTCGAGCACTATCTTGCGCAGCACGGCGAAGGCCAGCGCGTTTTTGCCGTAGCCTATGGCCTGGAACACGCCCACGGCGAGGAAGTCCACGCAGAGGAAGGGCCCGGCCAGAGACATGCCGCGCAGGAAATGCGAGCCGTAGTCTATTATGACCTCGTTGTCCATGAACAGGCCCACGAAAAAGCCGGGCGCGATGAAATAGGCGGCCGAGACGGCCGTGATGATGCTCACCGAGGCCACGCCTGAGAAGCGCACGGCGTCCTTCATGCGCTTGGCGTTGCCGGAGGAGAAATTGTAGCTTATGAGCGGCATGACGCCCTGCGACAGGCCCAGGGCCACATACATGGGCAGCATGTTCACCTTCTGCGAGATGCCCATGGCGGCTATCGCATCGGCCTTGTAGGCGGAGGTGAAGTTGTTGAGTATCGTCATGCCGGTGACGTTCAGCAGGTTCTGTATCGCCGCGGGCACGCCCACGCCGCAGACCGCGCGCACGATGCGGCGGTTGAAGCTCAGCTTGCGGATGTCGATGCACACGAAGGTCTTGCCGCGCTTGGCGAAAATGAGTATCAGGAAGTAGAGGCAGGCCACGCAATTTGAAATGAAGGTGGCGAGCCCGGCACCCTCCGCGCCCATGCCCAGGCCCCAGGGCATGATGAAGATCGGGTCGAGCACGATGTTGAGCGCGCAGCCGCTCATCGCGCCTATGGAGGCGTGCAGTGCCGAGCCCTCCGCGCGTACCAGATAGGCCAGCACGACGTTGAGGATGCTGGGCGCCGCGCCGAAATACACCGTCCAGAGCATGTAGGCCGCCGTGGCGTCCCGCGTCGTCTCGTCCGCGCCCAGCAGGTCCAGCAGCGGCGAACTGAACGCGGCGCACAGCAGCGAGAAAATGATGCCGGAAAACAGCGCGCAGTAAAAGCCGAAGGCCGAACTGCGCGAGACCATGTCGTAGTCCTTGCAGCCCAGGGAGCGGCTCATCAGGCTCGAGGAGCCCACACCGAAGAAGTTGTTCACGGCGTTGAAGGCCAGCAGTACCGGCGCCGCCAGCGTGACCGCCGAGTTCTGCACGGCGTCGTTGAGCATGCCCACAAAGTATGTGTCCGCCAGGTTGTAGAGCACCATGACGAGCGAACTGAGTATGGTCGGCACGGCCAGCTGCGCCACGGCCCGGGGCACCGGCGCGGATTCAAACAGCCAGGTTTTCTTGTCCAGCTCCTGCAAGGGATAACATCTCCAATATAAAAAAGCATTAAGCCGACAGGGCTTAACCTTCATCATAACACTTTTATAGACCCTGTTCAAGGCAAAATGACGCATTCGCGCCAGAATACAGCCTTACAAAGGCGGGATAGTGTCAGCAAGCGGCAGGACAATGCCGGCCCGGCCCATACGGCGCCCGGCGGAGCAGGGCATGAGGGCAAAAAAGGACCGGGCCGCGAATCGCGGCCCGGTGGTGCGAGAGATGGGACTTGAACCCACACGCCTATAAATGAGACACAGGCACCTCAAGCCTGCCTGTCTGCCAGTTCCAGCACTCTCGCATAACAGCTGGGGAAAGGCGCATTTGGTATTATAACAGAAAAGCTGGTTTTGTCAATAACTAATTTTCATGCCGCGCCTTTTCGCCCGACGGGGTGCAGCTGGGCCGCCGTGAACGCTGCGCTTACCACCAGCACGACTATCAGGGCCGCCGCGCCCCAGTGCATCAGCAGCAGGTACCGCATCTTCAAATATGCGTGATACCCCAACAGGGAGGCGAACTCGCACAGCAGCGGCAGGAAGAAATAGCCCGGCGCCGCCAGCGCAAACACCAGCGACAGGATATCCGCCGCATAGAAATACCGGTCGTGCATGTGCGGCAGGAAGAAGGGGATGCCTACGACGAGGATGAGCGCCCCGCCGAGCAGGGCCCAGTTGGTTATGTGCTGCCTGCGCCACCAGAACCAGGCGAAGACGGTCAGCATCAGCGCAAAGGCCGCGCCGACGCCCAGCTTCGCCGCCAGGGCCTCGTCGGAGACGCTGCGCGCGAAGGCGTAGACCGAGGGCGAGTTGTAGTTGAGGCCGCTGCCCACGCTGTCCATCTGGTTGAAATAGAGCAGCACCGTATCCGCGAGCGGCCGCCCGGCTATGACCGCGGGCAGCATCAGCAGGACGTACACCGCGGGGAAGATGAGGAAATGCCAGAGCTTCACCTTCCGGGCAAAGAGCAGCAGCACGAAGACCGGCATGATGAACACCGCCTGCAGCTTGAAGGCGAAGGATACCGCAATGGCCGCCATGCCCGCCGCGGGCCTGCCGCTCATCGCCCAGTACAGGCCCAGCAGCGCCAAGGCCACATATACGCTGTCGCACTGGCCCCAGACAGCGCTGTTGAGCAGCACCGTCGGCCAGTAGAGCACAAGGAAATACGCCGTCAGCCTCCGGGCGCGGCTGCGCGTGAACAGCCCCGTCATCCGCATGGCGGCAAAGGCCAGCAGCACGTCAAAGAGCGTGGAGAGCAGCTTTATGAGGTAGAGGTCGTCTACGCCTATGTACGAAAACAGAGCCAGGAAATAGAGATAGGGCACGTTGTAGTTGCCGACGGAGTCCTTGAGCGCGGCAAAGCCGCCGTTGTCGCGGAAATACTGCACCCACTTGGAGAGGAAGTCCTGATAGTCCAGGGTCTCATAGCTGAAACACAGGGCCCGGAGCACAAAGGCCCCGGCGACCAGCCCGGCGCAGATGAGCACCTGGGCCGGTTTTTTCAGCAGGCCCTCAAAATACAGCAGGAGCAGGGCCGCGCCCGCCTCCAGGAGCAGTATAAGTACGGCAGCAGCGTCCATTTGAACCTCCAGGAAAAGAAAAAAGCGGAGAAACATGTCCCCGCCAAAAAATCGTGAATTCTTAACAAAATCGCACTTGACATTAAGTGCATTATGATGATACAATAGCTTGCTATGTGTCCGGGACGGATATTGACCCATTTTTAGCCTTGAAAATATTCTAACAGATTTTCGCAGGATTGCAACAGTTTTTACTCAACAGTTGACAACCCACCCGGGTGTACGCCAGATTCCATGACAAGGAGTGTGCATTGATGCCAAAGGATGTTTGCTACGGCAAGACGCTGAGGAAGAGCTTTGCCAGGAGCCAGGAGATCCAGGACATGCCGAACCTTCTGGAGATCCAGAAGAAGTCTTACAAGTGGTTCCTCGACGTCGGCCTGCGCGAGGTATTCCGTGATGTGGACGCGGTCACGGACTACTCGGGCAATCTTGAGCTGAGCTTTGTGGACTACTCGATGGACGAGAAGCCGAAGTATTCCGAGGAGGAGTGCAAGGCCCGCGATGCCACCTATGCTGCCCCGCTCAAGGTCAGCGTGCGTCTCAGGAACAAGGAGACGGAGGAGATAAAGGAGCAGGAGATCTTCATGGGCGACTTCCCGCTCATGACTGACGGCGGCACCTTTGTCATAAACGGCGCGGAGCGCGTCATCGTCTCGCAGATCGTCCGTTCGCCCGGCGTGTACTACGACAAGAAGACGGACAAGGCGCAGATATCCACCTACGGCACGACCGTCATACCCTACCACGGCGCGTGGCTGGAGTACGAGACGGACGCCAACGATATTTTCTTTGTCCGTATAGACAAGAACCGCAAGCTGCCCGTGACCCTGTTCCTCAAGGCGATGGGCCGCTACGATGCGAATAAGCCCTACACCTGGCTGAGCTGCCTGCCCGACCCCGTGGCCGGCTGCGTCACGAGCGAGCAGCTGAAGGCCGTTTTCGGCAACGACGAGCGCATAGTCACCACCCTGGACAAGGACAGCTTTGTGACGCGCGAGGACGCGCTGCTGGAGATCTACCGCAAGCTGCGCCCGGGCGATCCTCCGACGGTGGAGAGCTCGGAGACCCTGCTCGACGGCCTGTTCTTCGACCGGCGGCGCTACGACCTCTTCTCCGTGGGCCGCTACAAGTTCAACAAGAAGCTCGGCATAGCCGGCCGCCTCATCGGCCACCAGCTGGCCGCGCCCATCGCCGACCCCGTCACCGGCGAGATCATCGCCGAGCCGGGCGAGGTCTTCACGCGCGAGCGGGCGGAGTTCATCGAAAGCTGCGGCGTCACCGAGGCCATGCTCCACGCCGACGGCAAGGACATCCGCGTATTCACGAACGGCATGGTGGATATGCGCCACTTCGTCGATTTCGACCCCGCCGAGCTGGGCGTGAACGAGAAGGTAAGGCTCATCATCCTCCGCCAGCTCATGGAGCAGTACGAGGGCGAGGAGCTCAAGGAGGCCATAAAGGACAACCTTGACATCCTCATCCCGAAGCACATCATCGTGGACGACATGTTCGCCTCGGTGAACTACCTGTGCTGCCTGGCGCACGGCGTCGGCACGCCGGACGACATAGACCACCTGGGCAACCGCCGCGTGCGCAGCGTGGGCGAGCTGCTGCAGAACCAGTTCCGCATCGGCTTTTCCCGCATGGAGCGCGTCATCCGCGAGCGCATGACCCTGCAGGACCTCGACATAGTCACGCCGCAGAGTCTCATCAACATCCGGCCCGTGACGGCGGCCATCAAGGAGTTCTTCGGCTCCTCGCCGCTCTCGCAGTTCATGGACCAGACGAACCCCTTGGCTGAGCTGACGCACAAGCGGCGTATGTCCGCCCTCGGCCCCGGCGGCCTGAGCCGCGAGAGGGCGAACTTCGACGTGCGCGACGTCCACTACAGCCACTACGGCCG
>CALXEH010000095.1 GCA_944387285.1 uncultured Oscillospiraceae bacterium | reverse complement strand
CCACTTGAGTTCAATCACTGAACTTTCATATTTCCCTTGTGCTCTTACCCACAATCAGGCTTGGCAGGGTTGTAAAGCTCTGCACCCGCAGCTCGGGCTTTTTCAGTTCTTGCAAAAGCTGCTTTGCAGCCACGCGACCCATGTCGCGCACGTCTATCTGCACCAGAGTCGGTTCGGGCACAATGAGAGGGCTGTACGGGTAACGATCAAATGTTATAAGCTGCACACCGTCAGGGATACTCACTCCGAGCTCATGTGCCGCCTCGGCGAAGGCAAAGGCAAGCAGGTTGCTGCTGCACACCACGGCATCCGGCCTGTCCGGAGCCGTCAGCAGCTCCAAAGCGGCGGCGCGCCCAGATTGCAGCGTGCCGTCCGTGTGCTTTATCCAGCTCTCGCGATATTCGCAGCCATTCTCCTCCGCAGCGGCGCAGAAGCCCGCAAGACGCTCATTGGATATGTCATCCGTCTCCAGCGCGCCGATGAAAGCCACGTCACGGCAGCCGCACCCTGATAGGTGCTCGACTGCGATACGCCCTCCGAGGGCGTTGTCCGTATCAACCCAGTTTATGCGCGTGTCGCTCGGGTGGCCTATCACTATGTGGGGGAATTTCCGGGTGACAAGGAGCTGATGGATTGGCTTTGTCAGCGCGCCGCCGTGGACTATAAGCCCATCTGCGGCTCGCGACAGCATTATCTGCTCCACATCCGTAATCGTCGCGTCCAGCAGCATCAGGCTGTACCCTTTTTTGCTCAGTGCCTCCTGAACCCCGCACATGATGTCAAAAAGGTGCGGATTGGTGTATGGCTCAAACTCTTCGAGCTTGGCCAAAAAAGCGATGCAGCGCGCGCTTTTCCTGGCAAGCCCAGCAGCGCGGCTGTTTGGGGCATACTCAAGCCGCCGCATTATTTCCTTTACCCTCAGCGTTGTCGCCTCGGATATACCGGGCATGTCGTTTATTACCCTGCTGACGGTGGAAATACTGACCCCGGCTTCGCGGGCTACGTCTTTAATGGTAACTGGCATTTTCATCCCTCCACAGCATTATAGTATAACGTTTTCATAAATAAATCAAGAGAAATATCGCAATTTCTATTGACTTACACAAATATTGTAGTTATACTTCAAGTCAAGAGGTGCGCATTGTACAAGTTTTTCGCTTATAGCAAGCATTATCTAAGTAAAACGTTTTACTATATTGATTAGAACGGAGGATGAAAAAATGAAGAAATTCCTTGCCATACTGCTCAGCGCCCTGATGCTTATGACACTGCTCGCAGCCTGCGGGACCTCAGACGAACCCAGCGGTGAGAGCGCCGCGCCCGCATCGGAAGCGCCGGAGTCGGAAACGCCGGCTGAACCCGTAGAGCTTACAGTCTGGCACGACAACGACGAAGCCCTCATGCAGGCGATGGCCGACGCCGCAAACGCAAAGCTCGAGGGGACGGGTGTGACGCTTACCTTTGAAAAGCGCACCGGCCTTTCCGACCAGCTCAAGCTCTACGGCGGCGACGCGGCCAACGGCCCCGACATGTACCTCTGGGCACATGACAGCCTCGGCACATTTGTGGCGATGGACATTCTCGAACCGCTCACTAACCTCATTGACGAGAGCGTACTTGCCGACGACCTGCCGCTGACCGTTGAAGCCGGTCAGATAGACGGCACTCAGTACCTGCTCCCCGTGTACTTCGAGACTCTGCTCTTCCTCTACAACAAGGACCTCTGGCAGGGCGACATACCCGCGACGACCGAGGAGCTATATGAGTACATGGTAGCCAACACAGATACCGCCGCCGGAACTTATGCAGTCGTCAACCAGCACTCGACTTCGTATAACGTCTCGCCCTTTATAAACGGCTTCGGCGGGTACATACTCGACGATGAGGGCAACCCGGGACTCAACGACCCCAAAACCATCGAGGCTGTGGAGTACAACAAGAAATTCGCCGACCTGGAGGCCGACGGAGATTACAACACTGTCACGACCCTCTTCAATGAGGGCAAGGCTCAGGCCATAATCGGCGGGCCTTGGCTCGTCGCTGGGATTCGTGCCGCTGGCATTGACCTCGGTGTGGCGTCGCTCTCCGACATGACTCTTCCCAACGGAGAGCCGCTGGCCCCCTTCTCCGGCGTCCAGGGCATCGGCGTCATGAAAGTAGCCGCGGAGACGAAGGGCGACGCGATTGCGCTGGCTCTTGAGGCTCTCGCTTCGCCCGAGGTGGGCGTCGCCCTCGCGAAGGCCGGCGGATGCGCCCCGGCGAACTCGCTCTCTTATGATGACCCGGACGTTGCCGCCGACGAGATAATAGCGGCGATTGAGCGCACGGCAGATACCGCCCAACCCATGCCTAACGCTGCAGAGATGAACGTTATGTGGGGTCCGGTTGACAGCATGCTTGCCGCTGTCAACAAAAACGGCCAGGACGCGGCGTCTGCTGCCGAGGAAGCTCAGGCCGCGGCTCTTCAGGCCATAGCGGATATGCAGTGAGAATGGATGAATTAAGGGGCGGCGGCTTCGCCGCCCCATTTTTGGAGGCCTTGCCATGAGCCTTAGACGCAAATTGAAGCCCTGGTGCTGGTGCGTACCGGCGGTGCTGCTCATACTCATCATCATCGTCTTTCCCATCATCTACACCGGGTACATTTCACTTACCAATATGAACCTCTATCACTGGCAGGACTACGAGGTGATAGGGCTGGGCAACTATGCCCGCGCGCTTTTCAAGTTTGACTCAGGATTTCTGTCCGCTCTTGGTACGACGCTGCTCTGGACCGTGCTCAACATGGTCATACAGCTTGCGCTGGGCTTTCTCATAGCCCTGGGGCTCAACGCACCCAAGCTGAAGCTCAGCCGATTGTACAAGACGCTACTGATGGTGCCCTGGGCAATGCCGGCGTATATTTCCATCCTGCTTTGGCGCGTGGGAATGTTCAACACCGAACTCGGTCTGCTCAACAAGTGGATTACGGCGTTGGGATTTGAAAAGGTGGACTTCCTCGCTACCAACGGCATAGCCTTTGTGTCCTGTCTCGTGCTCAATCTCTGGATGGCGCTGCCGTTTATGATTTCCACGATTGACGGCGCTCTGCAGAGCGTTGACCGCAGCTTGTATGAGAGCGCCACGCTCGACGGCGCAGGATTCTGGACACGCACCTGGAAAATAACAATTCCAAGTATCCGGCCCGTAATAGCCCCTGCCGCCGTTATGACGACGTTCATAACTTTTAAACAGTTCGATATCATCTATCTGCTCACGCAGCAGCGCGGCTACATGACCGGCGCGACGCTTAACACAGTGATAACCTACGTCCACCAGAATGCCTTCGTCTCGAACAACTACGGCCTCTCGAGCGCGGTGAGCATGCTGCTCTTCGTGATTATAATCATCTTCTCGCTGGCCACCAACCGAAGCCTGAGGGAGGACTGAGCATGAAACGTAAAACTAAAGAGCGCATAGGGTATATAGCCCTCAATCTGGCCTTCATCCTCCTGTGCCTGGTCACGCTGATACCGATATACTATGCGGTAAACGTGTCCTTCTCCGGGCCGGGCAGCTCGCTCTCCGGGGATTTTTCGTTTCTTCCAGAGGACCCCTCGCTGGAAAATTACCGCGCCATCCTTTTTGACGAGCCATTTTTGCTCTGGCTTAAAAATTCGCTGCTGCTCAGCGTGGGTACAGTCGCCATAGCCATGCTCTGCGCCGTGACGGCGGCCTACGCCTGCTCTCGCTGGAGATTCAAAGGCCGCCGCCCACTGCTCATGGCTTTACTCGTACTCAACGCCTTCCCGCAGGTGCTCTCGCTCTTTGCCTATTACCGCATACTGCGCCTTGCCGGGCTGCTGAATTCCCACATAGGGCTGATGCTCATATACGCGGGGAGCATGTGCGTCTTTGCCGTCTGGAACATGAAGGGATACTTCGATTCCATACCGGTCGAAATAGAGGAGGCGTCAAAGATAGACGGTGCAAATGACGCGCAGATGATATGGCGTATCGTCCTGCCGCTTGCGAAGCCGGCCATCGTCGTCACCTGTGTCATGGTGCTCATAACCGTCTGGAACGAGTACCTGTTTGCGACTACCTTCCTGCTGAACAGCGATTACTATTCGCTCTCGGCGGGGCTTTATCAGCTGCAAAGCAACGACTACACCCGCTCTTGGCCGCTGTTCACGGCGGCAAGCATACTCGCGTCGATACCGCTGCTGCTGATTTTCTTCAAGATACAAAAATACATGGTCTCCGGTCTCACCGCCGGCGGCGTGAAAGGATAAGCATGAAAAAGGAAGCGATATTTCACCGGCCAATGAGCGAATACGCCTTCGGCCTGGACGAGGACACCACTGTATTCCGGCTGCGCTGCGCCCCCGGCGACCTCGAACGCTGTACGCTCTGGTACGGCGACACTTCCAGCCCTGAAACGCCTGTGCCGGTCTTTCCCGCGGAAATGGCGCTCAAGTATCACGGTGAAAACTGCGACTGGTGGGAGACCGAGCTGCGCGGCACTTTTCACCGACTCTATTACTACTTTGAACTCACGGGTGACGAGACGCTGTATTACTCCGGTGAGGTATTTTTCACTCAGCCCAGTGTAGAGCGCGCTGAATACTTCAAGTTTCCCTTCAACCACCGTGCGGACATTGCCCGCATACCGGATTGGGCGTCGGACGCAGTTGTGTATAACATATTCCCAGACAGCTTCGCAAGTTCCCGGCGCGCGATTGCCGGAAGTGGGGCCGAAAAACATACCAGCAATGCTCTATCGCGCTCAAGGCTCGGCGGCACGATTAATGGCATACGCGAAAATCTGGACTACATATCTGCTCTCGGGGCCAACTGTATCTATCTGAATCCCATCTTTGCCGCCGGGCAGTATCACAAGTACGACACGATAGACTACCTACACATTGACCCCTGCTTAGGTACGGACGAGGATTTCCGCGCTCTTGTGGACAAGTGCCACGCACGCGGGATACGCGTCATACTTGACGGCGTGTTCAACCACTGCGGCGCACAGTTTTTTGCCTTCCGCGACGTGCTCGAAAGGCAGGAGCGCAGCCGCTACGCAAGCTGGTTTTACCGTCTGCAGTTTCCCGTTGC
>CALXEH010000094.1 GCA_944387285.1 uncultured Oscillospiraceae bacterium | reverse complement strand
GCCCTCGGAAAAATGATTTCAATTTATTCGCGCAAGGCGCGAACTCTGCGAGGCCTGGTTTAGTATGCTTAACACCATTACAAATATAGATAAGGCCAGCCCGGCGCGGGGCAGGGTGCAGGTCGGAGACGAGCTGCTCTCCATAAACGGACACGGGGTCGAGGACGTGCTCGACTACCGCTACTGGTCCTACGAGCCGAGGCTCACGCTTGTGCTGCGCTCCGGCGCGACGGGGAAGGAGTACACGGTAAAGATCAGAAAGGGCGAGGGCGAGGACCTTGGGCTGGACTTTGAGGAATACCTCATGGACAAGCCCTGGGGCTGCTCCAACCACTGTCTGTTCTGCTTCATCGACCAGCTTCCGCGCGGCCTGCGCCGCACACTCTATTTTAAGGACGACGATGCGAGGCTTTCCTTCCTCACGGGCAGCTACATCACGCTCACAAACCTCTCCGAGCGGGAGATGGAGCGTATCTGCGCGCTCAGGATCAGCCCCATAAACGTCTCTGTCCACGCTACGGACCCCGAGATGCGCGCAAAGCTCATGGGAAACCCGAAAGCCGCCGACATCATGGGCCCGCTCCGGCGGCTGACCTCGGCGGGCATCACTGTGGACTGCCAGATAGTCTGCTGCCCGGGGTATAATGATAAGGAGCAGCTTTCCCGCTCCATGCGCGAACTCTCGGAGCTCCACCCGGGCGTAAACAGCGTGTCTATCGTGCCCGTCGGCCTCACGAAGCACCGGGAGAAGCTGGCAAAGCTCACGCCCTTCGACAGGAACAGCGCGGCGGAGACGATAGACAGGGTCGAGGCCTACGCGGCCGAGTGCCTTGAACGGCACGGCAGCCGCATCTTCTGGTGCTCGGACGAGCTCTACCTGAAGGCCGGGCGCGAGGTGCCGGAGGACGCATACTACGAGGAATACAGCCAGCTCGAAAACGGCGTGGGCCTCATGCGGCTGCTCGAGACGGAGTTTATGGCGGCCCTGGAATTCACGGAGCCGGACGCGGGCACGGGCTCGGAGTTCACGATAGCGACGGGCGTCTCGGCGGCCCCGCTTTTGGTGAAACTTTTACAGACAGGACATAAAAAATGTGTTAAGATAAAAGGACGGGTCGAGGCCATAGTCAACGATTTCTTCGGCCACACGATAGACGTGGCGGGGCTCGTGACGGGCGGCGACCTCATCCGGCAGCTCAAGGGCAAGAAGCTGGGCGAGCGGCTGCTCATCCCGCACACCATGCTGCGCCACGGCGAGGGCGTGTTCCTCGACGACGTGACGCTCGAGCAGGTCTCGGCGGAGCTGGGCGTGCCCGTGACGCCCGTCGGAGGCTCGGGCGACGAGCTGCTGGCCGCAATGCTGGGAGAGGAAATTTAGAAAGGGGGCCTTGCTGGATGGCAAGACCGCTTGTAGCCATAGTGGGCCGGCCGAATGTCGGCAAGTCCATGTTATTCAACCGCCTCGCGGGGCGCAGGCTGTCCATAGTCGAGGACACGCCGGGCGTCACGCGCGACAGGCTCTACTCAGAATGTGAGTGGAACGGGCGGAAATTCGATATAGTCGACACCGGCGGCATAGAGCCGACGGCGGACAGCGAGATACTCATGTTCATGCGCGAGCAGGCGCAGATAGCCATAGATTCCGCGGACGTCATAGTGTTCGTGACGGAGATCGCCACGGGCGTGACGGCGGCGGACAGGGACGTGGCGAACATGCTGCTCAGGTCGAAGAAGCCCGTCGTGCTCTGCGTGAACAAGATGGACTCGACCGGCCTGCCCGACCCGGGCATCTACGAGTTCTACTCGCTGGGCCTGGGCGACCCCATCGCGCTCTCGGCCGTACACGGGCACGGCACGGGCGACCTGCTGGACGAGTGCGTCAAGCATTTCCCGCCCGAGGACGAGGGCGCGGAGGAGGACGACCGCATCAAGGTCGCCGTCATCGGCAAGCCGAACGTGGGCAAGTCCTCGCTCATAAACCTCATCCTGGGCGAGAAGCGCGTAATAGTCTCGGACGTCGCCGGCACGACGCGCGACGCCGTGGACACGCCCTTTGAGAATGAGTACGGCAAATACGTCTTCATCGACACGGCGGGCATCCGCCGCAAGTCGAAGGTGGACGACAGGATAGAGAAGTTCTCGGTCATGCGCGCGCAGCTGGCCATAGAGCGCGCGGACGTGTGCATCATCATGCTCGACGCGCGCGACGGCGTGACGGAGCAGGACACGAAGATAGCCGGCATGGCCCACGAGGCGGGCAAGGCCAGCCTCATCGTCGTGAACAAATGGGATCTCGTCGAGAAGGACGGCAAGACCATGGACAAGCTCCGCAAGGACGTCTACCGCGACCTGGCCTTCATGAGCTACGCGCCCATACTGTTCATCTCCGCCCTGACGGGCCAGCGGGCCGAGCGCATTTTCGAGCTCGTGAACTATGTGAACGAGCAGAGCGCCATGCGCATCACGACGGGCATGCTCAACAACGTCCTGGCCGATGCCCAGGCGCGGCAGCAGCCGCCCACCGATAAGGGCCGCAGGCTCAAGATATACTACATGACCCAGACCGGCGTCAGGCCGCCCAACTTCGTCATCTTCTGCAACAGCAAGGAGCTTTTCCACTTCTCCTACCAGAGGTACCTGGAGAACCAGATCCGGGCCGTCTTCGGGCTTGAGGGCACGCCCATCCGTATCGTCATTCGTCAGAAAGGGGATAAGGAATGATCATCACCGCTCTGCTACTGGCTATAGCGGTAATAGCCTACCTCTGCGGCAGTGTGAATGGTGCCATAATCGTGTCGCGCTATCTGTTCCGCAGCGACGTGCGGGACCTGGGCAGCGGCAACGCGGGCCTGACGAACTTCTACCGCAACTACGGCGCCAAGGGCATCGCCGGCGTGCTGGCGATAGACGTGGCGAAGGGCCTCGTCGGCGCCTTCATAGGCGGGCTGCTGCTCGGCCTTGCCACCAGCGACCCGCTGCTCAAGCCGGAGTATGTGGATATCGGGCGGGTCTTCGCCACCTTCTGCCTGGTGCTGGGCCACGTCTTCCCGATATTCTACGGCCTGCGCGGCGGCAAGGGCATCCTCGTCGGCGTCTCGGCCGTGTTCGTCGTGGACACGGACGCGGCGCTCATCGCGCTCGTGGTGTTTGCGCTCGTCGTGGCCCTGACTCGCTATGTCTCGCTCGGCTCTGTGCTCGGCGCGGCCAGCGTGCCGGTGACGATGCTCGCCAACGGCTTTTCGGGCCTCTGCCTCATCCTGGCCCTGTTGACGCTGCTCATCATCGTCATGAAGCATATGGGCAATATCTCAAGAATAATCAAAAAACGCGAGCCGCGCTTCGTTTTCAGGCGCGACCTGAGCCATAAGCTCGATGAAGAAAAATTTTGAAGGGAGCTGATATAAAGATGCTTGAACTCAAAAACGTCTCCTACAGCGCCGGAGAGGACGAAGGCGCCGTAAAGGATATACTCACCGACGTGAGCCTCAAGGTGAGCGAGCGCTTCGTAGCCATAACCGGCCCGAACGGCGGTGGCAAATCCACGCTCGCCAAGCTCGTCGCCGGCATCATAAAGCCCACCTCGGGCCGCATCTACTTCGACGGTGAGGACATCACAGACCTCGGCGTCACCGAGAGGGCAAAATTAGGCATAAGCTATGCCTTCCAGCAGCCCGTGCGCTTCAAGGGCATCCGTGTCTTCGACCTGCTGCAGCTGGCCTCGGGCCGGAAGCTCACCGTGGGCGAGGCCTGCGAATACCTCAGCCGCGTGGGCATGTGCGCGAGAGATTATGTAAACCGCGAGGTCAACGCCAGCCTGTCCGGCGGCGAGCTGAAGCGGATAGAGATAGCGACGATACTGGCGCGGGGCACGAAGCTCTCGCTGTTCGACGAGCCGGAGGCGGGCATAGACCTGTGGAGCTTCACGAACCTCATAGCGGTGTTCGAGAAGATGTACGAGCAGATAAACGGCAGCATCCTGATCATCTCGCATCAGGAGCGGATACTGGAGATAGCGGACAAGATAGTGGTCATAGCGGCCGGGCGCATCACGGCGGAGGGCCCGAGGGAGGAGATCCTTCCCGGCCTGATGAATCCCGCCGGGGCCTGCGGCAGGCTAGAGGCCGTTTGAGGAGGCACATATGGATAAGATACAGCAGACGCTGCTGGCGCAGATAGCGGACCTGCACGGCGTGCCAGAGGGCGCGTATAATATAAGGTCGGACGGCGCTACGGCGGCGCGGGCGACCACGGCGAACATAGACATCGTCACGAAGACGGACAAGCAGGGCATAGACATTTTCATAAAGCCCGGCACGAAGAATGAGAGCATGCACATCCCGGTCATCATAGCGAAGGCCGGGCTGAAGGAGGTCGTGTACAACGACTTCTATATAGGTGAGGACTGCGACGTGACGATAGTGGCCGGCTGCGGCATTTCAAACTGCGGCGACCAGGACAGCCAGCACGACGGCATCCACAGCTTCCATGTGGGCAAGGGCTCGAAGGTGAAGTATGTGGAGCGGCACTATGCCGAGGGCGACGGCCGTGGCGGCAGGATAATGAACCCGGTGACGGTGATAGAGCTGGACGAGGGCGCGTATATGGAGATGGACACGACCCAGATAAAGGGCGTGGACTCGACGAAGCGCCTGACGGAGGCGAAGCTGGGCGACGGCGCGACGCTTATAGTGCACGAGAAGCTGATGACGCACGGGACGCAGTATGCGGAGACGGAGTTCAAGGTAGAGCTGGACGGCGAGGGCTGCAGCACGGATGTAGTGAGCCGGAGCGTGGCGAGGGACGAGTCGAAGCAGCTGTTCGTGTCGCGGATAAACGGCAACGGGAAGTGCAATGGGCACTCGGAGTGCGACGCGATAATCATGGACAAGGCGTCGGTGCGGGCGGTGCCTGAGATCACGGCGAACAGCGTAGAGGCGAGCCTGATACATGAGGCGGCGATAGGCAAGATAGCGGGCGAGCAGCTGATAAAGCTGATGACGCTGGGCCTGACGGAAGAAGAGGCCGAAGAACAAATTGTCGCCGGATTTTTAAAATAAAAGCTTGACATTCCCGCGCGATTCTGCTAATATACCACTTGCACCGCATGGGGGTATAGCTCAGCTGGGAGAGCGCTTGAATGGCATTCAAGAGGTCAGCGGTTCGATCCCGCT
>CALXEH010000093.1 GCA_944387285.1 uncultured Oscillospiraceae bacterium | reverse complement strand
GTCGAGGCCAGCGTGTTCGACCGCTACCGCACCCCGCTCTACAAGGAAGCCAGCTACAAGCCCTACATCATCGCCGCGATGATCTTCCTGGCCAAGAGCAAAGACCCCGCCGCCGCCCTCAAGGCCCTCGAGGACCGCGCCGAAAAGCGCAAGTTCTGCTGAACTACCGTATCAAAAACCCCGCAGCCTGCCTTTCAAATCTTAAAATGAGGTGTTATAATAATGGGTAAGCGCATAGTCGTCGCTCTCGGCGGTAACGCCCTGGGCAACAATCTTCCCGAGCAGATGGCCGCGGTCAAGCAGACTGCGAAGGCCATAGCCGACCTCATTGAGGGCGGCAACGAGGTCATCATCGCGCACGGCAACGGCCCGCAGGTGGGCATGATCCAGGCCGCGATGACCGAGCTGACGAGGTCCGACCCCGTGAAGTACATCCCCTGCCCGCTGTCCGTCTGCGTGGCGATGAGCCAGGGCTACATCGGCTACGACCTGCAGAACGCCCTGCGCGAGGAGCTGCTCGACCGCGGCATCAACAAGGGCGTCGCCACCGTGCTGACGCAGGTCGAGGTCGACCCCGAGGACCCGGCCTTCAAGAACCCGACCAAGCCCATCGGCTCCTTCATGACGAAGGAGGAGGCCGACAAGATGGTCGCCGAGCGCGGCTATCAGGTCGTCGAGGACGCCGGCCGCGGCTACAGGCGCGTCGTCGCCTCCCCGAGGCCTCAGGCCGTCGTCGAGCTGGACACCATCCGCGCCCTCGTTGACAGCGACCACATCGTCGTGGCCTGCGGCGGCGGCGGCATCCCGGTCTTCAAGACCGAGGGCCACCACCTCAAGGGCGCGGCCGCCGTCATCGACAAGGACTTCGCCAGCGAGGTCCTCGCCGAGCAGCTCGACGCCGACTACCTCATCATCCTGACCGCCGTGGAGAAGGCCGCCGTCAACTTCGGCAAGCCGGAGCAGAAGTGGCTGGACAACATCACGGTCGCCGAGGCCGAGCAGTACTGCGCCGAGGGCCACTTCGCGCCCGGCTCCATGCTGCCGAAGGTCCAGGCCGCCATGCGCTTTGCCGCGTCCAAGCCCGGCCGCCGCGCGCTCATCACCCTGCTCGAGAAGGCGAGGGACGGCATCGACGGCAAGACCGGCACCGTCATCGTAAACGAGTAAGGAGGAACAGAGCATGAAAGAGGTAATAGCCACCGCATCCGCGCCCGCCGCCATCGGGCCCTATTCCCAGGGCATCGCCGCCACGGGCAAGATAGCCTTCGTCTCCGGCCAGCTGCCCATCGACCCCGCCACCGGCGCCTTCGCCGCCGAGGACATCCAGGGCCAGACCGAGCAGAGCCTCAAGAACGTCGGCGCCATCCTCGCCGCGGCCGGTTACGGCTACGAGGACGTCGTCAAGACCACCGTGCTGCTCGCCGACATCGCCGACTTCGGCCCCATGAACGAGGTCTACGCGAAGTTCTTCAAGGGCGACTGCCCGGCCCGCGCCGCCTTCGCCGTGAAGGACCTGCCCAAGGGCGCCAAGGTCGAGATCGAAGCCATCGCCGTAAAATAAACCAAAACAACGCGAAACCGCCCCGGGACCAGAGTCCCGGGGCGGTCTTTTTTTCGGCCTGTTCAGCCTATCGTGCCGGTGGCGACTATTTTCGGAAGCTCAGTCCCGCCGTAGCTGCCCTGGAAGTTCCAGGTCAGGGTGGCCGTCGCGGGCAGGGCGGAGCTGCTGACCGTGGCGGTCATGCTGCCCAGCTCGTTCGTGCCGAGGCCCGGGCCGTCGTAGGACAGGGCCTTCGTGTCGAACTCCCAGCTGCTGCCGCCGAGCTCCAGCTTCGCCGCGTGCCAGGAATCCACGGTGTAAAGGCTCCAGGACTCCGCAGAGAGCGTCAGGCCCAGGGTATAGGTGCCGTCACTGTTCGGCGTCAGCGTCCAGTCCGCGACTATGTTCAGGCCCGTGCCCGTATCGCTCTTGAAGCTGCCGCTCGCCGCCGCGGGCGCCGGAGTGGGCGTCGGGCTCGGAGTGGGGCTCGCAGTCGGTTCAACCGTGGGTTCTACCGGAGGAGTGGGGCTGGACTCCGATTCCGCCGTCTCTATTACTTCGTCAGTGGGTACTGATGGCTCATCCTGCCCTTCCCCGCCGGCCGGAGTGTTCACGACCTCGTCAGTAGCCGGAGGGCTCGCCTGCGTGTCATCGTCCTTGCCGCCGTTGAGTATGAAGATCAGCGCGACAACTATGATGACCAGTATGAGCAGCGCGAGTATCGCGCCCGCCGGGCTTTTCTTGCCGTTTCCAGACATAAAGTATCACCTCTCGCCTATTATCAGGCATTAGACGAGCAAAGTCAAACAAAGTTTCGGTTACAAAGCGCTTACTTTCAGGGTACGCAGCGAGTTGAGGACCGCCAGCACCATGACCCCTACGTCGGCGAAAATGGCCAGAGACATGCCCGCGAGGCCCAGCGCGCCGAGCGCCAGGAAGGCCAGCTTGACCGCAATGGCAAAGGCGATATTCGCGCGGACTATGCGCAGGCAGCGCCGCGAAAGGCGGATGGCCAGGGGCACTTTGGCCGGGTCGTCGTCCATGATGACCACGTCCGCCGCCTCGATGGCGGCGTCGGAGCCGAGCGCGCCCATGGCCACGCCCACGTCCGCCCGCGCCAGCACGGGCGCGTCGTTCACGCCGTCGCCGACGAAGGCCAGCTTGCCGTCCCGACCGGCCATGAGCCGCTCCAGCGCCTCCACCTTGCCCTCGGGCAGCAGGGCCGCGAGGTAATCATCTATGCCCAGCTCGCCTGCCGCGAGCGCCGCCGCCCGCTTCGAGTCGCCCGTGAGCATGGCCACCTCCGCGCCCAGCGCACGCAGCTCGGCTATGGCGCGCTTGGCGCCCTCCTTTGGCGCGTCGGCAAGCAGGATGCAGCCGAGATAGCGCCCCTGTGCCGCGACGTGCACCACCGTGGCCGCCTCCGCCGGGTCCTCGCAGGCTATGCCGAGCTTGCGCATATAGCGCCGGTTCCCCGCCGACACGGCCGCGCCGTCCACCGTCGCCGTGACGCCGCCGCCCTGCTCCTCGCGCGCGTCCTTCACCCGCGCACGGGCCTCGGGCGAGCCCGCGGCCTCTGCCAGGCTGCGGCTGATGGGGTGCTTCGACCAGCTCTCCGCCAAGGCGGCGAGCTCCAGCAGCCGTTCCGGGCTGACGCCGGGCTCGGGCCGGACGCCGCTGACCTCAAACTCGCCCCGGGTCAGCGTGCCGGTCTTATCGAAGACCACGCAGCCCGCCTCCGCCAGGGCCTCGATGCCCGTCGAGCCCTTGAGCAGTATGCCCCGCGTGGAGGCCCCGCCCATGGCTCCGAAAAAGCCCAGCGGCACCGAGATCACCAGCGCGCAGGGGCAGCTGATGACCAGGAAGGTCAGCGCGCTCTCTATATACCTGCCCCAGTCCGCATCCAGGCCCTGGGCCAGACGTACGGCCGGCGGCAGCAGCGCCAGCAGCAGCGCCGCCGCGCAGACCGCCGGCGTGTAGACGCGCGCAAAGCGCGTGATGAAGCGCTCCGAGCGCGACTTGCGCGCCGCCGACTCCTCCGCCAGGGCCAGTATGCGCGATACCGCGCTCTCGCCGAAGGGCTTTGTCGTGCGTATGCGCAGCAGGCCCGTCAGGCTGACGCAGCCGCTGGAGACCTCGTCGCCCGGCGCGCAGGGCCGGGGCAGGCTCTCGCCCGTGAGGGCCGAGGTGTCGAGCGCACCCTCGCCCTCGATCACGACCCCGTCTATGGGCACGCGCTCGCCGGGCCGCACGACTATGACGCTGCCCGGCTCCACCTCCTCGGGCGCCACTACGGCGACCTCGCCGTCCCGCTCGAGCTCCGCGCGCTCCGGGCGCAGGTCCATGAGCGCCGCGATGCTGCTGCGGCTGCGGCCCACGGCGTACTCCTCGAAGAGCGAGCCCAGCTGGTAGAAGGCCATGACCGCCACGGCCTCGGGCATGTCGCCCAGAGCCGCCGCGCCCACCGTTGCGGCCGCCATGAGGAAGTTCTCGTCGAATACCCGCCCGCGCAGTATGCCGCGCAGCGCCGACCAGAGCACGTCATAGCCCGCCGTGAGATAGGGCAGGAACAAAAACAGCCGCCTGTACAGCCCCTCGGGTATGAGGTAGGAGGCCGCAAAGAGCGCCGCCGCCAGCGCAAGGCGTATCGCCGTGCGCCTCAGCCCGCCGCCGTGGTGATGGTGCTCATGCCCGCAGGCGCAGGCCTCGCCGCAGCAGTGCCCGTGCCCGTGTTCATGGCAGTGCTCATGCTCACTCGTGGACATGCTCCAGGCCTCCTTCCAGCATTTTTATGACGTGGTCGTCGGCAATTGAGTAGAAGACGCTCTTGCCCTCGCGCCGGCACTTCACCAGCCTCGCCGCGCGCAGCGTGCCCAGCTGATGGCTGACCGCGCTCTTGGTCATGCCCAGGGCCGCCGCTATATCGCAGACGCAAAGCTCGCGCACCAGCAGGGCCGAGATGATCCGCATCCGCGTCCCGTCGCCCAGCACGCGGAAAAAGCCCGCCACCGTGTCCAGCGCCGCCGCCTCGTGCATGGCGGCCCTCACCTGCGCCACCGCGCCCTCGTGTATCACATTCTCCGTGCAGCAAAATTCGCCCCTTGCCATATCCCCGCCTCCATATCAGTTGAACGGTTGTTCAATCGTTTGATGTGTGCCTATTATAGTTGATCGCTTGCTCAACTGTCAAGCCCGGGAGCAAAATTTTTGCTGCTTCCCGCCGGGCCTTGCGTTTCGTGCCCTAATGTGGTAAAGTTGCAGAAAAGGAGGCGACGGCATGTACGAACTCATTCGCGCGGGCGAGCGCAGCTATTATATCGACTGCCCGGCCAAGATAGGGCTTTATATGGCGACGGACACGGAGGTCTGGCTGATAGACAGCGGCAACGACAAGGATGCGGGCCGCAAGGTGAGGCAGATACTCGACAAGAATGCCTGGAAGCTCCGCGGCATCCTGGTGACACATTCCAACGCGGATCACGTCGGCGGCTGCCAGTATTTGCAGAAGCAGACGGGCTGCCGCATTTTTGCCCCGGAGATCGAGGCGGTGATCACGCGCAACCCGGTGCTGGAGTCGGCGTTTTTGTACGGCGGCTGCCCGCCCAAGCCTTTGCGGCACAAATTCCTCATGGCGCAGCCGGCCGCGGCGGAGCCCCTGACGGCCGAGGGTTTCCCGGCCGAGGTGGAGGTGCTGCCCCTGCCGGGCCACTACTTTGACATGGCGGGTTACCGCACGCCTGACGGCACGGCCTTTATAGCCGACTGCCTCTCGAGCCCTGTGACGCTTGAAAAATACGTTTTCCCCTTCATATACGACGTGGAGGCATATATGGAGACGCTCCGGCGGCTGCCGGAGCTGGAGGCGAAGCTCTATGTGCCCGCCCATGCGGAGGCCGTGGAGGACATCGCGCCCCTGGCGGAGCTGAACCTGCGGCATGTGGAGGCCATCTGCGCGCAGGTGCTGGGCTTCTGCTCCGAGCCGAGGGTCTTTGAGGACGTGCTCAAGCTCGCCTTCGACGCCTACGGCCTGCGCCTGTCCATGGAGCAGTACGTCCTGGTGGGCGGCACGCTGAAGTCCATCCTCTCCTGGCTGCACGACAGGGGCGAGGTGTGCACCTTTGTCGAGGAAAACCGCCTGTACTGGCGCAAATGTGACTAAGTTACTGTATGCCCCTCCTCCCGGTGTTATCATATGGCCAAAGAAAGAACACGGGAGGAATTCAAAAATGTCAGCAGTCAAGATAACTTCTTCAAATTACGCGAGCCTCGTGACGGGCAGCTCCAAGCCGGTGCTGCTGGACTTCTGGGCCTCCTGGTGCGGCCCCTGCCGCATGGTGTCCCCTGTCGTTGACGAGATCGCCTCTGAGAGGCCGGACCTGCTGGTCGGCAAGGTGAACGTGGACGAGGAGCCCGAGCTCGCCGCGGCCTTCAACATAAGCAGCATCCCCACCCTCGTCGTCATAAAGGATGGCAAGACGGTAAACCGCGCCACCGGTGCGCGGCCCAAGAACAGCATACTCTCACTCATATAACAACAGCTTCCCTCTCCCTCCTTATCCCAACAAAAGAGGACCTGTCGCAGAATGGAAAAATTCTGCGGCAGGTTTTCTTTAGCTGGGAAAGAGGAGAGCAGGTCTAAAA
>CALXEH010000092.1 GCA_944387285.1 uncultured Oscillospiraceae bacterium | reverse complement strand
GCAATGGCGAACTGGTCGAGCGTATAGCCCTCGTGTACGGCGTGGATCTCAACGCCGTCAACGCCCGCCTCGCGCAGCAGCTTAGCGGTCTTGCCGAAGGCCTCTACGCTTTCCTTTATCTGCTCCACCGTCAGCGGCTTGGACTTGTAGTCCTCCTTCCAGCGGTTCGGCGTATCGGAAGCGGAGGCGCACAGGTACTCGGCGTCCATGACCGGGCTGGCCAGCTTGCCTATTATCGGGTGGTCAAGGCACAGGCCGATCATATCCGTGACCGCCATGGAGCGGCCGCAGCCGGCGGCCAGCTGGATGAACAGCTTCGAGCCGGTCTTGTGGAACTCCTTCATGTACTCCTTCAGGGGCTTATATATGCTCTTGTTGTTATACAGCCAGCGGTTGCCCATGACGTCGCGCACCCACTGCATGCCGGGCAGGACGAGGCCCACGCCGTTGCGCGCCTTCTCAAGCAGGAAGTATGCGGCCTCCTTATCGAAGTGGCTCGGCTCCATCCAGCCGAAGAGCGAGGTGCCGCCCATCGAACACATGACGATGCGGTTCTTGATCTCTACATTGCCGATCTTCCAGGGTGTAAATAGAGGTTCATACTTTGGATCCATAGACTACATCCTTTCATAACGTATTATTTAATTAACTGACTGATCGGCGCCGTCGCGCTGCAAGGCCGCGGGCGCCCATCCCCGGCCATCAGGACCCGCCCCGGCGCTGCGCCGCGCTCTGCGCGGACCGCATCGGACTGCAGCCGAAGGCGTATTTCTGACCTGGGACACACATTGTTTGTAGTATAACATACATTTTCTCAAATTGCAACCGGATATATGGCCTTCATCCCCTCTATTTGGTGAAAAAGAACAAAGCCGCGGGACTGGCGCGGGCTGTGCGGGAGTGGTATACTGTGCCTGAAAATGTTTTGAAAGGACGCGCAAAAAATGTTTGACCTCCTCATCAGCGGCGCGAACATCATAGACGGCAGCGGCGGGCCGGCTTTTGCCGGCGATGTGGCTGTGGAAAACGGCAGGATAGCCGCCGTCGGCAGGCTCGGCGACGCGCCCGCCAGGCGGCGCATCGACGCGGCCGGGCGCTGCCTCACGCCGGGCTTCATAGACATACACCGCCACGCGGACGCGGCGCTCTTCCGCCCCGGCTGGGGCCGCGCCGAGCTCGACCAGGGCCTCACGACCGTCATAAACGGCAACTGCGGCCTGTCCCTCGCCCCGATCTGCGGCCCCTTCGAGCCGGATGTCCTGCGCTACCTCGCGCCCATCGTCGGCGAGCTGCCCGAGGGCCGCGATTTCCCCGGCATGGCCTCCTACCTCGCCCTTGTCCGCGAGGCCGCGCCGCCGCTCAACACCTACATGCTCGCGGGCATGGGCACCATCCGCGCCTGCGCCGCCGGGTTCTCCGACGCGCCGCTGACGGATGAACAATACCGGACGGTACACGCCCTGCTGGAAGATTCGCTCGCGGGCGGGGCCTTGGGCGTCTCGCTCGGCCTCGGCTACGCGCCCGAATGCTTCTACGACACGCCGGGCCTCATCCGCGCCCTCGAGCCTCTGCGCGGCTCTAAAGTGCCCGTGACCGTGCACATGCGCCAGGAGGGCGACGGCGTTGTGGACGCCCTGCGCGAGATGCTCGACGTCGCGCGCGAGCTGCGCATGCCGCTCGAGATCAGCCATCTCAAGGCCATCGGCCGCCGCAACTGGCGCAGGGCCGTGCCCGAGATGCTCTGCCTCATCCGCGAGGCCAGGGACGAGGGCCTGGACGTCATGTGCGACGTCTACCCCTACCCCGCCGGCTCAACCCAGCTCATCCACGTCCTGCCGCCCGAATTCCAGGCCGGAGGCACCGAGGCCCTGACCACCGCGCTCGCCGACCCCGGCTCACGCGCAAAGATACGCCGCAGGATGGAGAGCGGCACGGATTTTGAGAACATCTCCCTGCTCGTCGGCTTCGAGAACATCCGCGCCACCTCGCTCCATCTGCCCGAGGACCGGCCCTTCGAAGGCCGCTCCATCGCCGAGATCGCCGCCGCGCGCGGCTCCGACCCCTTCGACGCGCTCTTCGATCTGCTGGCCGCCGAGCACTGCGCCGTCTCCATGATAGATTTCATCGCCGACGAGGACGACATCCGCGACATCCTCAAGGCGCCCTTCTCCGGCGTCATCTCGGACGCTACCTACCCCGTCGGAGGCCTGCTGCATCCGCGCGTCTACGGCAGCTTCACCCGGCTCATCGAGCGCTACGTCGTCAAGGAGGGGCTCCTGAGCCTGCCCGAGGCCGTGCACAAGGTGACCATGCAGCCCGCAGAGCGCTTCGGGCTCAAGTCCAAGGGCCGCATAGCGCCCGGCGCGGACGCCGACCTGCTGCTCTTTTCCCCGGAAAAGCTGCGCGAGCGCGACAGCTACGAGCATCCCGACCGCCTCGCCGCGGGCATGGAGCTCGTCCTCGTCGGCGGCGTTGAGCGCAGTTTCCAATGACATGTACGATAAAAGACGGAGCGTATCTTTCGGTACGCTCCGTCTTTTATGTCTATGCGCTTATTTGCCCTCTTTGGCGGCCTTGCCTATCGCGTAGCCGCGCTTGAAGGCGGCCTCGTTTATGGGGTTGAGCTCCGGGCGCTTGGCGCCGAGCTTTTTGAATGCGGTCTGGAGCACGTTCTCCGCCGGCAGCACCTCGGTGTAGCCGATGATCGCGCCCACCATGACGAGGTTGAGCACCTTCAGGTTGCCCAGCTCGTAGGCTATCGTGCCCGCGTCCACCTTGACGACGTGCACGTCCTCGCGGTCTTCCTCGATGGTGACGACCGAGCTGTTCACGAATATCGTGCCGCCGGGCGCGACGGCGTCCTTGAAGCGCGCCATCGACGGGTCGTTGAGCGCCACGACGTAGTCCGCCTGCGACACCTTCGGCGCGCCGACCGGGTCGTCAGAGATGACCACATAGCAGTTCGCCGTGCCGCCGCGCATCTCCGCTCCGTAGCTCGGGAAGTAGGTCACGAACTTCTCCGTCGTCTCACAGGCCGTATAGCTCAGCAGCTGGCCCATGACCATTACGCCCTGTCCGCCGAAGCCGGCTATGATGAAGGATCTTTCCATTTTCCAGCCTCCTTACTTCGCGCGGAATTCCCCGAGCGGGAACTCTTTCAGTATGACATTGTGTACATGGTCGAGCGATTCCAGCGGGCTCATGCCCCAGTTCGTCGGGCAGTTCGACACGAACTCCACGAACGAGAAGCCCTTGCCGTCCAGCTGGTACTGGAAGGCCTTCTTCACCGCCGCCTTCGCCTTCTTCGCGTTGGGCACGTCGGCCAGGGTCACGCGCGCGATATACGCCGGGGCCTCGAGCTGGCTGAGTATCTCGCACATGTGCAGCGGCGCGCCGTGCTCGCTCTCGCTGCGGCCGTAGGGCGTCGTCGTGGTCTTGACGCCGACCATCGTCGTCGGGGCCATCTGGCCGCCGGTCATGCCGTAGATGCCGTTGTTCACGAAGATGACCGTGAAGTTCTCGCCCCGGTTCGCCGCGGACATCGTCTCCGCCAGGCCGATGGCCGCCAGGTCGCCGTCGCCCTGGTAGGTGAACACCAGGGTCTCCGGGCTGCACCGCTTGAAGGCGCTGGCTATGGCGCAGGCCCTGCCGTGCGGGGCCGCCACCGTGTCCATGTCAAAGTAAGTCACCGCCAGGCCGCAGCAGCCCACGCCCTGCACATAGCAGGCGTTGTTCACCATGCCCAGCTCGTCGAGCACCTCGGCCACGACCTTGCACACGCTCGAGTGCATGCAGCCGGGGCAGAAGCCCGTCACCGCGCCCTCAAATATCCCGGAGGGCCGGGAATACACATTTTTCATCATAATTCCAGCCTCCTTACTTGCCGCAGAGCGCACGCGCGGCCTCGACTATGGCGCTCCTGTCCAGGATCTCGCCGCCGGAGGACAGAGCCGTGGCTATCTTCGTCCTGCCGTGTACGACGTTCTCCACGTCCACCGCAAACTGCGCGGGTATTGCCATCTCGGCGCACACGATGCCCTTGAGCGTATCGAAGTTCAGCTTCTCATACGCCTCGTCCGGGAAGGGGTAGACCTTCTTCGGCCGGATGAGGCCCGCCTTGATGCCCTCGGCGCGCAGGATGCCCACGGCCGACTTCGCTATGCGCCCGGAAATGCCGTAGGCCGTCAGGATGACCTCAGCGTCCTCGGTCATGTAGTCCTCGTACTCGACCTCGGTGGTCTTCCATTCCTCGTACATCTTGCCGTCGCGGATGTTCATCTGCTCCTGGCTGATGCGCGTGTCAAGGCCAGGGCCGCACATGACCTTGTGCTGGGGCCCGCCCTTCTTGCCCGTGGCCGCCCAGGTCTTCGTCGCCCTTATCGCCGCGACCTGCTCGTCGCTGAGCGCCTCGGGCAACTCGACCGGCTCCATCATCGTGCCCGTGAAGCCGTCCATGAGCAGCAGCACGGGGTTGGAATACTTGTCCGCCAGCTCGAAGGCTTGCCAGGTCATGTCCACCGCCTCCTGCAAGGTGGACGGGGACAGCACCAGCATCTTGAAGCCGCCGTTGCCGCTGGCCTTGGTCGCCTGCGTATAGTCCTGCTGCGCAGGCTGGATGGTGCCTATGCCCGGGCCGCCGCGCTGGAAGTTCGCCACGACCACCGGCAGCCTTGCGCCGGCCATCCAGCTTATCGCCTCGCTCTTGAGCGAGATGCCGCAGCTCGAAGAGCTCGTCATGCTGCGCACGCCCGCGGCCGCCGCGCCGTAGGCCATGTTCGACGAGGCGACTTCGCTCTCGCCCTGGATGAACACGCCGCCCACCTGCGGCATCCTGCGCGCAAAATACTCCGGGACGTCGTTCTGGGGCGTTATCGGGTAGCCCGCAAAGAAACGGCAGCCCGCCCTGACCGCAGTCTCAGCCACGGCCTCGCAGCCCTTCATGAATATCTTCTCCGACATCTCAGTTCACCTCCCTGTAGACGCTTATGGCAGCGTCGGGACAGATGGTGGCGCACATGGCACAGCCGATGCAGGCCTCCGGGTTCACGGGCACCACATACTGGTAGCCCTTCGAGTTGACCGCGTCCGTCGTGCCCAGCACCTTTTGCGGGCAGGTATTGACGCAGTACAGACAGCTTTTGCAGGCTTCGGTGTAGATTTCCACTCTGCCTTTGGCCATTTCGTTTACCACTCCTTTACCTTAATACTCAAACGCCGCTCATCCCCGAACCTGCCAACCACTCAGGGACGGTATTGAGCCGGATCGGAAGCAGGGGCTCCCTCACCCGCTCTGCCAATTCGCTGCAAAGTTCCTCCAGCGCGCAGACAAACCTCGGCTCCTCGCCCGGGAACAGCGCCCGGAACCGCCTCAGCCCCTCCAAAACGTCCGCCGCCGTGGTGCCGGGGCCCAGGTTCGGGTTCGCCACCAAGCTGAACCCGCCCAGCCGCGCCGCACCCAGCACGCGCCGCATCGTGAGTTCTATGTCCTCTCTCCTGCCCGACCAGGGGCGGTAGGGGTTCACGATGTACAGTACCAGGGCAGACTCGCCCCTCAAAAGCTGCGAAAACTGCCCTATCATGTGCGAGCCGTGCGAGCCGCCGCCTACGTCCATCAGCACCGTCGAGCCCGCGTCCCTCAGCGTCTCTATGACGCCCGAGGCCACCGTCGGCGCGTCCAGGTACTGCGCCTGGAAATGAAAGGTCACGCCGCCCTTCACCAGCTGCGCCTCACAGTCCCGCGCACGAAAAAGAGGCTTGGTCTGGTCCATATCAAAAAAATGCACCCGCCGCTCGCCCTCCGCCGCCATCAGCAGCGCCAGATTTACCGCGGTCTCCGTCTTCCCCGAACCAGCCTCGCCTATAAATACAATATTTTTAGCTTTTCCTGTATATTCTGCTGACATATGCACCCGCCGTTTTGTACAGTTTCACGCATTACCATATGAAACTATTATACGTCCTCCCGACCGATATGGCAAGCGTTATCATACAAAGACGCCCCGATGTTTTTTGCATCGGAGCGTCAAGAATTTGTCAGTCCTGGTCCCAGTTGTGCCAGACGTTCTGCACGTCGTCGTTGTCCTCGAACATGTCGAGCATTTTCTGCATGCTCTTGAGGTCGCCCTCGTCCGTGAGCTTTATATAGGTCTGCGGCACCATCTCGACCTGGGCGGAGAGCAGCTCGTAGCCGTG
>CALXEH010000091.1 GCA_944387285.1 uncultured Oscillospiraceae bacterium | reverse complement strand
TCTCGTCCTATGATACGGCCCTTCATCTCGTCGTTGGGGAGTGGTACGACGGAGACGGTTATCTCGCTGGCGTGGTCAGCCGCGCAGCGCTGTATGGCGGTGGCGATTATCTCTCTGGCCTTTTCCTCGGCCTCCTCCTTGTACTGGGCCTCGACCTCGCGGACCTTCGCGGCCATCTCATGAGTCACCTCGGACTCGACGTTCGAGATGAGGTAGGCCTTGGCCTCGTCCACCGTGTAGCCGGAGATCTTCTCGAGCATCTCGAGCTGGCTCTTTTTGACGAGCTTTATCTCCTCCTGCTGGGCCTCGGCCTGGGCGATCTTCTGATTGAGAGCCTCGGTCTTCTTTTCGAGCGTATCGTTCTTGCGGTCGAGCGTTTCCTCCTTCTGCTGGAGCCTGCGCTCCTGCTTGGAGAGCTCCGCGCGGCGCTCCTTGACCTCGCGTTCATACTCGCTGCGGCTCTTGTGTATCTCCTCTCTCGCCTCGACCAGCGCCTCGCGCTTCTTGGACTCGGCGGCCTTGATGGACTCGTTTATTATCCGCTTGGCCTCTTCCTCCGCGCTGGAGATCTCGCGCTCGGCGACTTTCTTTCTGTAGCTGATGCCGAGAAAAAAGCCTATTACCAGCGTGACTATGCAGGCCGCGCCGGCTATTATCCATTCCATGGTTTCAGTATACGCCTCCCTTTCAACAAGTATTGCCAGAAATAAAGACGGGACGAAAAGCATCCCGTGTAAAGTTTTAATATCAAGGGGTTCCCCAGCCCCGCAATATTATCGAATTATTTTACACCTTCTTTGAGCATTATGTCAAGCAGACTTCTGCCTGACGCCGCACGCTTCTGCCTGACGCCGCACGCTTCCGGCAAATGCCGCGGGCTATGGACATCGGAGAAAAAAGCGTGTATAATATTTGGGCTATTGATGGAGCGGAGGTAAGGATTTGACTTATCTGACCTATCTGCTGCCGCTGGCTGCGGCGGCGTTCGTGATATGGTGCGCCTGGCAGTGGCTGCCGCTGTTCGCGGTGGAGGAGCGGCTCGAGGCCGGGCCGGAGGCCCTGCCCGAGGGCGAGGGCGAAGCAGAGCCCGGGCGCAGGCGGAAGAAGCGGGAGAAGCAGGCGAAAAAGCCCTTCAGCTTCGCGGCCGAGTGCGGCCGGCTGACCCGGAAGGACGCGCTCGCGTTGCTCGTCATCTGCGCTGCCTACGGCGTCACGGCCTTCACGGGCCTCGGCGATACCAGCGCGCCCCAGAGCTGGTGCGAATTCACGGAGCGCGGGCGCTATGTCATAGTCGAGCTGCCCGAGAGCACCGTCATCGGCAATATCCGCTACTACACCGGCCTGCACACGGGCAGCTATTCCCTGGCCGTGTCGGAGGACGGCGAGAGCTGGACGGAGCTCGGCGCCATGGATCAGGAATACGCCGACCTCTTCAAGTGGCTGGACTTCCCCGCCGAGGACATGGAGGATCCGCCGGAGCACATCGAGGGCAAGTACCTGCGCATCACCGCCTCGGCGACGCTCTCGCTCGGCGAGGTGGCGATATACGACGCCTACGGCAATATGCTCGACGCTGCGGGCTTCACCTACGACGCAGGGGCCGCGCCGCTCTTTGACGAGCAGGAGCTGGTGCCCGAGGCCGCGAGCTACCTGAACAGCAGCTACTTCGACGAGATCTACCACGCGCGCACGGCGCTCGAGCACATCGAGAACGTCTACCCCTACGAGATAACCCACCCGCCGCTGGGCAAGCTCATAATCGGCATCGGCATCCGCATCTTCGGCATGACGCCCTTCGGCTGGCGCTTCATGGGCACGCTCTTCGGCCTGCTCATGCTGCCCATACTGTACGACTTCATAAAGCGCATGAGCGGCTCGACGAAGATAAGTATCTGCGGCACGGTCATCTTCGCCTTCGACTTCATGCACTTTGTGCAGACGAGGATAGCCACCATCGACACCTACGCGGTGTTCTTCACCCTGCTCATGTACCTGTTCATGTGGAGGTTCGTGTCGGGCGGGAAGTGGCGGTATCTGGCGCTCTCGGGCCTGTTCTTCGGCCTGGGCGCGGCGAGCAAGTGGACCTGCATATACGCGGGCGGCGGGCTTGCGGTCATCTGGCTGCTGTACTGGATAAGCCGCAGGCGCGAGGAGGGCTTCTGGCGCGAGTTCATATCGAACTGCGCCTTCTGCCTGGCCTTTTTCGTGGCGCTGCCGGCAGCCATCTACTACGCGAGCTACTACTGCTACGGCACGGCGAAGGGCCTGGGCGGCGGCCTCGGCATGTACTTCACGAAGGACTACGCGGATATAGTCTGGGGAAACCAGGTGTACATGTGGGAGTACCACTCCGACCTCGTCTCGACGCACCCCTACTCGAGCCGCTGGTACCAGTGGCTGGTGGACGCAAGGCCGATACTGTACTACCTCGAATACTTCGACGACGGCACCAAGAGCGCCTTCGGCGCGTTTTTGAACCCGGTGTTCTGCTGGGGCGGGCTGTTCGCGGTGATAGGCTGCGGCGTGCTCTGGGCCAAGGACCGCGACAGTGCGGCGGCCTTCATCGTCATAGGCTACCTGGCGCAGTTTTTGCCCTGGGTGCTGGTGACGCGGCTGACCTTTGCCTACCACTACTTCCCCTCGGAGGTGTTTATGGCCCTGGCGCTCTGCCACATGTGGCGCCGCTGCCGGGACGAGGGGCTCTATAAGTGGGACAGGCCGATGTACGCCTTCACGGGCCTGTCGGTCATACTCTTCGAGGCCTTCTACCCCGTGCTGACCGGCGTCAGGACGGCAAGATGGTATACAACGTATTTCAATAAATGGTTCCCGAGTTGGCCATTTTAAACTGCTGACAAACAAGGTGAGAGAATGTTTTTAGCCGATTATCATGTACACAGCACCTGTTCCTTCGATGCGAAGAACAGGATGGCGGAGATGGCGAGGGTGTCGAAGCAGCGCGGCATGGCAGAGGTGTGCTTCACCGACCACTGCGACTTCGGCATGGCGGAGACTATGCAGATAGGCCCGGACAGCTTCACGCTGCCGAAGCAGCAGGCGCATCAGTATATCGAAGCTCTGGAGAAGGCGCCGGAGGGCATCTACATGACCTTGGGCCTGGAGCTGGGCGAGGGCAACCACGACCCTGCGCGGGCCAAGCGCATCTATGCCATGCCCGAGTACGACTTCATCCTCGGCTCGCTGCACAACCTGCGGGACGAGCAGGATTTCTACTTCATCCAGTACGAGAGCTGGGAGCAGTGCTTCGAGCTGTACGAGCGCTATCTGGACGAGCTCATAGAGCTGGCGGGCATCAACTGCTTTGACGTCATGGCGCACATAGGCTACTGCCTGCGGTACATGCACAAGCGCGGCTTTGACGCGCAGGTGACGCTCGAGCGCAACGGCGAGAAGCTGGACATCCTCCTGCGCACGCTCATCGAAAACGGCAAGGGCATAGAGCTGAACGTGGCCGACCTGGTGCCCGGCGGGCGCGAGGACCCGCTGCTCATGACCTTCCCCTCGGTGGATATACTCAGGAGGTACCGCGAGCTGGGCGGGGACATCATAACGGTGGGCTCGGACGCGCACAATACCAAGGCCGCGGGCATAGGCATCCGCGAGGGTTACGAGCTGCTGCGCGACTGCGGCTTCAAGTACACGGCGATCTACCGGCGGCACAAGCCGGAATTCAAGCGTATAGAAGTCTGAGGAGGTCAGGGAAAATGATAGCTATAGGCTCCGATCACGGCGGGTATTCCTTGAAGCAGGTACTGATGAAGCACCTCGACGAGCGCGGGCTGGAGTACAAGGACTTCGGCACCTACAGCGAGGAGAGCTGCGACTACCCGGACTACGGCGAAGCGGTGGCGCGGGCGGTGGCCTCGGGCGAGTACGAGCGCGGCATCATCATCTGCGGCACGGGCATAGGCATCTCGATCTCGGCGAACAAGGTACACGGCATCCGCGCGGCGCTCTGCGGCGACTGCTTTTCCGCGGAGATGACGCGGCGGCACAACGACGCGAACATCCTGGCCCTGGGCGAGCGGGTGACCGGCCCGGGCCTGGCTATGATGATCTGCGATATCTTCCTCGACACGCCCTTCGACGGCGGCAGGCACGCGCGGCGCGTGGAAAAGATGATGGCGATAGAGGGCAGGGAGTAAGCGGCCCCTGCGGGAGGCTCCATGGCAAAAAACAACAGGCCCGACGTATATAAGGGCAGGCGCAAAAAACTCAACGTGCTCGGCATAGTGCTCTCGGCGCTGGCGCTGCTTATCGTGGCCGCGTTCGTGGTCTTCGGCGCGTTTCAAAAGTACATAGTTTACGCGAACAACGGCATCTCGCTCGAGCTGCCGATACTTGCCACGTCCTCGCCCGGGTCCGAACAGGGCGAGGACGGCGGGCAGGCGCAGACGGGCGCGGAGCTGGAGATCACGGAGCCCAGCTATTCCGATATTGAGTCGATGATCTCCGAGGAGCTGGAGCCAATCAGGGCGGTCTTCGTGCCCGCCGACCAGGTGACGCCGGAGAGCATAGGCGCCTATGTCAGCGCGATGGAAAACGCGGGCTGCAACGCTCTGGTGCTGGAGCTCAAACCGCCCAGCGGCCAGCTGGTCTGGGCGTCGAGCTCGCAGACGGCGCAGGACTACGGCACGAGCGGCACGGTGGACCTCTCGGCGCTCGTGAGCGAGCTCAAGGCCAAGGAGCTCTACCTCATCGGCCAGCTGTGCTGCTGCACGGACGACCTCTTTGCCCAGCGCTGCCCCTCTGCGGCCCTGGGCCTGCCGAGCGGCACGAGCTTCAGCAATGAGGAGGGCTATTGGCTCGACCCCTATAACAGCCAGACCTCCGCCTACCTGCGGGAGCTGTGCAGCGAGCTGGCCGGGCTGGGCTTCGACGAGCTGCTGCTCAAGAACATGGCCATGCCCGTGACGGACGCGCCGATACTCTATACGGTGCAGCTGAGCAGCGAGCCGAACCCGGTCTCAGCCGTCTGCGGCCTGGCTATGGATCTGCGCAGCGAGCTGGCCAACACGGACGTAAAGCTCTCTGCCATCTTGGTGTCCACGGCGCTCAGGGCGAGCCAGAGCTCGCAGGCCGGCCAGGACCTGAGCGTGTTCTGCAAGCTCTTTGACCGGCTGTACTGCGCGGCGGATTCGGTCTGGCAGGGCACGGTCGACCGCAGCAGTGTGGACTATTGGATGTACGACGGCGATATCGCCCTGCGTTTCATCCCCATCCTGCCCTATATGGACGACTCCGGCACCTTCACGAACCAGGTCTACCGGGTGCCCGAGGGCCTCATTTAAACGGCATATGACAAAAAGGCCTCCCCGCCGGCTTGCGCCCGGCAGGGAGGCCTTCTGCTTGCCTTATTATTTTTTCTTGCGGCCGAAGATGCCGCCGGCCTCGGGCACGGGCTCGTTCATGGCCCGGGCATATTCGCGCAGGGCCTCCTTCTGGCTGTGGCTGAGGTTCTTGGGTACGGCGATGTTCACGGTGACGAAATGGTCGCCGCGGCCCGAGCCGCGCAGGAAGGGGATGCCCTTGCCGCGCAGCCTGAAGACTGCCCCGGGCTGAGTGCCCTCGGGTATGGTCAGCTTCACCTTGCCGTCGAGCGTCGGCACCTCGATCTCGGCGCCGAGGGCCGCCTGGGCGAAGGTGATGTCCGCCGACGAGAGCACGGAGCTGCCGTCGCGCTCGAAGCTCTCGTGCCTGCGCACGGAGACGGTCACGAGCAGGTCGCCGGCCGGGCCGCCGTCGCGGCCCGCGTTGCCCTGGCCCTTCATGGATATGGTCTGCCCGTCGTCTATGCCGGCGGGTATGTTCACGCTCAGCTTGCGGTTGCGCCGCACGTTGGCCTTACCCTTGCAGGTCGGGCAGGGCTGATGTATGATCTTGCCCGTGCCGCCGCACTTGGGGCAGGGGCCCTGGGACTGCACCATGCCGAAGGGCGTGCGCTGGGTCGTGCGGACGCTGCCGGTGCCCCGGCAGTCCGGGCAGATCTCGGGCGTCGTCCCGGGCGCGCAGCCCGTGCCGTGGCAGTCCGGGCACTGCTCCACCTTAGAGACGCTTATCTCCTTCTTGCAGCCGAAGGCCGCCTCCTCAAAGCTGATGCTCACCGAGGCCCGCAGGCTCTCGCCCCGCCTCGGCCCGCCCTGACGCGAGGATGAGCCTCCGCCGAAGCCGAAGATGTCGCCCAGGTCGCCGAATATATCTCCAAAGCCGCCGAAGCCGCCGAAACCGCCGAAGCCCGAGGCCCCGTCAAAGCCGCCGAAGCCCTGGCTCGGGTCGAAGGCCGCGTGGCCGAACTGGTCGTACTT
>CALXEH010000090.1 GCA_944387285.1 uncultured Oscillospiraceae bacterium | reverse complement strand
TTCGACCTGCAGATAGACGGCATCACCCTGCTCGACAGCGCGTTCTGATCCAAACTTTACCGGCAGGCTGCGGCTGCAGCCGCAGCCTGCCCCCAAAGGACAGCGCAGTAGCTCCGACCGCGCTGTCCTTTGGGCAATTTTATTTTACTGAAGGAGTGAAGCCCGTGGACGGGAAGACCGCAGCAGTCAAGATGCGGAATATCACCAAGACCTTCGGCAGTATCGTCGCCAACGACAAGGTCTGGCTCGATATTTACAGGGGCGAGATCCTGGCCCTGCTCGGCGAGAACGGCAGCGGCAAGACCACGCTCATGAACATGCTCTCGGGCATCTATTACCCCGACGAGGGCCAGATCTTTGTGGACGGCAAGGAAGTCGCCATCCGCTCGCCCAAGGACGCCTTCGACCTCGGCATAGGCATGATCCACCAGCACTTCAAGCTCGTGGACGTGCTCTCGGCGGCGGAGAACATCATCCTCGGCCTGCCCGGCAAGGGCCGGCTGGACCTGGGCAGCGTGTCCGAGAAGATAAAGGCCATCTGCGAGACCTACGGCTTCGACGTGGACCCGAAGAAAAAGGTCTACGACATGTCTGTGTCCGAGAAGCAGACGGTGGAGATAGTCAAGGTGCTCTACCGCGGGGCGGACATCCTCATCCTGGACGAGCCCACGGCGGTGCTCACCCCGCAGGAGACGGACAAGCTCTTTGCCGTGCTCAGGAACATGCGCGACGACGGCAAGAGCGTCGTCATCATCACCCACAAGCTGCACGAGGTGGAGGAGCTCTCCGACCGCGTGGCCATACTCCGGAAGGGCCACTTCATCGGCGACATGCTCACGAAGGACACGAACGCGATGGAGATGACCAGCATGATGGTCGGCCGTCCCGTGGTCCTGAACATAGACCGGCCCGAGCCCAAGGATCCGCAGCCGCGGCTGGTGGTCAAGGACCTCAGCGTGCGGGACGAGGACGGGGTGCTCAAGCTCGACGGGGTCTCCTTCACGGCGAATTCCGGCGAGATCCTGGGCGTGGCGGGCATTTCCGGCTGCGGCCAGAAGGAGCTGCTGGAGGCCATCGCCGGCCTGCACCGGGCCGAGGGCGGCTCGATAAGCTACATCGACCCAAAGACCGGCGAGCATGAGGAGCTCATAGGCAAGGACCCCGCGGATATCAGCGACATGGGCGTGGCCCTCTCCTTCGTGCCCGAGGACAGGCTCGGCATGGGCCTCGTCGGCAGCATGGACCTCACGGACAACATGATGCTGCGCTCCTTCAGGAGGACCAGGGGCGTCTTCACCAACCGCAAGGGCCCGCACGACCTGGCGGAAAAGGTCGTGAAGGAGCTCGAGGTCAACACGCCGGGCGTCTCGACGCCGGTGCGCAGGCTCTCGGGCGGCAACGTGCAGAAGGTGCTCGTCGGCCGCGAGATTGCCGCCGCGCCCACCGTGCTGCTGACCGCCTACGCGGTGCGCGGTCTCGACATCAGCGCCTCGTACATGATCTACGAGCTCATAAACAAGCAGAAGGAGCGCGGCGTCGCCGTCATCTACGTCGGCGAGGACCTGGACGTGCTGCTCGAGCTTTGCGACAGGATACTCGTCCTCTGCGGCGGCAAGGTCAGCGGCCTGGTCGAGGGCCGCGGCGCGACGAAGCGGAAGGTCGGCATGATGATGACCAGGCTGGGAGGTGCCAAGGAGGATGAATAACACGCCGCATGTGCCCCTTGTGCACATCTCCAAACGGGCTGCCCTGCCCTGGTACAAGGCCTGGGCCATCCGGGCCGCTGCCATAATCCTGGCCCTGCTGGTCTGCGCGGTCATAACCACCGTGCTGACTGGCGAGGACCCCATCCAGGTCTACATCGCCATGTTTGAGGGCGCCTTCGGCACCTCGCGCAGGACCTGGGTGCTGCTGCAGAACCTCGCCATACTGCTCTGCATCTCGCTGGCCGTTACGCCCGCCTTCAAGATGCGCTTCTGGAACATCGGCGCCGAGGGCCAGGTCCTGGCCGGCTCCCTCGCCGTCGCCGCCTGCATGATACTCATAGGCGACTCGGTGCCGAACTGGCTGCTCATCGTCATCATGGCCATAGCCGGCATCGCCGCCGGCGCCATCTGGGCCCTGATACCCGCCTTCTTCAAGGCCAGGTGGAACACCAACGAGACGCTCTTCACCCTCATGATGAACTACGTCGCCACCCAGCTCGTGGCCTACTTCGTCATAATCTGGGAGGTCCCCAAGGGCGCGGGCAAGGTCGGCATCATAAACCAGAACAGCATGGCCGGCTGGCTGCCACAGATCGGCTCGAACAAGTACCTGCTCAACATCATCATCGTCGCCGTCATCACCGTGTTCATGTACGTCTACCTCAGGTACAGCAAGCACGGCTACGAGATCAGCGTCGTGGGCGAGAGCGAGCGCACGGCGCGCTACGTCGGCATCAAGGTGGAGCGGGTCATCATGCGCACGCTGCTGCTCTCGGGCGCGATCTGCGGCGTTGCGGGCCTGCTGCTCGTGGCCGGCACCGACCACACCATCACCACCACCCTCGCCGGCGGGCGCGGCTTCACGGCGGTCATGGTCTCGTGGCTGGCCAAGTTCAGCCCCATTTTCATGGTCTTCACCAGCCTGCTGCTGGTCTTCCTCGAGAAGGGCGCGAGCGAGATATCCACGGCCTTCGGGCTCAACAGCTCCTTCTGCGACATCCTCTCCGGCATCATCCTGTTTTTCATCATCGGCTCGGAGTTCTTCATAGACTACAAGCTGAATTTCAGGCATCGCGAGCGCGTCCCCGCGGGAAAGGAGGGGAAGGCTAATGTTTGACTTTGTGTCCTTCATCCCGAGGGCCGTGGCCCAGGGCATACCCCTGCTCTGCGGCAGCACAGGCGAGACGCTGACGGAAAAATCCGGCAACCTCAACCTCGGCCTGCCCGGCGTCATGTACGTCGGGGCGATCTCGGGCGTCATCGGCTCCTTCATGTACGAGCAGTCCACGCCGGCGGCGGAGATGAGCGCCGTGCTGGCCATAGGCATACCCATGCTCTGCTGCCTCTTGGGCAGCCTGCTCATGGGCCTGCTCTACTGCTTCCTTACCGTCACGCTCAGGGCCAACCAGAACGTCACGGGCCTCGCCATGACCACCTTCGGCGTGGGCTTTGGCAACTTCTTCGGCGGCTCGCTGATGAAGCTCACGGACAGCGAGGTGCCCTCCATCGCGCTGACCTCCACGAGCAGCTACTTCAAGGCCTCCCTGCCCTTCGCCTCCGAGCTGGGCTGGTTCGGCAAGATCTTCCTCTCCTACGGCATGCTGGCCTACCTCGCCGTGGTGCTCGCCCTGTGCAGCTCCTACTTCCTGAACAGGACCCGCAGCGGCCTGAACCTGCGCGCCGTGGGCGAGAGCCCCGCCACCGCCGACGCCGCGGGCATCAACGTCACGCGCTACAAGTACGCCTCGACCTGTGTCGGCAGCATGATCGCCGGCATCGGCGGGCTCTACTACGTCATGGACTACGCCACCGGCGTCTGGTCGAACGACGCCTTCGGCGACCGCGGCTGGCTGGCCATCGCGCTGGTCATCTTCACGGTCTGGCGCCCCAGCCTGAGCATCCTGGCCTCCATACTTTTCGGCGGGCTCTACATCCTCTACCTCTACATCCCCTCGGGCATGAACCTCGCCGCAAAGGAGCTCTACAAGATGCTGCCCTACCTCGTCACCATCGCCGTGCTCATAATCTCCTCGCTGAGGAAAAAGCGGGAAAACGACCCGCCCGCGCATCTGGGCCTGGCATATTTCAGGGAAGACAGATAGTTAAAAAAAGCCCTCCGCCGCCAAGGACGGAGGGCTTTTTTGTAGCCTCGTTTACAGGTAGTTCATTGACTTTCCAGCCGAAAAAGTGGTATAGTTATTATAATTTTGGTGCCCTTAGCGGCAGCCCGTTTTTGAAAGGCGGATTATACGATCATGTTCAGAATTGCCGAAAAGTATCCCATCAACACCTCGAAGACCATCTTCCGTGTGAGCATCGAAGCCCCGCTCATAGCCAGGAGCGCGAAACCCGGCCAGTTCGCCATTTTCAGGCTCGACGAGTTCGGCGAGAGGTTCCCTCTGACTATCGCTGACTACGATCCCGAGAAGGGCACGGTGTCCTTCAACTTCCAGCCCGCGGGCAAGAGCACGCAGATGTTCTCGCTCATCGAGCCCGGCGACTACATCGCCGACATCGTCGGCCCGCTCGGCCGGCCTGCGGAGATAAATCCCGAAGCCAAGCGCGTCTGCGTCGTCGGCGGCGGCACGGGCTGCGCCATAAACTACCCCGTGGCCAAGGAGCTCAAGCGCCTCGGCATCGCCGTGGACATGATCTGCGGCTTCCGCTCCGAGGACATCGTCATCATGGAAGACGAGTTCCGCGCGGCGTCCGACAACCTCTACATCACGACGGACGATGGCAGCTACGGCGAGAAGGGCTTTGTCACGACGAAGCTCAAGGAACTGCTCGAGGCCGGCGTACAGTACGACTCCGTGCTGACCTGCGGCCCGGTGGTCATGATGAAATACGTCGCGGAGACCACGCGGCCCTACGGCATTAAGACCACGGCAAGCCTGAACCCCATCATGATAGACGGCACGGGCATGTGCGGCGGCTGCCGCCTGACCGTCGGCGGCGAGCGCAAGTTCGCCTGCGTGGACGGGCCCGAGTTCGACGCCCACCTCGTGGACTGGGACGGCCTGCTCGAGCGCAACAACTTCTACCTGGGCGAGGAGTCCGACCAGAACGAGCACGTCTGTCGCATCACCGGCGGCATCCGCCGCGGCGAGTACAAGCCCTCCGAGGCCGACGAGGACGAAAACCCCATGAAGCGCATGACCAAGCACCCCATGCCGGAGCAGGACCCGCAGGTGCGCGCCAAGAACTTCAACGAGGTCGCGCTGGGCTACGGCTCCTTCACCGCGAGGCTCGAAGCCATGCGCTGCCTCAACTGCAAGGACCCGCAGTGCGTCAAGGGCTGCCCCGTGAACGTGAGGATACCCGAGTTCATCTCCAAGGTCAAGGCCGGCGACTACGAGGGCGGCTATGAGGTCATAGCCGCGACCAACTCGCTGGCGGCGGTCTGCGGCCGCGTCTGTCCGCAGGAGCGCCAGTGCGAGTCCAAGTGCGTGCGCGGCGTGAAGGGCGAGCCCGTGGCCATCGGCCGGCTGGAGCGCTTCGTCGCCGACTTCCACATGGAGCACGCGGACTCCTGCGAGCTGCCCGTCAAGGCCGCGCCCAACGGCCACAAGGTCGCCGTCATCGGCTCCGGCCCGAGCGGCCTGTCCTGCGCGGGCGACCTCATCAAGAAGGGCTATGACGTCACGGTCTTCGAGGCCCTGCACAAGTGCGGCGGCGTCCTGGCCTACGGCATACCCGAGTTCCGCCTGCCGAAGAGCATCGTGGACAGGGAAGTCAAGAACCTCGAGCGCTCCGGCGTCAAGTTCGTCACGGACTGCATCATCGGCCGCACGATGCCCCTCGACCAGCTCTTCGAGGAGGGTTACGAGGCCGTGTTCATCGGCTCCGGCGCTGGCCTGCCCCAGTTCATGAACATCCCGGGCGAGAACCTGCTGGGCGTCTACTCCGCGAACGAGTACCTCACCCGCATCAACCTCATGAAGGCCTACCGCGACGACTACGACACGCCGATAAAGTCCGACGCCAAGCGCATCGCCGTCATCGGCGGCGGCAACGTGGCCATGGACGCGGCGCGCTGCGCCAAGCGCATGGGCGCGGACGAGGTCTTCATAGTCTACCGCCGCGGCAGGGACGAGCTGCCCGCCAGGGCCGAGGAAGTCCACCACGCCGAGGAAGAGGGCATTGAGTTCAGGCTGCTGAACAACCCCGTGGAGATCCTGGGCGACGCCGACCGCAAGGTCGTGGGCCTCAAGTGCGTGAAGATGCGCCTGGGCGAGCCCGACGCCTCCGGCCGCAGGGGCGTCACGCCCATCGAGGGCAGCGAGTTCGTCATCGTGGCCGACGCGGTCATCGTGGCCATCGGCACCACGCCCAACCCGCTGCTGCGCACGACCACCCCGGGCCTCGAGACCAACAAGAAGGGCTGCCTCGTCGTGAACGAGGAGACGCTCGAGACCTCGAGGAAAGCCGTCTACGCCGGCGGCGACGCCGTCACGGGCGCCGCTACCGTCATCCTCGCCATGGGCGCCGGCAAGCAGGGCGCGAAGTCCATCGACGAGTACCTGTCCCAGAAATAAACCGGTCAAATAAATTGAAAAGGGTCCGTTGCAAAACAAGCCCATAAAAAACAAGCGAGGTTTGGAGCCCGAAAGGGTTTCCAAACCTCGCCGT
>CALXEH010000089.1 GCA_944387285.1 uncultured Oscillospiraceae bacterium | reverse complement strand
CAGCCCCGGTTACCGATAAGTTTTTCCTGGAGCGACTTCGGCAGCTCAACAAAGTGGCTGGGCTCCATGCTGTAGTTCGCGCGGCCCTGGGTCTTGCTGCGCAGGTCCGTCGCGTAGCCGAACATAGTGGACAGCGGCACGTTAGCGTTTATTATCGCCGCGCCGTTGCGGATATCCGTGCCGGAGATCTGGCCGCGCCGGGCGTTTATATCGCCCATGACGTCGCCCATATACTCCTCAGGCGCCGTGACCGTCACCTTCATGATGGGCTCAAGCAGCGTCGGCCCGGCCTTCTGCATGGCCTCCTTGAAAGCCATGCTGCCGCAGATCTTGAACGCCAGCTCCGACGAGTCCACCTCGTGGAAGGAACCGTCGATGAGCTTCGCCTTGATGTCCACGACCTGATAGCCGCCCAGCACGCCCGCGTGCATCGCGCCCTGGATGCCCTGGTCCACGCAGGGGATATATTCCTTCGGTATCGCGCCGCCGTGGATGTCGTCCTCGAACTCGTAGCCCTTGCCCGACTCGTTCGGCTCGATGGTGAGCTTGACGTGGGCAAACTGGCCGCGGCCGCCCGTCTGGCGCACATACCTCGTGTCCACCGTCGCCGGCTTCGTGATAGTCTCCTTGTACGAGACCTGGGGCTTGCCTACATTCGCCTCGACCTTGAACTCACGCAGCAGCCTGTCCACGATTATCTCCAAATGGAGCTCGCCCATGCCGGCGATTATCGTCTGACCGGTCTCCTCGTCCGTCCAGGTCCTGAACGTCGGGTCCTCCTCGGCCAGCTTCGCGAGAGCTATGCTCATCTTCTCCTGGCCGGCCTTCGTCTTCGGCTCTATCGCTACCCTTATGACGGGGTCGGGGAACTCCATCGTCTCCAGCACTATCTGGTGCTTGTCGTCCGACAGCGTATCGCCCGTTGTCGTATTCTTCAGGCCCACCGCGGCGGCTATGTCGCCCGAATAGGCCGTCTGCAGGTCCTCACGGTGATTCGCGTGCATCAGCAGTATCCTGCCCATGCGCTCCCTCTGGCCCTTCGACACGTTGATGACCGTCTCGCCCGCGTTCACCGTGCCCGAATACACACGGAAAAACGCCAGCTTGCCCACATAGGGGTCGGTCATTATCTTGAACGCCAGAGCAGAGAACGGTTCGTCGTCGCTCGCCGCCCTCGTCTCGGTCTCGCCGGTCTTCGGGTTCGTGCCCTCGACAGGCGGGATGTCCACCGGGCTCGGAAGATAGTCAACTATCGCGTCCAGCAGCTTCTGCACACCCTTGTTCTTGTAAGAGGTGCCGCAGGTCACCGGGATCATCTTCACCGCGACCGTCGCCTTCCGGATGGCCGCGCGTATCATCTCGGCGGGTACTTCCTCGCCCTCCAGATACCGCTCCATGATCTCGTCGTCGAAATCCGATACGGCCTCCAGAAGGTTCGTCCTGTACTCCTCCGCCAGCGCGCGCATGTCCTCCGGGATCTCCTCAACGCGCATATCCTTGCCCAGATCGTCGTAATAGATGTCGGCCTTCATGTCCACCAGATCGATGATGCCGCGGAAATCGGCCTCCTTGCCTATCGGCAGCTGGATGGGCACGGCGTTGGCCTTCAGCCGGTCGTGGACCATGTCTATCACGTTGAAGAAGTTCGCGCCCATGATGTCCATCTTGTTGACATAGATGAGACGCGGTACGTTGTAATGATCGGCCTGGCGCCACACAGTCTCAGACTGAGGCTCGACGCCGCCCTTCGCGCACAGTACCGTCACACAGCCGTCCAGTACGCGCAGGCTGCGCTCCACTTCCACGGTGAAGTCCACATGTCCCGGAGTGTCGATGATATTCAGCCGGCAGCCCCGCCAGTGGCAGGTCGTCGCCGCGCTCGTTATCGTGATGCCGCGCTCCTGTTCCTGCTCCATCCAGTCCATCGTGGCGGTGCCCTCGTGCGTCTCGCCTATCTTGTAGTTGACGCCCGTGTAGAACAGTATGCGCTCCGTCGTCGTGGTCTTGCCCGCGTCAATGTGCGCCATTATGCCGATATTTCTCGTATTTTCAAGCGAAAATTCCCTGGGCATAGAAAGCTCCTAAACTCTTTACTCTTCTCTTACCACCTGAAGTGCGCAAAGGCCTTGTTGGACTCGGCCATCTTGTGCGTATCCTCGCGCTTCTTCACAGCCGCGCCGAGGTTGTTGCAGGCGTCCATGATCTCGCCGGCCAGGCGCTCCTTCATCGTCTTCTCGCTGCGCTTGCGGGCATACAGGGTCAGCCAGCGCAGGCCGAGAGTCTGACGGCGCTCAGGACGCACCTCAATGGGCACCTGGTAAGTCGCGCCGCCGACACGGCGGGCCTTGACCTCGAGGCTCGGCATGATGTTGTTCATCGCCTCAGTGAACGCCTCGAGCGGGTCCTTGCCGGTCTTGTTCTTTATTATCTCAAACGCATCGTACACGACCTTCTGTGCGACGCCCTTCTTGCCGTCCAGCATGATGCTGTTGATGAGCTTAGTCACCAGCACGCTGTTGTACACAGGATCCGGCAAAATTTCTCTTTTGGGAACGTTACCTCTTCTGGGCACTATACTTCCCTCCTTCATTAAAAAATGACTTCATCGGTACTCGAGAGGCTCCCCAGCCTCCCGCTGCGCCCCGGCCTATACGATACGGTTAATATCATATAAACTTTCAGGGCTTAGGCCTCCGGCTTATTTCTTGCCGGTCTTTCCGGCCTTCGGACGCTTCGCGCCGTACTTCGAGCGGCTCTGCCTGCGTCCATCGACGCCCTGAGTATCCAGAGTGCCGCGGATGATGTGGTAGCGCACGCCGGGCAGGTCCTTGACACGGCCACCGCGGATCATGACCACGCTGTGCTCCTGCAGATTGTGGCCAACGCCGGGAATGTAGGCGGTCACCTCATAACCGTTCGTCAGACGCACACGGGCGATCTTACGCAGAGCGGAGTTCGGCTTCTTGGGAGTCGAAGTACGCACCGCCGTGCAGACACCGCGCTTCTGCGGGCTCGACAGGTTGGTCTCGCAGTTCTTGATCGTGTTCAGACCCTTCTGCATGGCCGGAGAAGTGGACTTGTAAGTCGCCTGCTCCCTGCCCTTGCGGACCAGCTGATTGAATGTCGGCATGTTTTTCCTCCTTTCATCAAATGTTCCCAAAAGCGCAGTTTTTACACTAAACCCCGCACTTTTAAGACAGTTTTCCGCTCATGGGCATACCAATGCCCGAGCGAAGATAGATTTTAGCATATTGCACAAGATTAGTCAAGATTTTTTTATAATAAAAACCTTCCCGTTTTTTCGCCGGGAAGGTTTTCTTCACTTATACATCTCCACGAACTGCTCGAGGCACAGGTTGTTCTTCATGATATATTCCGCGGCCTCCACGCCCACATACCTGAAGTGCCAGGGCTCGTCCCAGCCCGTTATCGTCTTCCTCAGGCTCGGGTAACGCAGTATGAACCCGTACTGCGCGCAGTTGTCCGCCAGCCAGTCCAGGAACTCGCTGTTCATCTGCGAGGCGTCCAGAGAGCTGTAATACTTGTCCGTGATGTCCACGCCCAGGCCCGTCTGATGGTCGCTCGTGCCCGGCGGGGCCACCAGCAGCGCCGCCGCCGCGTAGTCCTCCGCATCCGGGTAGTCGGGCCAGCTCAGCTGGCTCGCCTTGCCGTTGTAGTAATACTCCTGCGTAGAGTACGGCCTGTAGGCCGTATTTATATACGGCGTATAGCCCGCCGCGCGCGCCGCGTTCAAAAAATCCACCAGGGCGTCCACCGCGCGCTCGTCGAAAAACTGCGCCGTGTCCTCTATCGCCACCACCGTCGGCGCGTACTTGCCTATGTTGTGCTCGCTGTTTGCCAGGATGTACTCCCAGGAGCTTATGTCTATATCCGGCTTCTCGTCCGCTATCGGCTTCTTCGTCGGCGCCGGGTTCACGTCTATGACGCTCTCCGAGCTGGGCGCGGGCGTGTCTACCGTGATATTCAGCCCCGCGTCAGGCACGGCGTTGTCCTGCGCGAGCGCACGCTCCTCCGAGGAGCGCGAGAAAATTATGATGAGCAGAAAGCTGGTCAGCAGAATAAACGCAAAGGCCATCAGTATGTGCCTTGTCTTCAAAGCGCCCGCCTCCTCTCCGTGCAATTGGCCCAGACGTGGGGAAACACGCTGTGCAATTTGTTATTATAACATCTCCGGTGGGGAATGACAAGCACTTAAAATCCGCCGCCCGGCCCATAGCCCTCAAGCCACAGCCAGGGGTCAAAATCCGCGTCATCCGTCGGGTAGGCGGGCTCATAGGGCGTCTCCTCCGGCCAGTACGGGAACCAGGGGTCATACGGCGTCTCCACCGGCTCCGGCGTCTCGGTCGGCTGCGGTATCTCGCGGAAAATGGCGTAGACCGTGTGCTCGCCCCTCACGTTGCTGAGCGTATAGCTGTCCGAAATAACGACGGACATGCCGTCTATGATGAGCTCGGAGAGCTCCCAGCCCTCGTCCGGCGTCATCGTGAACGTGATGCTGCCGCCGTCCTCGACCTGTACTATGCCCGAGGGCGATATGCTGCCGCCGTTGCCGGCTATGACGTTTATCGTGTGCGTCTGCGGCCCTTCCGTCTCCTCCGGCTCGGGCGTTTCCGTGACCGGCGGCTCGGTCGTGTCGGGCACGGGCGTGCCGGCCTCGGGCGCTTCGGTCTGTACGACCGGCGGCTCGGTCTCGGTCTCTCCTCCGCCGCCGAAGTCGAAGACCCCGGCCATAGCGCAGAGCACCAGCGTCAGCACCGCCAGCAGCACCACCGCGCCCACGGCAAAGCCCCAGGTGCGCAGCTTCGGCTGGGTGCCCTCCGGCTCGGGCCCGGGCTCGGCATAGCGGCGCTCCGGCGGCCTCTTGCTCCCGCTTTTCGCTTCTCCGCCTTTCACTTCATCATTTTTCACTTCGTCAGTTCTCTTTTCGTTTTCCATTCCATAACACTCCCGTGCGGGTCAAATAGGCGCTTTACAAACTCGCCGCCTGTGGTAAAATCGTAGCGGGTGATCACATGAAAACTGCACTGGTAACAGGCTCCTCAAGGGGCATAGGCGCCGCCACCGCCCGGGCACTCGCCCAGGACGGCTGGCGCGTCACCATAAACTACCTGAACAGCCGCGCCGAGGCCGAAGCCCTTGCCACCGAGCTCGGCACCGAGGCCATACGCGCGGACGTCGCTGATCCGGCGCAGGTCAAGGCCATGTTCGAGGCCGCCGGGCCCTTCGAGCTGCTGGTCTGCAACGCGGGCATCGCCTGGTCGGGCCTGCTTCAGGACATGACAGACGCCGAGTGGCGGCGCATTTTCGACGTAAATGTAAACGGTATGTTCCACTGCTGCCGCGAGGCCATCCCCCACATGGTGGAAAAAAAGCGCGGCTGCATAATCTGCACCTCGTCCATCCTCGGCGTGCGCGGCGGCTCCTGCGAGACCGCCTACTCCGCGACCAAGGGCGCGGTCATCAGCTTCGTCAAGGGCCTGGCCAAGGAGCTGGGGCCTTCCGGCATCCGCGTGAACGCCGTCGCGCCCGGCGCGGTGGATACGGACATGCTCTCCTGCTTCACCGCGGAGGACAAGGCCGCCATGGCCGAGGCCTCGGCGCTCGGGCGCATCGGAAGGCCCGAGGACATCGCCCGCGTCACCGCCTTCCTGGCCAGCGGCGCGGCCTCGTTCGTCACGGGCCAGATAGTCGGCGCGGACGGCGGCATGATAATCTAATTCATGAACTGCTCTATGGCGCGGTTGAGCTGCTCTATGGCCTCCATGTCGCCGCTGTCCACGGCGTCCGCCAGGCAGTGCTCGACGTGGTCCTTGAGTATGACCTTGGCCGTGTTGTTCAGCGCCGAGCGCACCGCGGCCAGCTGGACGAGCACCTCTGAGCAGTCGCGCCCGTCCTCTACCATCTTTTTGACGGATTCGAGGTGTCCGATGGCGCGCGAGAGCCGGTTGAGCACCGCCTTCGTCTGCGTATGCTGATGCTTATGCCCATGGCTGTGGCTGTATTCCAGCCCGTCCGGGCCGATATGCGTATGCTCGCTCATAGTATCAACTCCCATCACGATTTTAAAAGTACCCGCACATTTTGTCAAGCCGAAGCCAGCGCCCGTCCTTTGCGGACGGGCGCTGCGGCTTTGTGCGGGCGCGAAAAAGGAAGGGGCTCTGCCCCTTCCTTTCCTTTACTCTACTGCCAGGTAGCGCACCATGAAGGTTGCGGCTTGGGCGCGGGTCGTTGTTGCCGTGGGGTCTAGGGCGCCGGTCTCGTCGCCTTCTATGAGGCCGATGCTCGCTGCCCAGCGCATGGCTTCGAGGGCCCAGGAGCTGATCTGGGACGCATCCGGGGACGTGATGAGGTAATCCACCACAGGCTCGCCGTTCAGGCGCCAGAGCATCGTGACCAGCTGTTCGCGCGTCAGCGAGCCTGCCGCGTCAAGGCCGTCCGAGACGCCGTTTTCGATGGCCCAGGCCTGCGCCTTAGAGGCCGACCTCGTCGCCGGGCTGGAAGGTGTTATAGCCGTTGCTCCAGCCCATGAAGATGTACCCGGGCTTGCTCGGCGCGGC
>CALXEH010000088.1 GCA_944387285.1 uncultured Oscillospiraceae bacterium | reverse complement strand
CTATGGCAGCGCCTTTGCCCGCCTTGCCTCCGGTCAGGTGGACATCCTCTGCACCTACGCCGACGCCCGCCGGGACTATGAGGACGAGTGGACTGGCGAGTACGGCATGACCAACAGCATCTGGGACGACACCGCCGTTGTCGGCGTCACTCCTGCCATCTACAACGACACCATCAGCGTCAGCAAGACCTCCCCGATAATGACCGACGACTTCAAGGAGGCGCTGACCCAGGCCTTCATCAACATCGGCAACACCGAGGAGGGCAAGGAAGTCATCGCCATCTACAGCCACAACGGCTATCTGCCCGCCCAGAGCTCCGACTACGACTCCGAGCGCGCGGCCCAGGAGATGATTCAGTCTCTCAACAGCGCCGCCTGAGATAAAACACAACACCATTTTTCTCCGTTTGAGGGAGGAAGGCCTCGGCCCTCCTCCCTCATTTAGAGCGAGAGGGGAAGACATGATAAAATTTGAGAACGTAAGCAAGCGCTATCCAAACGGCTTTGAGGCGCTCAAAAATATAAACCTTACTATAGAGCAGGGCGAGTTTGTGGCCATCATTGGCCTGTCAGGCGCGGGAAAATCCACGCTTATCCGCACAATAAACCGCATGCACGACATCACCGAAGGGACGCTCACCGTCGACGGCACGGACGTCATGACGCTGCACGGCAAGAGCTTGCGCGCTTTTCGCCGGCGCATCGGCATGATATTCCAGTCGTTCAACCTCATTACGCGCACGACAGTTATCAAGAATGTGTTGACGGCCTTTGTACCCGACATGCCCTGGTGGCGCGCGACATTTGGAATCTTCACAAAGGACGAGAAACTCAAAGCCCTCGACTCGCTCGACAAGGTCGGCATACTCGACAAGGCTTTTGTGCGCGCTGACCAGCTCTCCGGAGGTCAGCAGCAGCGCGTGGCGCTTGCCCGCACGCTTGCGCAAAACCCGCAGATAATACTCGCCGACGAGCCGGTCGCCTCGCTGGACCCCGTGACGGCCAAGCAGGTCATGGACGACTTCAAGCGCATAAACCGCGACATGAACATAACCGTGCTCATAAACATCCACCATGTGGAGCTTGCGCTGCAATATGCCAGCCGTGTCGTCGGTATACGCGCGGGCGAGATAGTCTACGACGGAACGGTGGAGAATGTGACGCAGCAGGTGCTCGACTCCATTTACCAGGGCGGCGAGGAGAGTGAGTCATGAAGCTCTATGACAAAGTCTTCCCTCCGAAAACGATAACACTTGCAAACGGCAAGCAGATTAAAAAGCCCCGCTCACGCATGCCGCTTGTCGTGCTGGTTCTGCTGGCGATGACGGTAATCTCCGTGCGCGTCACAGGCTTTAACATGACGGTGCTTGTGACGAGGATACGCGAGTTTTTTGTCATCCTTGACGAGATGATTCCACCGGAGTGGAGTTATATGCCGCAGATTTGGCAGCCGCTCTTTGACACAATTAAGATGTCGCTGCTCGGATCTTTCATAGGTTCCGTACTGGTGGTGCCCTTCGCCATGCTGGCGAGCACGAACATAATCCACAACAAGATTGTTGTCAGCGCTGTGCGGCTGCTGCTGAGCATAATCCGCACTCTGCCAACGCTGGTGTCCGCGCTCATAGCGACCTATGTATTCGGCCTCGGAACTCTCGCGGGTACGACGGCCATAGCCGTTTTCACCTTCGCTTACATCGGCAAGATACTCTACGAGGAGATAGAGACGGTGGATATGGGTCCCTTTGAAGCCATGGAGGCCATGGGTGCGACCAAGACCCGCGCATTCATAAGCGCCATAGTGCCGCAGGTGCTGCCCTCATACCTCTCTAACTGCCTGTTCTGTTTCGAGGGCAACGTGCGCTACGCCTCCATACTCGGCTACGTCGGCGCAGGCGGCCTCGGCATCATCCTCAACGAGAAGATAGGCTGGCGCGAGTACGCGAGCGTCGGCATGATACTTCTGGCGCTGTTCGTCACGGTGTTCATAATCGAGACGATAAGCCGTGCGGCCAGGAAACGTCTGGTTTGATGGGAGGCGCAGAGTATGAACGAACGCATAGCAAAGGCCTATGAGGCGCGGCCTAAGCGCTGGATATTCGAGCTGGCCGTCGCCTTCGTGGTCATTGCGCTGCTCGTCTGGAGCGGAACGGCCGTGGAGACGGCAGGTACGACGCAGAGCGGCGCAGTAATAGCATGGAATATACTCAAGGGCATCTTTCACCCGGACACGGATTTGCTCTTCAATTTCACGACACAGGGCGTACCGTACCTGCTGCTGGAGACAATATGCATAGCTTTCCTCGGCACGGTCGTGGGCGCGATAATTTCCATCCCTCTGGCCTTCATCTCGGCCTCAAACCTCACACCGAAGCCGGTGGCCTTCATTGGACGCATAGCCATCATGGCCATACGTACCGTCCCTGCCTTCGTATATGGACTCATGTTTATCCGCGTGACCGGCCCCGGTGCTTTTGCAGGACTGCTCACCATGTCGCTGTGCTCTGTCGGTATGGTAAGTAAGATGTATATCGAGGCCATTGAGGACTTGGATGTGCACGTGCTCGAGTCACTTGACGCCGCAGGTTGTACCACCTGGCAGAAGATACGTTACGGCATACTGCCGCAGCTCATGCCGAACTTCGCTTCAACGGCCATATACCGCTTTGATATAAACCTACGCGACGCCACGGTGCTGGGTCTCGTGGGCGCGGGCGGCATAGGCGCGCCGCTAATCTTCGCTATGAACGCCTACCGCTGGGAGGAGGCGGGGGCTATCCTCGCAGGGCTCATAGTGCTGGTGCTGATTATCGAATGGATTTCCACCAAAATCCGCGTCAAACTGGCGAGGGGTTGACCATGCCTAAGGAATTTACAATTTACTACACCTCGGACACGCACGGGCACATTTTCCCCGTGAACTATGCGGCGAATCTTCCCGAGGCAAGTGGCTTGCTGAACCTCGCAAGTGAAATCCGAAAGGACGGCAACACACTCGTTCTCGACGGCGGCGACTCCCTCCAGGGTACGCCGCTGACGCAGCACTACCTTGAAAACCGCAGCAAGTGGCCGGTACACCCGGTCGCAGCGGCGTTCAACGCGCTGGGATTGGACTGCTTCACACTAGGCAACCACGACTTTAACTTCGGATACGAGGCACTCCGCGACTTCATTGACGCCATGGACGCCGAGTGCCTGTGTGCAAACCTGACCGATTTGGGCGGCGAACTGAACGTGAGGCCCTGGACGGTGCGTACGCTTGCAAACGGGCTGCGTGTCGGCATAACGGGCGCTGTAACGGACTTTGTGAACGTCTGGGAGCAGCCCTGCAACATGGAAAAGCTGCGCATAACCGACGCCTTCGACGCCGTGGCAAGGGCGTATGAATACCTGAAAAACCGCTGCGACGTGACGGTATGCATTTACCACGGCGGCTTCGAGGAGGATTTGGACACAGGGAAAGTCCTCTCTAACAGCGGTGAGAATGTCGCGTGCAAGATAGCGCGAGAGCTTGAATACGATATACTGCTCACCGGACACCAGCACATGCAGGTGGAGGGCGTAGAGCTCAGCGGCACCTACGCTGTTCAGCCGCCTGCAAACGCGCCGGCCTGCATAAAGATTGGCGCCGCCGTCTCGGATGGTTTGACGCGCTGCTCATCTACAGTGCTCCCGGCGGGTGAGAAGTGCGCTGCGGAGCCGTACAACACGCTCCTGCCACTCGAGCGTGAAGTTCAGCGCTGGCTCGACAGCCCGGTGGGCGAGCTCAGCGAGAGCATAGCGCCAGAGGGGAAGCTCGACGCCGCGCTGTACGGCAGCCGCGTCGCCGACCTTTTCAATCTGGTGCAGCTCGACGCCACAGGCGCTGACTTTTCCTGCACCAGCCTTGGAAACGAGCCAATCGGCCTTGCCTCGCCGGTGACAATGCGCAGTATAACGGCGGCGTACCTGTTTGCCAACACACTCGTGGTGCTCGAGGTGACAGAGGAGGTCATACGCGCAGCACTCGAGCGCTGCGCGGAGTATTTTGCGCTTGAAAACGGAGTCCCGCGCGTATCTGACATGTTCCTGCGTCCCAAAATAGAGCACTATAATTATGATTTTTTCGCCGGTATCTCCTATATTTTCGATGTGCGCCGGCCTGTCGGCGACCGCGTGGTTTCGCTCACGCTGCCAGATGGCTCGCCGCTTGGAGCGCACAAATACCGCCTGGTTACAAGCAATTATCGTGCGACAGGTACCGGCGGCTATGATGTGCTTAGAAATTGCCGTGTGCTTTGGCGCGGTGGAACAGAAATGCCAGACCTGACAGCGAGGTATCTCCGCAGTCACAGCCCTCTTTATATCTCCAAGCATGGTGAAATGCATGTGCTGTGGTGAGGAGGACTTGACGTATGGCAGAAAATATGTTTTGATTAAATGCACATTAGCTTTTTTATTCGAGAGAAGGTGAGCCATGGAGCGGTTTGAACTGGCGGTTAAAGCAATCACAAGGGCTGGGGCTGCTCTGCGTGCGAGCCGGGTGAAGAACGGTGACGTACAATTCAAGACCGGATACAAGGATTTGGTTACATACTGGGACAAATACACTGAGCAGTTGCTTCGTGATGAAATTCTGACCGCTTTCCCAAACGACGTTATAGTCGGAGAAGAGTACCCGCCTTCGGGTATAGGTAAACTGACATGGTATATCGACCCGATAGACGGTACGACTAATTTCGTAAATCAGCACCGAAACTATGCTGTTTCTATAGGTTGCTGGGACGGAGACAAACCTGTATTTGGCTTGGTACTCGATGTAGAGCGCGAGGCGATGTATTGGGCAAAAACCAATGAGGGAGCGTGGTGTAACAACACGCGGCTGCATGTGACGCAGCGAACGGATTTGCACGACATGCTGCTGACGACGCCTGGCGTACAGTATACGTTTTTAGATCAAAACGATTGGCGTGAGCAGCTTATAAAACTCGCAAGGACGGTGCGCGGAGTGCGCTGCCTTGGCTCTGTCGCGCTGGAACTGTGCGAAGTGGCGTCCGGTGAGGCCGATTTGTTCGTTACGCTGCGTTCTTCACCATGGGATCACAACGCGGCTAGGATAATACTTTCCGAAGCCGGCGGCGCTATATGTACTGTGACCGGCGCTTCGTTGTCGATAAACGAAAAAAGCACCGTATTGGCTGCAAACTCTGTGGAGAATCTAAATGGAGTTCTAAGTCTTCTGAGCGATTGAGTGTGTTTTTGCAGATTGACACCGCTATAAGCGCGAACCGTGTTTCTTAACTGCATGGGATAATGCTGGTGCATAATGCCATGATGCGGCTCATCGCGCGGTACACGGGGATTCGTTCGCGCAAAACGGATTCTATGCAGAGCTGATAACAAGGTCGACAGGGCAATTAAGAGCAGCCACGGAAATTGCACGTTCCGCGGCTGCTCCCGCTTTGCTTGCGAGTGCTAATGTTTACCGATTTGCAGTAGTTTCGACCGGTTTTGAGGTGAATTCGAGTGGCTACGCTTGGGCTACATAAATTCCGTGGACGCCGTGTAGAAGACGGATGAGGTGGATTAAATACATAAAAAGCGAATTGCAAGCACAGTGCCGCCGAGCCTACTAAGGCTCGGCGGCACTGTGCTTGCAGTCATACCATATTAAAGTGCTTCAGCGCATCAATGATTGCCGACTCCTTATTTGGAGGGCAGACAGGGATTCTCGCATCATGGGATTTGGGCTTGTTGTAGCTTTCGCCAACTTCAAGACTCAGCTTGCGCTTTACTTGGGATATATAGAGGTTGGAAACATTTAAACCTCTATGTTTTAGCACGTATTCCTTGATTTCCTGATAAGTTGCCTTAGTCTCAGCCGACGTGGCGTCCAGTTCATCCAAGTCAAGCTCAACATATATGTGGTCATCCGGTTTTTGTTGGCACAAAAGCATTACCGTCTCAGCCATTGATTCATTTTCCAAGGGCAGTTCTTTCACTTCCGACCCGTTTACAGGGACGGGGAAATTGAAGATGATCTTCCTTATCCAGTTGCCGTCCGGCTGCTTTTCCGGGAATAGCTCGATGCGCTCGATAAATGCGCGCATGAACTCTTTGCGTTCGACCTCCGTAGCGGCGTCATAGACCTGGTCGAATGCCAGCAGCAGACGGTAAATGAAGAAACGTACCGCAGCTATCTTTCTGACCTTGGCGCTCTGCCTGACGCTGCTGCCCACTGCGGCGCTGGCGGCGGAGGGCGACACTGTTGTGGTGAAGCCTGAGATTGAATATGGAGGCGACTATATTAACTGCACCACAGACACTGTCATTGATGTGTCCGATGTATCTTCCGCCGGCACCATCTATGTCACGGTTAAAAACGAGGGCTGCACGATAACTCTGACTGGCCCTGATTTTCCCGCCGGGGCACGCGCAGGTGGCGGTGGAGCTCTGGCCTAACTCGGGCGAGTATTACCTCATCGAGACTACCATCATGCCCGTGGACGGCGAGAACGTGAACAGCGTCGTGACCTATAAGACGCAGCAGGAGTGGCTGGACTACATACAAAACGGCTATGGGGACGGCAGCGGCGGCTGCTACGTGCTCAACTGCGGCCTGGCGACGGCGCTTGGGCTGCTCCCGCTGACGAATTAAGGAGGTAAGAAG
>CALXEH010000087.1 GCA_944387285.1 uncultured Oscillospiraceae bacterium | reverse complement strand
ATCTGGCCGATGAGGACGATGGCGACGCCTATCGGGGTGATGAACTTGAAGCAGACCTCGTAGACCTTCGCGAGACGGTACTTGTGGCCGGAGGCCTCGCACTCGGCCCGGACGAAGTCCGTCTTGTACACCCATCCGATTAAGACCGTCATAATCAGCGCGCCCAGCGGCATCAGTATGCCCTCGGAGAGCACGTCGAAGAAGTCGAGCCATGCGTCGATGAACATCGGGACGCCCTCTGCGCCGAACTCATAGCCGAGCAGCTGATACGGGGCCGGGATGAGGCCGGGCTCGCCGGAGAACCAGCCGCCGATGGCGTCGAGCGCGACGGGCAGGCCGATGATGGTGGTGACGACCGCGGAGACGCAGATTATCTTGGCGCGGTTGGCCTTCTTGCCCTTCTCGCGGGCGTTGTCCAGACGGTTCGTGACTATGACCTCATAGAGCGAGATGGACGAGGTGATGGCCGCTATAAAGACAAGGAAGTAGAAGAGGAAGCCGACCAGGTTGCCGAAGGTGCCCATGCTGACGAAGACGTTCTGCATGGTGTTGAACAGCAGGCCCGGGCCGCTGCCGTAGTCGAGGCCGAAGGCGGCGCAGCCGGGAAGAACAGCCAAGGCTGCCATGACGGCGACGGTCGTGTCGCAGGCGGGGATTATCCAGGAGTTCTTCTGGATGTCCTCCTTCTTGTCGAGGTAGGAGCCGTAGGTTATCATGGCTCCCATGCCGAGCGACAATGAGAAGAACATCTGTCCTGCCGCCACCCTTACAACTTCGAAGAATCCCGAAGCCGTACTCAGCGGCTCCCAATTGGGCCTGAACATGTAAATGAAGCCCTCGCCCGCGCCGGGCAGCGTGGCGATATAGATGATGACGAAGAGCAGCATGAAGAAGAGCGCCGGCATGGCGACTGTGGTGAACTTCTCTATGCCGGACTGTATGCCGCCCATGACGATTACGATGTTGCAGACGACGAACAGGATGTTGAAGAACACAATCGAACCGTAGTCGTGCAGGATGAAGGTCCAGAAGCTCATCTCCTGCCCGCTGAAGCCGTCCACGCCCATGAGCTCGAGCAGGAAGCCCGTCATGTAGCGCATGACGAGGCCGCCGAGGACGTTGTAGAACGTCAGCAGGAAGAAGGCCGAGGCGACGCCTATGTAGCCGACCCACTTGTGCTTTTTGTTGAACGCGCCGTAAGCGCCGACGGCGCCGAGGCCCGTTTTGCGGCCTATCGTCAGCTCACCGAGCATGACGACCGCGCCGACAAAGACGACGAGAAGCAGATAGACGATCAGGAATGCAAAGCCGCCGTAGCGGCCCATTTTGTATGGGAAGCCCCAGATGTTTCCCAGGCCGACCGCCGAGCCGACGGCCGCCATCAGGAAACCAAAGTTGGTTCCCCATGAACCACGATCGTGTTCCATGTGCTGAGAATGTTCAGACATTGATTTTCCCTCCCATATTTAATTTTCCGGCGGCGCTCCCACGCCGGCCGGTTCTCCCTATCCACGGTGGACGGACATTTGCGTCGTCCCCGTATTTATAATTTACACTAAAATGCCGGAGTTTACAAGTCTTTCATCATCCACTTGTAACAATTTATTCATTTTTGCTCAAAAGCAGTTCGATAAGTGGACTGAAATTAGGCACTACTTGTGCAATCTGCTCAATCGTCAAAGCTTTGACTGGTTAATTTTTAAACCGCTGACGAAGGAAATTACAAATTATCTCAAAATTCCTTCACGCTGATTCTGGACAGACCATCTCCGCAAACAATCCGCCATCGTCTACAGCATCTCACTCGCGTACTACGGATAAAAACACCCGGTCGCAGAACCGGGTGTTTTTATCTTTTTTATTGTTTATGCTATTCCTGCGCTCACAGCGGCTTCGGAACAAAGAAGTCGATGACCTGAGCCACGAGGACGAGGATCATGATGGCGGGAACGATAAACTTGAAGCAGACATTGAAGAAGCCATAGCCCCAGAACTTGTGTCCGGCCTGTTCGCACTCCGGTACGACTGCTTTCTTGGTCTTGTATACCCAGCCGATGAGAACGCTCATCGCCAGTGCGCCGAACGGCATCAGGACGCCCTCAGAGATAGTGTCAAAGAAGTCGAGCCAGCAGTCTATGGCCATCGGAACCTTGTATCCCTCGGCCGCCTGATAGCCGATAATCTCGAACGGAGCCGGGAAGATTGCGCCGCCGCTGCCCAGAGCGTCCAGAGCGACCGGCAGGCCGACGACGAAGATAAGGCCCGCAGCGATGCAGGTGATCTTCTGACGGTTCGGCTTGACACCCTTGTCGATGGCACGGTCGATACGATAGGTGCAGACGACCTCGAGCAGGGAGATGGAACTCGTCACAGCCGCGATGAACACCAGGAAGTAGAACAGGAAGCCGACGAAGGCGCCAAACTCACCCATGTTCGTGAAGACCTGCTGCATGGAGGTGAACAGAAGTCCCGGGCCGGAGGCGTAGGGCACGTCGTAGGCCGCGCAGGCGGGCAGAACGGCCATGCCGGCCATGATGGCGATGAGGGTGTCGCAGGCGGGGATGATGATGGCATTCTTCTGCAGGTCCTCCTTCTTATCCAGGTATGAGCCATAGGTTATCATGCAGCCCATGCCAAGCGAGAGCGAGAAGAACATCTGGCCTGCCGCCGTCTTCAGGACGTTCAGGAAGCCGGAGAAGCCGCTCATGGCGGAGAAGTCGGGCTTGAACATGAAGGCGTAGCCCTCTGCCGCGCCGTCCTGGAAGGCTATGTAGACAACAACGAAGAGCAGGATGAAGAACAGCGCCGGCATGGCGACGGAGGAGAATTTCTCGATACCGCTCTCGACGCCGCCCATGACTATGAGGATGTTTATGATGACGAAGAGCACGTGGAAGAAGAGCATCCCGCCGTAGTCGTAGAGCAGGAAGCCGAAGAAGCCGGTGCCTTGGCCCGCGAAACCGTCAATGCCGACGACCTCGAAGAAGAAGCCGAACATATAGCGCATGACCATGCCGCCGAGCACGTTGTAGAACGCCAGCAGGCAGAATCCCGCGATAACGCCGAGGAAACCTACCCACTTGTGCTTTTTGGAGAACTGCATGTAAGCGCCGACGGCGCCGCGCCCGGTCTTGCGGCCCAGCGCGAGCTCGCCCAGCATGACGACGCAGCCCACGACCACGACCAGTATGAGGTAGACGATGAGGAAGGCGAAGCCGCCCGTCATACCCATCTTGTACGGGAAGCCCCAAATGTTGCCCAGACCGACCGCCGAGCCGACGGCGGCCATCAGGAAGCCAAAGTTGGAGCCCCATGAACCACGTTCATGTTCCAGGTGTTGAGATTTTTGATCCATTGATTTCCCTCCCAAATTTTAATATAGCCGGTGCTCGTATCCCGTTGAAGCGCCGGCTCTCCCAATCCGTGGAGATGTATCCCTCATCTCCGTGCTTATACTTTACACCAAAAAAGCGCCGTTTACAAGTCCTTAATTTGTCTGTTAATTTTCTTTATTCAAAATACTCATATAATCGCCGACAAAAGCCTGAAATTTGTCTAATTTTTGTGCAACCTGCATAATTGGCTCACTTTTGACAATTTTCGGAGCTTTAGCCCGCAAAATCGCTAAATTAATGCAGAGGGCGCGCATTTTGTACTTGCTTTTGCAGGACATTCCTGTATAATTAATGTGTTTACAAAATGATATGCCGCCGTCGGGGCGGTCAACACAGATTCTTTTGGGAGGAATACAAATGACTTACGAGATGGATGTTGCAGGGCTAAAACGCCAGCTGCCGCTCTGCCGGGTGACTGATGACCTGTACATAGGCGCCTTCGTCATGTTCGGGGATGTGGAGCTCACTGTGCACTGCGCGGCGGAACTGCTCAAGCGCGCTCCTGAGTACGACTACATCATCGCGCCCGAGGCGAAGGCCATACCCCTGCTCTACGAGATGGCGCGGCAGTCCGGCGCGGAGAAGTATTTCCTGGCCCGCAAGGGTGCGAAGGCCTACATGACCGGCGTCTTTGAGGTCGAGGTGCGCTCCATCACCACCATGCACATCCAGAAGCTCGTCATCGACACGGCGGACGCCGAGCTCATGCGCGGCAAGAAGCTGCTCATCGTGGACGACGTCATTTCCACGGGCGAGAGCCTGCACGCCGTCGAGGAGCTGGTAAAAAAGGCCGGGGGCATCATCGCCGGCAAGATGGCGGTCCTCGCCGAGGGCGACGCGGCCAAAAGGGAGGATATCATAGCCCTGGCCCCGCTGCCCCTCTTCAACGCCGACGGCAGCATAAAGGAGTAATAAAAAACCACCCGGTCCTTAATACCGGGTGGAATTCTTATCTGAGCCGTCCGAAAAACTCCGCGAGCAGCCCTGCGCACTCGTCCCGGAGCACACCGCCGTAGACCCGGGGACGGTGGCCGTAGTTTTCCTCGAAGAGGTTTATGACGCTGCCCACGGAGCCGCTGCGCGCCTCTCTCGCGCCGTAGGCCACGGTCGAGAGCCGCGCGTTTATTATGGCGCCCGCGCACATCGGGCAGGGCTCGAGCGTGACTGCGATGCCGCAGCCCGTGAGGTTCCAGCTGCCCCGCGCCCGGCAGGCCTCGCGTATGGCCTCCACCTCCGCGTGGGCGCAGGCGTCGGGCAGTTCCTCGCGCCGGTTCCGGCCCCGGCCTATTATCCGGCCCGACTCGTCGAACACCACGCAGCCCACCGGCACCTCGCCCGCGCGCGCAGCTTCCCGAGCTAGCTCCAGCGCCTCGCGCATATACTTTTCCCAGTCCAAGAATCCACCACCTTTGGAGTGTTCCTATGCTTTCTATTTTACTCATCGGCGTCGGCCTGTCAATGGACGCCTTTGCCGTCTCCGTCACCAGCGGCCTCACCGTCAAGGGCTTCGGCCCGAAGCAGGCATGTCTGCTGGGTGCGTATTTCGGCGGCTTCCAATGCCTCATGCCGCTTCTCGGCTACCTGCTCGGCAGCACGGTCAGCGGCCTAGTAAGCGAATACGCGCCCTACATCAGCTTCTTCCTGCTCGCCTTCGTAGGCGTCAAGATGCTCGTCGAGGCGATAAAGGGCGGGGACAAGGCCGTATGTACCCGGCTGCGCCACTCGCAGCTATTGGCCATGGCCGTCGCCACGAGCCTCGACGCCCTCGCCGTGGGCATCTCCTTCGCCTTCATGCCCGGCGTCTCGCTGCTGCCTTCCTGCCTGCTCATCGGCTGCACCACCTTCGTGCTCTGCTTCCTCGGCGGCATGGTCGGCGGCAAGATACCCGGCGTCTCCTGCAAGACCTCGGGCATACTCGGCGGGCTCGTGCTCTGCGGCATAGGCATAAAGCTCCTCATCGAGGGGCTCGTCTGAACAGGAGGTCACAATGCAGCTTCTCTACGCGCTCGAGGGCATCCGCTGCCCCGCGCTCGACACCTTCTTCAGCCTCGTCACCGAGCTCGGCGGCGAGACGCTGTACATGGCCCTGGCCATTGCGGTCTACTGGTGCGTGAGCAAGGGCCTGGGCTTCTACATACTGACAACGGGCTTTGTGGGGACGATAGCCAACCAGTTTTTGAAGCTCTGTTTCCGCATCCCTCGGCCCTGGGTGCTCGACCCGGACTTTGAGATAGTCGAATCCGCGCGCGCCGCCGCGACGGGCTACTCCTTCCCCAGCGGCCACACGCAGAACGCCTTTTCGAGCTTCGGCTGCCTGGGCATGTGGGCAAAACGCGGCTGGCGCGTGCTCTGCTTTGCCATCGTCGTCCTCATCGGCTTTTCACGGATGTACCTGGGCGTACACACGCCGCTGGACGTGGGCGTGGCCTTTGCCCTCGGCCTTGTGCTGATGCTGGCGCTCTATCCGCTCTTCCGCAACATCGAGGAGCACCCGAAGCGCATGTACGCCGTCATAGCGGGCATGATCGCCCTCACCGTCGCCTATCTCTGCTACGCCGAGCTCTGGCCCTTCCCGGCGGACATAGACGCGGCCAACCTGGCCTCGGGCCGCGAGAACGGCTACAAGCTGCTGGGCGCGGCCTCGGCCATGCTGCTGTCGTTCTGGCTGGACCGTCGCTATATCCGCTTCGAGACGAGGGCGCCGCTGCCGGCGCAGGCGCTGAAGCTGGTGCTGGGCCTGGCACTGGTCGTGGGCCTGCGCGTGGTGCTCAAGGCGCCCATGTACGCCGTCTTCGGCGAGGGCGGCGCGGCGGACGCTGCGCGCTACTTCCTGGTGGTCCTCTTCGCCGCCGCCGTCTGGCCCATGAGCTTCCGCCTCTTCGCCCGCGTCAAGGTGAAAAAGGGATGACCCGCCGCAACGCGCAGAAAATCCCCGGCTCCTGTGGGGCCGGGGATTTCTTGCGTTCGGGGCTATTTTGCGAAGGCCTTGGGCACGTCTCTGTCCCTTGTGAAGTACTGGTAGGACGTGAGGGCTGCGAGCAGCACCAGGCCGGCGATGTCCGTCACCAGGCCGGGGACCAGCAGCATCAGGCCGCTCACCATGAAGGCGATGCGCATATACCACTGGATCTTCTTGAACAGATAGCCGTTCATCGCCGCAGCTATGCCGAACATGCCCAGCACCGCCGTGGCGCAGATGAGCACTATGTCGCCCACGCTCGCGTTTATGAACAGCATCGACGGGTTCAGCGCGAACACGTACGGCACTATGAACGCGCCTATGGCCAGCTTCGTGGCCTGCACGCCCGTCTTCATCGGGTTGCTCTTGGCGATGGCGCTGCCGGCGTAGGCCGCGAGCGCGACCGGCGGCGTGATGTC
>CALXEH010000086.1 GCA_944387285.1 uncultured Oscillospiraceae bacterium | reverse complement strand
GAGATGGGCTTCGACTACCTGCGCGACAACATGGCCATCTACAAGCAGCAGATGGTCCAGCGCGGCCACGCCTTCGCCATCGTCGACGAGGTGGACTCCATCCTCATCGACGAGGCGCGCACCCCGCTCATCATCTCCGGCCAGGGCGACGAGTCCACCGACCTCTACCGCCGCGCCGACGACCTCGTCCGCACGATGAAACGCAAGGTCGTAGCCTCCGTGGACGAAAAGCAGGAGGAGGACGAAAACCTCGACGCCGACTACGTCGTGGACGAAAAGGCCCGCACGGCTACGCTGACGGCCCGCGGCACCGAAAAGGCCGAGCGCTTCTTCAACCTCGAGAACCTCTCCGACCTCGAGAACTCGACGCTGGCGCACCATATAAACCAGGCCCTCAAGGCCCACGGCGTCATGAAGCGCGACATCGACTACGTCGTCAAGGACGGCGAGGTCATCATCGTCGATGAGTTCACCGGCCGTCTCATGCTCGGCCGCCGCTACTCCGAGGGCCTGCACCAGGCCATCGAGGCCAAGGAGCACGTCGACGTCCAGCGCGAGAACAAGACCCTCGCCACCATCACCTTCCAGAACTACTTCCGCCTCTACGGCAAGCTCTCCGGCATGACCGGCACCGCCCTCACCGAGGAGGAGGAATTCACCGCCATATACGAGCTCGACATCATCGAGATTCCCACCAACAAGCCCGTCATCCGCAAGGATTGGCCCGACGTCGTCTACAAGAGCGAGGCCGGCAAGGACAAGGCCATCATCGAGCAGATAATCGCCTGCCACGAGAAGGGCCAGCCCGTGCTGGTGGGCACCATCTCCATCGAGAAGAGCGAATACCTCTCCTCCCTGCTCAAAAAGCGCGGTATCCAGCACAACGTCCTCAACGCCAAGCAGCACGAGCGCGAGGCTGAGATCGTCGCCCAGGCCGGCAAGCTCGGCGCCGTCACCATCGCCACGAACATGGCCGGCCGCGGCACCGACATCATGCTCGGCGGCAACGCCGAATACCTGGCGAAAAACGACCTCAAGAAGGCCGGCTTCGACGAGGACGTCATCACCGAGGCCACCGGCTACGCCGAGACGGACGACGAGGACATCCTCAAGGCCCGCGCCATGTTCGCGGAGCGCCTGGCCGAGCACAAGAAGGTCACGGACGCCGAGGCCGAAAAGGTGCGCGAGGTGGGCGGCCTCTTCATCCTCGGCACCGAGCGGCACGAGTCCCGCCGCATCGACAACCAGCTGCGCGGCCGCGCCGGCCGCCAGGGCGACCCCGGCGAGAGCCGCTTCTACATCGCCATGACCGACGACATCATGCGCCTGTTCGGCTCCGAGCGCGTCATGGGCATGATGGACACCCTCGGCATGGACGAGGACACGCCCCTCGACCAGAAGATGCTCTCGAACGCCATCGAGCAGGCCCAGAAGACCGTCGAGAGCCGCAACTTCCAGACCCGTAAGAACGTCCTCGAGTACGACGACGTCATGAACGTACAGCGCAACGTCATCTACGGCGAGAGGCGCAAGGTGCTCGACGGCGAGGACCTGCAGGCCTCCATCCGCAAGATGATAGAGGAATTCGTCGCCTCCACCGTGGCCGACGGCCTGGGCAGCGAGCCGCATCCCGAGCTCTCCGCCGTCAACGAGGCGCTTGCGCCCTTCGGCAAGCTCTTCCTGCGCCCGGGCGATATCAGGCTCACGCCCGAGCAGGCCGGCAGCCTCAACGCCCAGAAGCTCACGGATATGGTGCTGGAAAAGGCCTTCGCCTTCTACGACGCCAAGGAGGCCGAGCTCGGCCTTATGCCCAACGGCCAGCCCGTCATGCGCGAGCTCGAGCGCGTGGTCATGCTCCGCGTCGTGGACGAATACTGGATGGAGCACCTCGACGCCATGACCGACCTGCGCCAGGGCATCGGCCTGCGCGGCTACGGCAACACCAAGCCCATCGACGCCTACAAAAACGAGGGCTTTGAGATGTTCGAGGCCATGATACGCGGCATACGCGAGGAGACCGTGCGCCGGCTCTTCGTCGTGCGCGTCAAGAAGGAGGAAAAGCTCGAGCGCAAGAGCGTTTCCAAAAACGCCGCCGCCAACGTCGGCGGGGACGCCAGCGTCAAAAAGCAGCCGGTGAAAAAGGTCAAAAAGCCCGGCCGCAACGACCCCTGCCCCTGCGGCAAACTCAGGCCCAACGGCCTGCCTATGAAGTACAAGGACTGCTGCGGCCGGAACGACTGAGCCGCTGAAAGGAGCGGCCATGTCCCGTTTCGTCCAGCGTGAAAAAAACGGCCTGGTCTACATGACCTCGCCCGTCATATCCGCAAACCACGCCTTCACCACCCGCTTCGGCGGCGTGTCCGAGGGCTATCTGGCCTCGCTCAACCTCGGCTTCAACCGCGGCGACGAGCGCGGGCGGGTCATGGAAAACTACCGCATACTCGGCCGGGCCCTGGGCATGGACGTCATGCGCGCGGCCTACACCAAACAGGTGCACGGCACGCACGTCCGCCTCGTCACCGAGGCCGACCGCTGCTGCCCCACCGACCCCGACCCCTGCGAGTCCGACGGGCTGGTCACCGACGTGCCCGGCCTGCCGCTCTTCTGCTTCACCGCCGACTGCGTGCCACTGCTGCTCCACGACCCCGTCCGCGGCGTCGCGGGCGCGGTACACTGCGGCTGGCGCAGCTCCGTCGGGGACATACCCGCCGAGGCGCTGAGGCTCATGCGCGGGCTCGGTTCAAGGCCCGGCGACGTCCGCGCCGCCATCGGCCCCGCCATCGGCGCCTGCTGCTTCGAGACCGACGCCGACGTGCCCGAGGCCGTCGAACGCTGGCTCGGCCCCGACGCCGCGCGCAGCTTCATCAAAAACAAGGCCGGCAGCGCGAAATTCCTCGTCGACCTGCGCGGCGCGCTCCGCTGCCGCCTCATCCAGCTCGGCCTCGAGCCCGGCTGCATCGACGTCTCCGACGAATGCACCATGTGCTGCCACGAGAAATACTGGTCGCACCGCTACACCCGCGGCGAGCGCGGCAGCCAGTGCGCCTGCATCTGCCTTTGAACTACGGAGTGTGACATGAAAAGACGCTTTATTTCACTCATTTCCGCCCTGCTGGCCCTGTCGCTGCTCTCCGGCTGCGGCAGCTCCGTCCAGGACGCGGAGCCCACGCCCGTCCAGGGCGTCCTGCCAGGGCAGGAGCTCGGCGTCTCCGACGCGGCCGACGACATCTTCTCGCTCAACTACAACTCCTCGGCCAGCCTCAACCCCTACGCCACCAACGACAACAATAACCTGCTCATCAGCCAGCTCGTCTTCGACAACATCTTCGAGCTCGACGACGACTACAACCTCACGTCAAGGATCATCACCAGCTACGAGAACTCCTACGGCACCTACTGGACCTTCACCGTGGACACCAGCATCAAAATGCACGACGGCTCCAACCTCACCGCCGCCGACGTCGCCTACTCCATCACCCGCGCGAAGCTCTCGTCCCGCTGCAGCGGCCGCCTCACCTACTGCTACGGCGCAGGCGCGACCAGTGAGGAGCAGTTCGTCGTGAACCTCGGCAAGGCCGACCTGCTCTTCCCCTACCTGCTCACCGTGCCCGTCGTCAAGGACGGCTCGGCCGGCGAGGCCCTGCCCGCCGGCACCGGGCCCTACAAGTACGTCGAGGGCGCTGACTACGTCGAGGCCTTCGAGGGACACGTCAACTACCAGGATTTGCCCATAGACAGGGTCTATTTCAAGGAATACACTGAGCCTGAGGACATCATCATGGCCTTCGAGGACTCCTACATCGACCTGTCCGTGACCGACCCCTCCGGCAAGACCAACTACGGCTACGGCGGCAACACCGAGACGCGCTACTACACCACCACCAACATGCACTACCTCGGCTTCCGCGCCGACGCCGACTTCGTCAGCAACGCCCAGTACCGCTACGCGCTGCAGATGGCCCTCGACAGGGACTACGCGGCCGATACGCTCATGGGCAACGCCGCTGTCGCCTCCTGCCTGCCGGTTTCGCCGCTCAGCCCGCTCTACGACGAGAGCATCGCCAACGACATCAAGTTCGACCTCACGCTCTGCGCCATGGTGCTGGACAACCTGGGCGTCACGGACATGGACGGCGACGGCAAGCGCGAGTACGTCGAGTACAGCCGGATGCACGAGATTGACATCGACCTCGTGGTCTGTTCCGAGGCCGCGGGCAAGGGCGACATAGCAAAGCAGTTCGCCGCCGACCTCGCCACCCTGGGCGTGACCGTCACCGTGCGCGAGCTCGGCTGGACGGACTACCAGACCGCGCTCATGAATGGGGATTTCGACATGTTCTACGCCGAGGTCAAGCTCGGCGCGGACTTCGACCTCTCCTCCATGCTGACCGAGGACGCCGCGCTCAACTACGGCAAGATCGTCGATGAGAACTACTCCACGCTCATCGCCGACTTCCTTGCCGCAGACGAGCTCACGCGGGCCCAGGCCTGCAGCAACATGCTCAGTTACATCGCCACGAACGTGCCCATCATACCCATCCTGTTTGAAAGGCAGGAGGTCATCAGCCACCGCAACGTCATCACCGGCATGAACCCGACCTCCAGCAACGTTTTCTTCGGCATCGAAAACTGGACTATCACCTTTGCATCAGAAAAAGACGAGGGAGAGGAATAAAAATGACAGACAGAGAGCTCATGGACAAAGCGCGCGAGGCCGCCGGCAACGCCTATGTGCCGTATTCGCAATTCCCGGTAGGCGCGGCCCTGGAATGCTCGGACGGCACCGTCTTCACCGGCTGCAACGTCGAAAACGCCGCCCTGGGCAGCACCATCTGCGCCGAGCGCACCGCCGCCTGCAAGGCCGTCAGTGAGGGGCACCAGGACTTCGTAAGGATAGCCATCTGGGGCGAGGGCAAGGACTACTGCATGCCCTGCGGCGCGTGCAGGCAGTTCCTCTCGGAGTTTTCCCAGACGATGGAGGTGCTCTGCGCCAAGGCCGGCGGCAGGTACGTCAGCTACCGGCTCAACCAGCTGCTGCCCCACACCTTCAATTACTGAAATGGAGCTCGAACAGCTCAAAATATTCTGCGCCGCGGCCGAGAGGGGCAGCCTCTCTCGCACGGCCGCCGCGCTCTATATAAGCCACTCCACCGTTTCGAGGGCCATCGCGTCGCTCGAGCGCGAGGTCGGGGCCGAACTCTTCTTCCGCGACAGCAGGGGCGTCAGCCTCACGCCCGCGGGCGAGCTCATGCTCGACGGCGCCGTGCGCATCCTCAACATGGCGGAGCAGCTGAGGGATACTGTCAGAAACTCAGGAGGTAAGATATGAGAAGAAAAGGATTTGTGTGCAGGCTCGCTGCCGCGCTGCTGGCCTTTGTCTGCGTGTTCGCCGTCATGCCCGCGGCCCCGGCGAGCGCGCTGAATATGGGCAGCCTCAACGTCAGCTTCAGCGATGTGCCCAAGGACGCCTGGTATTATGAGTACGTCACCTTCTGTGCCAGCCTCGGCATCATCGACGGCAAGGGCGACGGGAAATACTACCCCGACGATGAGCTCAAGCGTGGCGAGTTCATGAAGCTGCTGGCCTACATAGGCGACCTCGTGCCCTATACCATGGACACCAGCGTACACTGGGCCCAGCCCTACTGGCAGCTCATGAACGATAACGGCGTGCTCTGGGGCATCGACAACGTCGTCTGCACCTATTCCTCGCTGGAGCAGCCCATCTCCAGGTACGAGATGAGCGTCATGATAAACAACCTGTGCAGCAACGTTTACTCCGAGACGCCCGTGTCGCTCGATTCGCCCGCCTCGGTCATCGGCGACTACGACAGCATGACCAGCAAGTACCGCGAATCGGTCATCCAGGCCTTCGGCAAGGGCATACTCACCGGCTATGACGATGGCATGTTCCACGGCGAGAGCACGCTGACCAGGGCCCAGGCGGCTACGGTGGTCGTCCGCACAGCCATCAGCTCCGAGCGCGTCGAGGTGCGCGAGGCCGTGGAGGTCGATACCCCGACCGGCGGCGGCACCACCCTTGACCCGCAGGATTCCTTCGCCTGGCGCAGCCGCAGCATGATCGACGCCTGGGGCAACCCCAACGCCGAGGCAAGGCAGCTGCTCTTCGGCGACAGCAGCAAGACCTACTTCTCCGGCAGCGAGGCCAACCTCGAGGACTACATCGTGACGATACAGGTCAGGACCTGGGACATCAACTCCTACGGGCAGAAATACACCCGTACCTGGAACCTGCAGGTCAACAAGATGGTCGAGGATGAGGTCAAGGCGATATTTGAGTACATCTACAACGACCCGGAGCAGTTCCCGATACACGCGCTGGGCTGCGCCAGGTTCGGCGCGGATCAGCTCAGGCACGGCTGGGGCTGCGCGATAGATATAAACCCGGTGGAGAATTTCTACTGCTACACGACGACGACGCCGTATACGGCGGTGACGGGCACGACGTGCTACAAGTACAGCGACAGTCCGTACTGCATCACGCCTGACAGCAGCGTAGTTGAGGCGTTTGCGCTGTACGGCTGGGGCTGGGGCGGCGGCACGGCCGAGAACGGCTACAGCGGCTGGAACACCACGGCAGACTACATGCACTTCTCCATCCTGGCCAGCGGCGGCTAAGCAACAAAAAAAGAGGGCCTTCGGGCCCTCTTTTTTTGTGTGAACACGCGGTCCCACGGCTCCGCATACACCCTTGTAGGGGCGGGGATGGAACCCCGCCCCTACGCCGTGGCCGCCGTGATCGGGGCCCTGCGCGTCAGGAGCCAGTCGAAGACGGCGAAGACTACCGCCACGCCCACGAGGCATATGCACAGGTTCACCGGCGCCTCGCCCAGCCAGCGGAA
>CALXEH010000085.1 GCA_944387285.1 uncultured Oscillospiraceae bacterium | reverse complement strand
TGGCTCGACGCCGCCTCGGCCCTCGTCGGCGAATACCTCGGCCACGCGACGGGCGGCATCGACGAGTGGTCGGACGAGTCCGAGTACCACGTCGAGTTCGCGGGCACCATGTCCGGCGATATCTACTCTGTCATCGGCTACGACCCCGGTTTCCGCATCTGCTGCCTCAACGACGACGGCTCTGCCATGCTGCTCGAGCGCCTGAACGGAATCAGCCTCGACACCGGCGCCGACCTCTTCGAGACCCGTCTGCACCTGCCGGAGCGCCTCGAGAGCCTCACCTACCTCACGCACGAGGACTGGAATAACGCCGCGAGGCACTACCGCACGCCTGAACTGAGCGAAGAGGCCGTCTCCGACTTCCTTGCCGAGCTCTGCGCCGGGCAGTTCGTCTACACCTGGGAAACGGACCGCGACATCTACGACAGCGCCGTGCAGGGGCACCTGTTCTTTCACATGTCCGACGGCACGACGGTTGAGCTGCGGCTCATCGAGGGCGGCTATGTGGGCTACCAGGGCCTCGGCTGGTACTTCGTGAAGATGCCCGGCGCGGCCTTCGACGCCGTGCTCGCCGCCTGCAGCTGATTTAAGTATTCTGCGTCTTTTTCTTTTTCCTGAGCGTGAGCGCCTTCGTGAGAGGGCGCTTTTCGCTTTTGCACTCGAAGAACGCGCCAACCGAGAACACCACCGCGCCCACGAAGTTCACGAACAGGTCCTCCATCGTGTCGTACAGGCCTATGTCCAGAAAGCCGCCCAGGCCCAGCGCCTGCTCGCCCTCGCCCGTCACCAGGATGACGTCCTGTATGTCCCGCACGGTTATCGAGATGTTGCTCTGCGTCGGGTCGAGGCTCACCGAGCTTATCTGGTTCACGATGGTGTCCTTCTGCATGTCCAGCAGAAACAGCCGGTCTGCCGAGAACTCGATGAACTCCCATAGCACGCCGATGGTCATCGAAAAGCAGAAGGCCGTCAGCGCCAGGTAGCCCGGCGAGAGCTGCACCTTCACATTGTCGCTGCGGTTGAGCAGGTCCACCAGCGAAAAGCCCACCGCCGCGCACAAAAAGCCCGAGGAGGTGTGTAGTATCGTGTCCCAGTTCGAGTACCTTATGAAGTACGACTGCAGCTCGCCCAGTATCTCCGCCGCGAACACGAACACGAAGATGATGACCTCGAGCGCCGTCGGGATGTCTATATTCAGCTTGTCCTCGATAAACTGAGGCAGCGTATAGATGACCAGCACGAGGACGCAGACGAAGGCGCTCTCAATGTCGCTGCGGAGGATGCAGCGGATGAGGATGAGTATGACGATGAAGCGCAGGACGACATAGGTCCAGAACGCCGCCGGCTCCTCCTTCCGCTTGCGCATCAGCGCCTGGCGCTTCGACTCCCACTTCTCAGAGCGCTTTTTCTTCATTCGGCTTCCCCTTTCTCTTTTTCCTCAGCCTGAGCACCAGCCAGGCCGCTATGATGCAGACTATGTCCACGCCCGCGCAGATGAGTACCGGCGGCGAGGTCAGGTCGAGGTCGTTGCCCAGCACCGTGTACAGCACCATCGTGGGCAGGATGCCTATGAAGCTGCTGGCCAGGTACTGCCAGTAGTCCATCCTCAGCGCGCCGAAAAACAGGCCCAGGATGTCGTTCGAGAGGTTCGTCACGCGCAGCACCAGCGATACCAAAAACAGGTTGTCGCGGTTGCCCTCGTACACCTCGCCGAGCTTCTTGTACTTTGCCAGGAGCTTGCGCGCCGCCTCGCCGCCCGAGGCCCGGCCCGTGAAATACGGCACGCTGATGCACACCACCGAGCCCACCGCGTTCACGATGAGCGACAGCGGCGGCTCGAACACTATGCCCACCGCCGTCGCCACCACGCCGTAGAGCACGAACACCGTCTGGCTCTTCACCGCGTAGGCCAAAAGCGCCACGACCACCGCCAGGGCCGTATTCTTCGGCGCGTAGTCCGTGAGCATCTCCACCGTCACGCCATCGCCGCTCAGCATCAGCGCCGCCGCGCCTGCCGCCAGGCACAGCATCACGATTATTGGAATGTATCTTCGTTTGCTCATCCTCTGCCCCTTCGCACGTTTTAACCATTCTAGCAGATTCCCTGGCAAATCGCAACAACTTCTGCTTAAAATGCCGGGTTTTAGGCAAAACCGCCCCTAAGCGTCCGGGCTTTTTCGCGCAGAGGCGGCAAAAACCGGGAGGGTCGAGCGCCCTCCCGGCTGTTTTTTGCTGTTCAGCTGCGGCCCTGCTCAGGTCTCGCTGTCCTCGCCCGTGCCCGTGCCCGTGCCAGTGTCCGTATCCGTGCCTGTGCCTGTGCCAGCGTCCGTATCCGGCTCCGTCGGGCTCTGCTCCGTCACCTGGCCGGAGCGGATCTCGATGACGTGCAGCTGGTCGGCCGTATAGCCCGCGCTCGTCACCGCCTCCGTTATCCGCGCCACCGCCGCCTCGGACAGGCCCTCCGCCGGCGCTGGTACCGAGACCGTCACGCCCTCGTCGGATATGTACACCACGCAGTCCGAGAAGTTCTTGGCCAGCAGCGTGTTCTCCAGCTGCGTCTCGAGCATGGACCAGTTCGCCATGGCCGCTATCGCGTTCATCGCGCTGTCGATCGTCTCCTGCGAGGCGCTCTCCGAGCTTGCCGCCGTCTGCAGCAGGTTCAGGGCCTCGTCCCTGGAGGTCTGCCGCGTCAGCCGCGCCTGCGCAAAGTAGTCGGAGGCCGCTTCCGCGCCGGTCTCCGTGCCCAGCGTGCTCATCTGCTCGTCCTCGACCTTCACCATGGCCGGGTCCGCCGCGCCGGGGCTGTTGTTGTACGACCAGTTCAGGTACACCGCCGCACACACAAACAGCAGCACCGCCGCAATTATGATGTTCCGTTTTGCCTTTTTCACGTTCTTTGCCTCCTGTTTTTCAGCCATTTTACCGCTCCATGCCCAGCACTTCTATCCTGTCGCTGCCGAAGCCCGTGTAGGCGGACACCGCGTTCACGATGTCCAGGCGTACCCGCGCGCTCGAAGCGCCCTCGCACACCACCGCCACGCCCTCGTCAGAGTACAGCACGCTCACGCTGCCCGCGCCCTCTATCCGGCACAGCACCTCTTCCAGCCGCGCCTCCTGCTCCGTCCGGCCCGTGTCATGGCCGTCCCCGCCGCCCGTGGGCCAAAGCAGCAGGCCCAGGCCCAATATCAGCAGCAGCAGGAGATATTTATATTTGCCCAGCTTGCCTATCATGCCCGACATCTACGCCGCCTCCAGGTACTGTCGCTCCGCCGCTATGCCCAGCTCCGCCTCGATGAGCTCCGAGAGCCGCTCCGCGCCGCCCTCCGCACAGCTCAGGCGACATTCCCAGGGGTACCAAAAGCCCTCCTCGCTCCAGCGCGCCGTCACCGAGACCTCGCAGGGGCCGAGGCCGAGCTGCGCCGCTTTGTCCAATATATATGTCTCGCACTCGCTCTCTATGATAGTTCTGCTGAGCCTGTCCGCATCGTCCGCGGCAGACTGCGCCTGCTGCCGCGCCGCCTCCGAATAGCGCGCCATCGCCTTCGGCAGGGCCGCGCCGTCCAGCTTCAGCACCGGCGAGAGCAGCGCCGCCGCCATCACCAGGCCGCAGGCAAAGCGCAGCACCCGCTTCACCCGCCCCTCCGGGCACAGCGCCGTCGCCAGGGCGCAGAATACCGCCGCGCCCACCAGCGCCCGTATCCAGGCCGTCACCACTTCAAGCATTGTTTTTCACCTTCCCGGCAATCAGCCGACGACCGCCTTCGTCACGGATATGATGGAGATGAACAGCATCAGCGCCGCCGCGCCCACTATGCCCAGCACCATGCCGAACACCCCGCCCAGCTCGCTTATCAGCCCGGCCAGGCGCTTGTCCGCAAACGCCGAGCACAGCGCGGCCGCCGCCTTGTAGAGCAGATAGCGCAGTGCCGCCGACAAAAACGGGGCCAGGCACACGCAGGCCGCCGCTATCAGGCCCAGCGCGCCCGCCGCATTCCGCAGCAGGCCCGCGCCCGCTACCACCGTCGAGGCCGCATCCGAGATCATGCCGCCCACCACCGGCAGGGCCGTGGATATGGCCGTCTTCGCCGCCTTCGCCGCCGCCGCGTCCGCCGCGCCCGTCACCGCGCCGCTCAGGCTCAGCCAGGCCGTGAAACCCGTCATCACCAGCCCCGTCGCCAGGGCCGTGAAGCGGCTTATGAGCTTCGACGCGCCTTCCAGCGCCGGGCTGTCCAGCGCCGCCGAGGCCGTCCGTATCCCTATGCCCACATAGCACAGCGGCAGCAGCAGCTTCTGCGCCGCGCCGATGAGCAGGTCCATGCACAGGGCCGTCGCCGCGTACTTCGCCGCCGCGCTCGTCACCGCGCCGCCCGCCGCGGCCGCCGCCGTCAGGCAGGGCAGCAGCGTATGCGAAAAGGACGCGAGCTCGTCCAGCGCCGCCGCGCCAGACTCTATGCAGCCGCCGGCGTCCGAAAACGCCAGCCCAGACACCGCCAGGCAGCCCGCAAGGCCCACATACCGCGCCGCCGCGCCGTCCGCAAAGGCGCCCGCCAGCGTGCAGATAAGCGCCACGGCCGTCAGCTTCAGCGCCGCGCCGGCCGCCTCGCGCCAATACTCGCCGGCCGCCTCCCAGGCCGCGTCCAGCAGCTTCGAGAGCATGCCCTCCGGCTCCAGCGCATCCGCCACGCCTGCGTCGCCCAGTATCTCCCGCGCCGACCCGGGTATGGCCTGCTCCGCCGCTTCCATGTCCAGAGCGCCGTACAGCTCCCCGGCCGCGTCCGTTGCCAGCACGGGCACCGTCAGCGCCAGCAGCGCTATCAGCGCCGCTATAAGCCGCCTCATGTCAGGCCCTCCACCGTGTCCAGCAGCGCCGACATCAGCGGCAGGGCGCAGACCAGCGCCGCCGCCGCGCCCACCAGCTCCACCGCCGACGCCAGCTGGCTGCTGCCCGCATCCTTGCAGGCCTCCGAACCCAGCGCGCAGATGAGGCCGATGCCCACGCACTTCATTATGGGCGAGTACAGCGCCGGGGACAGGCCCGAGAGTTCCCGCGCCCGCGCCGCCGCCTCCGCCAGACCGGACGCCAGGCCCAGCACCGACAGCAGTATCACCGCCGCCGCGCCCAGGCCCAGGCAGAGCGCCAGCTCGGCGTTCGACCGCTTCAGCAGCAGCGCCATCAGCGCCGCGCAGACGCCCGCTGCTACCGCCTTCGCCGCCAGCTCCATCTCAGAACAAAAACAGGCTCTTTATGAGCCCGAACAGCTCGCTTATCTTCTGCACCACCAGCACAAGCACGATTATGAGCCCCGTGATGGTCACCATGAGCGCCTGTTCCTCGCGCCCCGAGCGCGTGAGCAGTATGTTCAAAACTGCGACGAGGATGCCCACCGCCGCGACCTTGAAAATGAGTTCGACCTCCATGCGCAACCTTCCCTTTCAGTACAGGACTATCGCCAGTATCAGCCCGGCGCCGGCGGCTAACCCGGCCCTCAGCCGGCCCATGACCCGCGCCTCCTCGCACGCCCTGTGCGCCTCGCGCCGCAGTTCCAGCTCGCAGGCCGTTATCGCCGAGGCCTGCTCCGCCGCGCCGTAGCGGCCCAGGCTCATGCCCAGCTCCGACAGCGCTCGCCGCGCAGGCCCGGGCAGGTCGGTCAGCTCCAGCGCGCGTTCCCACAGCTCGTGGAACTGCGCCCCGCCCAGGTTCTCCAGCCCCGCGCACAGCGCCGTGTAAAAGCCCCGGGTGCCCTCCGGCCCGTACAGCGCCAACCGCTCCGCCGCCTCCGGCATCGGCGCGAGCCGGCTGCCGATCTCCGAGCGCAGCAGCTCCATGCCCGAGGCAAAATCCGAGGTCAGCCTCGCGCGGCGTCTCAGCCGCTGCGCCTCCGTCAGGCCCAGGGCCGCAAAGGCCAGGCTCAGCAGTATCGCGCCCAGCAGTCTCATGGGCAGAGCTCCTCCAATCTGTAGCGCCTGGCGCCAGCGCGGCGCTCTATGACTACCGCGGCCTTGAAGACCGCGTCCTCCAAAAGCGGACGGTAGACCGCACGCTGCGCCAGTTCGCGCGCGCTGCCCGCGTGCGCCGTCGCCAGCAGCCTCACGCCGCAGCCCGCCGCAGAGCGCGCCGCCTCCACATCCTCCGGCGTCGTTATCTCGTCCATGGCCAAAAGCTGCGGGTTCATCGCCCGAATCAGCATCGCCGCGGCCTCGGGCTTGGGCGCGCCCGTCATTATGTCCGTGCATGGGCCCAGGTCGAAAAGCGGCAGGCCTTCCCAGACCCCGGCGATCTCCGCGCGCTCGTCAATGAGCGATACGCGCCGCCCGCCCTCTGAGGCCAGGCGCACGAGCTCGCGCAGCAGCGTGGTCTTGCCCGCGCCCGGCGGCGATACGATGAGCGTGTCCGGCAGGCCGAGCTCCAGCAGCCGCGCGTACAGCTCGCCGCCGCAGCCCCGGTGCTGGCGCGGGATTCGTATGCTCAGGGACGAGAGCCGGCGTATGGAGCGTACCCCGCCCTCGCGCACGACCGTCTCGCCGCACAGGCCCACGCGGCAGCCGCCGCGCACTGTCACAAAACCCGACGCCACACATTCCAGCGCCGTGTGCGCCGAGGCGCGCGTGGCGTTCTCGAGCACGGTGTCCAGGTCGCGCGGCTGCACCGCCCGTTCGCCGAAGGGCGATTCGCCCTCCGCCAGCAGCAGCGACGGCCTGCGCCCCGAACGCAGGCGCAGCTCCTCCACCGTCCGCCGCGCCGGTTCGCCCAGCGCGACGAGCGCCTGCCTCATATCCGCCGGCAACAGCGCCGCCGCGTTTTCAAAGCCCTCGTTGTCCCTCATGTGGACAATCTATGTCCCCTCCGCCCAGCTTAGAACCTGCGCGCGGCGCGGTGTGGGCGTTCTACCTGACGGGACGTGGATGCGCGTATGTGCGGTATCTGACGGTTTATATTCCACCCCATTTCTTTGGCCCTTGCCCAAAGAAACGGGAGTGGAGCCCCAAAGAAAAGCGGCTTTTTTTGGGCGGGAGCACCCTTCGTACCGTGTGCGTCCCACCCGCCTCTCCCTCCGGCCCTCTACGCCTACATGACGTTTG
>CALXEH010000084.1 GCA_944387285.1 uncultured Oscillospiraceae bacterium | reverse complement strand
GTAAATCACATAGCGCGGAGAAAGGTCGATTAAATGTTCTGCGGAAATGGAAACGGAAGCTGCTTCTGGATCATCATTATACTCCTGCTCATCTTCTGCTGCGGCGGGAACTGCGGCTGCAGCTCGAGCTGCGAGAGCAGCAGCAACTGCTGCAACAGCTGCTGCTGAAGCGGCTTAGTCCAAGGCACAGGGCTCGTCAGAGCCCTGTTTTTATTATGCCCCGCTCCGTTATGACGCAGGCGACGGCTAAATCGTTCCAATCCGCCGGGACTTTTTCCATGAGCAGCCGCTCACGGCACAGGCAGGCCGTAAACACCCGGCGCCCGGCAAGGTACCTGTCGTAGTACCCCGCGCCGTGGCCCAGCCTCATGCCCCGCCGGTCGCAGCACAGCGCCGGCACCAGCATCAGGTCGCCCGGCGCAGGCTCCACACGCTCCGCGCCCTCCGGCGGCTCGGGTATGCCGTAAAGGCCCTCCACCAGCGCCCCGTCGTACAGGGCAAAGTCCATGGCCCCGCCCCGGCGGCTTCTCGGCAGCGCCGCGTGCCGGCCCTCGGCCAGCAGCTTTTCAACTATCTGTCTCGTATCGCACTCCCTGTCCACCGACAGGTAGGCAAACACCGTGCCCGCCGCCGCAAACTCCGGCATCGAGAGCACATTTTCCATTATGCCCGCGTCGCTTTCGGCTATATACGTCCCGTCCAGCGCCGCGATGCGGGCCTTCACTTCACGGCGCAGGGCCGCCTTCGCCTCTTTCACAGCGCGGCCTTCACCGCGGCGAAGATCTCCTCGTGCTTTTCGTCCAGCTCGCGTATCTCGCCGTCCTTGCGGAAGTCCACCCGCCGCCAGCCGTAGTGGTCGGCGGCGTGGCTGCCTGTCCTCAGGCAGGCCTCCAGGTAGGCCACGTCCTTCTCGTGTATGTCCCCGTCCTTGCCCGTCTTCTCCTGCCTGTGCCGCATCCGCGCCAGCGAGGTCTCGATATCCACGTCGAGGTATATGACAAGGTCCGGCCTCGGCAGGCCGAGTTTAACATATTCCAGATCGTACAGCCAGTCGAAAAAGGCCGGCTGCTCTGACTCGGGCAGCTTCGCGCCCTGGTGCACCGCGTTCGAGGTCGTGTACCTGTCCGAGAGCACCACGCCGCCGTTATTGTAATACTCGCCCCAGTCGGTCATATAGGACGCATACCTGTCCACGGCGTAGAAGATCGACGCCGCGCAGGCGCCTACGTCCGAGGGGTTCGCGCCGAACTTGCCTGCAAGGTACATCCTTATGAGCGCCGAGGACTCTTCCTCGTACCTCGGGAACACGATCGTCCGGCAATCTATGCCCTCGCGCTCGAAGCGTGCCTTGAGCCGGCGGTACTGCGCCGACTTTCCGCTGCCGTCTATGCCCTCGAGCACTATGAGCTTGCCCTTCGCTGCCATTTTACTTACCTCTCAGCCGCGCGCCCGCCGCCTCCGCGACGAACACGGGCAGCTTCATCATCCTGCCTATCCTTCTTGGCTCCTTCAAGAGCCTGTAGAGCCACTCGAGCCCCAGCCTCTGCCAGCTCTCCGGCGCCCTCTTCACCGTGCCGGCGAAGACGTCCAGGCTGCCGCCCAGGCCGCACATGAGGCCCACGGGCAGTTTGCCCTCCTCCTTCGCCATCCACAGCTCCTGCTTGGGCGCGCCGAGGCATACCAGCAGCATGTCCGGCTTTGCGGCCCGTATCTTCTCTATTATAGGCGCGTCGTCCGTGAAATAGCCGTCCGACGTGCCCGCCACGGCCAGGCCCGGGTACTTCTCCACCAGCGTCTGCGCGGCCTTTTCCGCTACGCCGGGCTTGGCCCCGAAGAGGTACACGCTGCCGCCCTTTTCCGCCAGCCGCGCCATCACGCCGCAGGCGAAGTCGATGCCCGGCACCTTCTCCTTCATCGGCCGGCCCAGTATCGCCGCGCCCTTCACGATGCCCACCCCGTCGGGCAGCACCAGCGCCGCGCCCGCAAGCGCGGACTTGAGCGCTGCGTCCTCTTTCGCAAGCATCACTATCTCCGGGTTCGGCGTCACTACATAGCGGCACTCGCGCGCCTCGATGAGTTCCAGCGCCCTGTCCACCGCCTCTGCCATCGTCACATCGTCAAACCCAACGCCCAGTACGTCCGTGCGGCTCATACTGCGGAAAACACCTGCCCTATCTTCTCGTGAATGACCAGATCCGCGTACCTGTCGTAAGGCGTCTCGGACAGGTTCACGAGCACCATTTTATTGCCCCGGTAATAATTTATAAGCCCCGCCGCCGGGTACACGCCCAGCGAGGTGCCGCCGATGATGAGCACCTCGGCGTTCCGGATAAAGCTCACGGCCCGCTCCATGACGTCCATGTCCAGCGGCTCCTCGTACAGCACGATATCCGGCCGCACCACGCCGCCGCAGGAGCAGTGAGGCACGCCCTTGCAGTGGTTCATCTCCTCCGCCGGGAAGGGCTTATGGCAGCGCGAGCAGTAGGCCCGGAGTATGCTGCCGTGCAGCTCGAGCACGTTCTTGCTGCCCGCCGCCTGGTGCAGCCCGTCTATGTTCTGCGTGACGACCGCCTTGAGCTTGCCCTCGCGCTCCAGCTCCGCGAGCCGCAGGTGCGCACGGTTCGGCTTCACGCCCTCGATGACCAGCTTCTCGTGGTGGAAGCGGTAATACTCCTCCGGGTCGCGCTCAAAGAAGCTGTGGCTCAGTATCGTCTCCGGCGGGTAGCGCCATTTCTGATTGTACAGCCCGTCCACACTGCGGAAATCCGGGATGCCCGATTCGGTGCTGACTCCTGCGCCGCCGAAAAACACGATATTGTCGCTCCCGGCTATCCATTGCCTGAGCTTTTCGATCTTTTCGTCCATGTCATCCTCCGTTTCCGCGTCCCGCGAGGCCTCAGCCCTGCGGGTTCATGGTGTAGTTGGGTGCTTCCTTCGTGATGTAGATGTCGTGCGGGTGGCTCTCCTTGAGGCCAGCGCCGGTGATGCGCACGAACTTGGTCTTAGTCCGCAGCGCCTCGATGTTCGGGCAGCCGCAGTAGCCCATGCCGGAGCGCAGGCCGCCCATCATCTGGAATATGGTGTCGGACACGGCCCCCTTATAGGGTACGCGGCCCTCGACGCCCTCGGGCACGAGCTTCTTCGAGCCGGACTGGAAGTAGCGGTCGCCCGAGCCCTTCTGCATCGCGCCGATGCTGCCCATGCCGCGGTAGACCTTGAACTGCCTGCCCTGGAAGATCTCGCTCTCGCCGGGGCTCTCCTCGCAGCCGGCGAGCATGGAGCCCATCATGACGACCCTCGCGCCGGCGGCTATGGCCTTCACGATGTCGCCCGAATACTTGATGCCGCCGTCGGCGATGACGGGGATGCCGTACTTGTCGCCCATGGCCGCCGCCTCGAGCACCGCCGTTATCTGCGGCACGCCTATGCCCGAGACCACGCGCGTCGTGCAGATGGAGCCGGGGCCGATGCCGACCTTGACGCAGTCAGCGCCCGCCTTGATGAGCGCCTCGGTGCCCTCGGCCGTGGCCACGTTGCCCGCTATGAGCTGCACCTCGGGGAAGGCGTTCTTCACGAGGCCCACGCAGCGCATGATGTTCGCCGAGTGGCCGTGCGCCGAGTCGAGCACGAGCGCGTCCACGCCCGCCTGCACCAGAGCGCCCGCCCTGTCGAGGATGTCGTTCGTCACGCCGATGGCGGCGGCGCAGAGCAGACGCCCGTGTTTGTCCTTGGCCGAGTTCGGGTATTTGACGACCTTCTCGATGTCCTTTATCGTTATGAGGCCCTTGAGGTGGAACTGCTCGTCAACTATGGGCAGCTTCTCTATCTTGTGCCTGCGGAGGATGTCCTTCGCCTCGTCGAGGGTGGTGCCCTCCTTGCCGGTGACGAGGCCCGCGCTTGTCATGACCTCGCGGATCTGCCTGTCCATGTTCTCCTCGAACTTCATGTCGCGGTTCGTGATGATGCCGATGAGCACGCCGTCCGTGTCCACGACAGGCACGCCGGAGATGCGGTACTTGGCCATGAGCGCGTCCGCCTCGCCCAGGGTATTGTCGGGGCCGAGGTAGAAGGGGTTCGTGATGACACCGTTCTCCGAACGCTTGACCATATCGACCTGCTCGGCCTGGTCGTCTATCGGCATGCTCTTGTGGATGACGCCGATGCCGCCCTCGCGCGCGATGGCGATGGCCATGCGGTACTCCGTCACGGTGTCCATGGCCGCGCTCATGATGGGCGTGTTGAGCCTGATGGTCTTCGTCAGGTTCGTGGACAGGTCGATGTCGGGCGGCAGGACGCTGCTCTCCGCCGGGACGAGCAGTACGTCGTCAAAGGTCAGGCCCTCGCCGACAAAGCGCTCGGAAAAGCTGCCAAAACGATTCATAGGAAACGCACCTCCGCAAAGAATTTGGTTTTTGCTATTCCTCATATTTTATCACATAGCCGCCTCAAGTCAACCTTTTCCGCAGCCCGGCTCACAGAAAAAGCGGGCGTCCCACGCCCGCTTTTTTGACTGATATTCCTGATTTTCAGCTCATTTTATCCCTGCGCTTTGCCGCCATCCCCAGCAGCAGCCCGCCGATGACGAGCATAGAGGGTGAGTTTATTACCCATGTGGTGTGCTGTGTCCTGTACCAGTGCAGCCAAAACATATTCGCCACCGTCAGCAGAAGGATGGCGGGCAGCACCGCGCCGGCAATGATCAGCGCCCAGCGTACGCGGCGCGACTGCGGCCTCAGGCCGAACGCTGCCAGCAGCCCCGCGACGCCCCAGCCCAGCACGAACCAGCCGAGCGGCCTTATAAGCGTCGGCTCGAGCCACATGAGGAGCGGCGCAGCGATGTAATAGCGTGCCGCGAAGTCTTTGAGCCTGCAGTACAGGCACAGCCCGGCCATGAGCGGCGCAGTGACGAAGGCCAAATGATCGAACCACGCGAGCTTCGCCCGCCGTGCCTGACGCGGCTCTGGCGCTCCTGAGGCGGACTCATCGAGCAGCCATTCGGGGTTCACGTCGAAGGTCTGCGCCAGCTTTGTGAGGCCCAGGGCGTCGGGCAGGCACTCGCCGCGCTCCCAGCGTCCCACGGCCTGCCGGGTCACGCCCAGCTCTCCCGCCAGCTTCTCCTGCGACCACCCACGTCCCGCGCGCAGGGTTATGAGCTTCTCAGGAAACGTCATGTCCCGCACCTCCCTTTCAGGGCAAATGTACCACGCCAGTCGGCGGACAGTAAACGCAATCTTTGTTGCAGGAGAGGAAAACCGCCTTGTGCAGCCTGTAGGGCGCATCGACCCCGATGCGCCGTAAAAGGCGGGCGAAAACTTCATGCTTTCGCAGCGGTCTCGCGCGCGTGGAAGAACATGTACTGCTGCGCGAGGCCCGCGTATTTGCCCAGGGACGAGGGTTCGAAACCTTCTGGCATATTCGCCGCCAGCGCGCGCTTTATCCACACGTCCACAGGGAAGGCGTCCAGCTGGTGCAGCCCGAACAGCACGACGCAGTTGGCCACCTTGTCGCCGACGCCGTTCAGCTTCTTCAGCTCAGCCCGCGCCTCGCCGCAGGGCAAGAGCGCCGTCGCCTCGAGGTCTATATCCCCGTTCACGACTGCCCGCGCCGCCGAGAGTATATACGGCGCGCGGTAGCCCGAGCGCAATGGCGCCAGATCAGCCTCGCTCAACGCCGCCACCCGCTCCGCCGTCGGGAAGGCCCGCGCCTCGCCCCAGGGTGCCTCCACCGGCTCGCCGTACAGGTCGCAGAGCTTTTCCACGATGCCCTTTATCCTCGGGATGTTGTTGCACTGGGACACGATAAAGGAGCACAGCGCCTCCCACTTGTCCTGGCGCAGGATGCGTATGCCCTCGCCATAGGCCGCGCAGTCGCGCAGGTAGTCGCAGACCTCTATGCTCCGCCGGGCCTCGGCATAGTCCGTCTCCATGTCGAGATAGCCGCGCCAGAAATAGATATCCTGCGCGGCGCACTCTATGTACGCCCGGCCGCCCTCGGCCCAGACCACGGCCGCCCTGCCGGACGCCACGCCCCTGTATTTTCCCTCCGTGTCCGCGTTCCAGCGGAAACACTGCCCGCAGTCGAAGGTCCGCTGAGGGTTCAGATCCTGTACTCCGCAGAGTTCAAAAACCAGAGTATCCACCTAAATCACACCATTCTTTGTCTGTTTTGCCTCGATTATATACCGGGATTTCGTATATTTCAACAACAATCGGCGCTTGAAGGCAACTGGAAAATGTGGTATAATGTTGTGCGTTAAATTCTGAAAGTGAAAGAAGGTGCAGCTATGAGCTGGCAAAAGGAATTGGAGAACGGCATCAGGAGCATGGAGCAGCTGGTGCAGAAGCTTGGGCTGTCACCGGAGGAGGCAAAACTCAGAGAAGAGATAGCAGAGCGTTTTCCCATGATGATAACGCCTTATTACCTATCCCTTGTCGACACCTCGGACCCGGATGACCCCATAGCACGGATGTGCATACCCTCTTCGGATGAGATGGACCCCGACGGCGAGTTTGACACGAGCGGCGAGGCCTCGAACACCAAGCTCGAGGGCCTGCAGCACAAGTACGCGCCGACGGTGCTGCTGCTGTCTACGAACCAGTGCGCGATGTACTGCCGCCACTGCTTCAGGAAGCGCATGGTCGGGCTGACGGAGGACGAGCTCAACCGCGTGGCGGACGAGGCCATAGCCTACGTTGCGGAGCACGAAGAGGTGCGCAACGTGCTCATCTCCGGCGGCGACGCGCTCATGAACCCGAACAGCGTCGTGGAGCGCTATCTGGAGGGCCTGTGCGGTATAGGCCATCTGGATTTCATACGCTTCGGCTCGCGTCTGCCTGTGACGCTGCCGGAGCGCATCTACGGCGACGCGCAGCTGCTGGAGCTGTTCGAGCGCTACGCGAAGCAGAAGGCCATCGTGGTGGTCACGCAGTTCAACAACCCGCGCGAGCTGACGGACGAGGCGAAGCGGGCGGTGGACGCGCTGCTCCATCGCGGCGTGCAGGTGCGCAATCAGACCGTGCTGCTGCGCGGGGTGAACGACAGGCCGGAGGTGCTCGGCGAGCTGCTGCGCGGCCTCACGGCGATGAACGTCGCGCCGTATTACATCTTCCAGTGCCGCCCGGTGCGCGGCGTGAAGGGGCGCTTCCAGGTGCCGCTGGCCGAGGGCATCGGCATAGTTGACGGGGCGAAGGCCATGCAGAGCGGGCTGGGCAAGGCGGTGCGCTACGCCATGAGCCACCCGCGCGGGAAGATCGAGATATTGGGCCAACTTCCGGGCACGGACGAGACGATATTCAAGTTCCACCAGAACAAATACCCCGAGGACAACGCGAGGATCTTCACCCGGAAGCTGACAGAACACGACACCTGGCTCGACAACGAGCTGGAACCCGTATAAAACCAAAGGGTCCGTTGCAAAACAAGCCCATAAAAAACAAGCGAGGTTTGGAGCCCGAAAGGGTTTCCAAACCTCGCCGT
>CALXEH010000083.1 GCA_944387285.1 uncultured Oscillospiraceae bacterium | reverse complement strand
GCATATGAAATTGGGGCATCGTTGCCGCCAATGGAGCGAGCGTTGGAGTTAGCCGACTTCTTTGAAGTCAGCCTCGATTACTTGTTTGGCAAGTCTAGCATCAGGTATGACCTCTCAATTCTGAACAAACCGATTCATCGTAATAAAACTATAGGCGATTTGGTTATGTGAGTCAACGGTATGCCGCAAAATAAGCAGTCTTTGGTTTACAAGATGGCGATGGTAGTAGAGCATATTTCAGATTGAGAACTGAGATAACTGAATAGAATTAGTGGATATGCAACACGCAGAGGCAAAAGTTTGCCTCTGCGTGTTGCAATTATCAGGATTAAGTGTCTGTATAGGTGAAGCAATTTGGAATACTGTGCTTAACTTTGTACAAGACACATTCAGCTCTGGGACCAGTCCTAATAATATGCTGTCGTTATATAGTCTTACCATAGAAGTAAGGAGAACATCAGGATATTATAACCTGCTCGGATTTGAAGACCCAGGAGAATGGCCTGGTGAAAATCCAGATATTTTCGATGGCACAAATAGTAACAATTATAGTATAGTGGCGGCAGCAATTCTGTTTGCACTACAATCAATACCAGATATATATCCTGCAATACCGGCTGGTGCAAGCCTACTATTTGAGGTGTTTAGGAGATCAGACGACCAATCAGTTTATTCTGACTATCCCAATAATTGCTATGCAACATTGGATTCAGATTGGTTTTATGACGGAGTTACCACTTATGGTATTCCTGTAATAGTTGCTACTAGCGGAAATACCAGCGGAACTCCTGGAACAGGTGTTGCTTCAGCGTATGGTAGCATAAGATATCATGTATCATATAACGTACCATTTTCTGGCCCTGTTTCATTTTTCCTTGACTCTCAAGAAGCTACCACTGATGTAATAGTTGATATTTATTAAAAAACCTATTCCTGAGCAGGGATTTTGATGAAAAAAAGGAGCTTACTGAAATTTCTTATCATTTTTGCGGTTGGCGTCTCCGTCGCTTCTGCACTCTTCTTCGGCACAAAGGAGCTGCTCTTCGACGACGATATGCACGGCTTTCCAATGGTGAGTATTTCGACGGATGACGGGCACAATTACATGGGCTTTCCGGTGGGTTTTGACTGGGAAAATGACGATACCCCGCCAAGCGAGTCCCTGTCCGGACTCTGGCAATTTGAGTTCGACGAGAGTGACCCCATGTCTACGGGCCCGGTCAGGGCGACGGTCCCGGTGACCGGGGAGACAGCGGAGCTTCGCATCACCATGATCTATCCAGCCGGAGAGAAGCCTCTCGACATTGAGCTCAGGCGCTTTGACGACGGCTGGCTGGGGGGAGGACCCGACCACACGCGCACCTTTGCCGACGGAGCCGGGGTGGAGTGGACCCGGGAGAAAAGCACGCTCTGCATAAATGACGTGGTGCCAAACCAGCTGTACGTTCTGAGAACGAGCTGGGACGAGGGCTGGGTAGAACACGCTTGGCACATCGTTGGTGAAGGCTGAGGCCTTGCGAGCCTCATGCCCGCAGAATGAACGGATGGCCGACTATGAGGGCAATTAGCACAGAAACCCAGCAAACCTGCTAATGTGTGTCAAGCACAAAAGAAGAGAAGTACAGGATAAGAAATAGGCATAGCAAAAGGACCTGCAACATATTCCGGCTTCAGGCCTGAGAGGATATGCCCCGTTACATATAGTGATGGCTGGGCTGTGGTGCAGCGTGGCCATAGTTGTTCGTATCAGACGGTCTCTTCTAAAGCGTTCAGGTATTCTTTGACCTTGGCGTAATATATGCGCAGGAATTTGGCGGAGCCGGCAACAGTTGAAATAACAGTACATGGTTAGACAAACTGCAACAATCGGAGGAATAGTTTTACGATTGTTGCAGTTTAGTCATTGAAGTTTTAAAATTATGGAGCAAGGGGGACAATTTTAATTATGCAGTTATATGAAAAAGTTTTCAATTAACTCAATTGCTTTTTTTATATCTGCATCTCCTGGCTCTTTTGGAATGGATAAAGAACAGTATAAAAGGCAGATGCCTTGTATGCAATAGAAAAGCAGAAACCAATTGCTTCCTTAAATTGAGTTAATATAGCTGGTACTCCTGATTTATCTTCATTTTTATTGTTGCCGATCGACATCATTTTTGCCTTGCCAACACGCCGTCGGTCATGGTGTACACCGTGTCCGCGGCCTCGGCGACGGCGGGGTCGTGGGTCACTATGACCACGCAGTAGCCGTCTTCGTGCGCGAGGCGGGTCAGGATGTCCACGATGTTCCGCGAATTTTCGCCGTCCAGGTTGCCCGTCGGCTCGTCCGCGAGCAGTATCTGCGCGCCTGAGGAGAGCGCACGCGCTATCGCCACGCGCTGCTGCTCGCCGCCAGAGAGCTGGCTCGGGTAGCGCCGGTGCTTCTCCGCGGCGATGCCCACCCGCTCAAGCTCAAGTCTGGCGCGCTCTCGCGCCTCCGGCTCGCTCACTCCGTTGAGCTCCATCGGGAAACACACGTTCTCCAGCACCGTCAGCAGCGGGAACAGGTGGAAGGCCTGGAATATCACCGAGACATAGCGCCGGCGGTACTCGTCCATATCCATGCCGCCCAGCTCCCGATCGCCTAGATACACCTCGCCGTGCGCGGGCCGGTCCAGGCCCGCCATTATGCTCAGCAGCGTCGTCTTGCCGCTGCCGGAGGGCCCGACCACGGCCGCCACCTCGCCTGCGCGGAACTCACAGCTCACGCCGTCGAGCGCGTTGCGCGCGGCCTTGCCGTATCTGTAACTCACTCCGTTCAACTTCAGTCCCTGCATCTTAAGCCCTCCTATTCCTTGACTTGCAGCAGCTCAAGCGGATTTTTTCTCACTCGCACCAGCGCCGAGGCCGCGGCTCCCGCCAGCGCGCCCAGCACGTAAAACGCCCCGTTCTGCCAGACCTCCTGCCAGGCCACGCCGCCTATGCGCAGCAGCGCCAGCACCGCCGCGCCCAGCAGCGCGCCTGTCAGCGCCGGGGCCAGCTGCTCGAGCACCAGCAGTGAGGCTGCTCCGCCCTTCCTGACGCCGAGCACGCGCAGGAGCGCGGCCTCCTTTGCCGAGCGCAGCACCATCAGCGCCGCCGCAAGCGCCGCGAGCGCCACGGACAGCAGCCGCAGCCCCGGGTACAGCAGGCGCATCAGGCCGAGGTTCCGCTCCATGGGCCGCACGACCTCGGTGAGCTCCCCGTCGTCCAGCAGCAGGAACATCTCGCCCTGGGACCCGGCGCTGTCGAGCACCTCCTGCGAGGCCGCGCGGACCTCGGTTATGGAGCGGTTCAGGGACTTGTCCACCTGGAACTCAAAGCGCCGGAGCATCAGCTCCTGGCCGTATTTTGAAAGCTCGGTGTCATAGAGGTTCTCGAGCGCCGCATAGCTCATGATGAGGTCGACGCCCGTGCCGCTCTCGCCGCCGGGAAAGCTGCCGGCGATGTTCAGGGACTCGCCCCGGTCGCCCCAGAGCACGAATATCCTGCCGCCCGCCGAGAGGCCGAGCTTCCCAAGCAGATCCTCGGAGACGAGCACCTCAGGCTCGCCGTCTGCGTTCGAGAAAAAGTCCGACTCGGTCATATCCCCGGCATACGTCACCTCGAGCGTCCCGTTTGAAAGCGGCGCGAAGGTCTCCGGGTCCTCCACGCCCAGAAGCGCGAGGTTCTGGGGCCTTTCGCCCGGGTCGTCTGGCCGCCGCGCGGCACTGACCGTGCAGCCGGCCTCGCGGATGACGTTGCTCAGGTTTCCTATCTCCTGCAGCTCCTCCGCCGCGGACGCGGGCAGATAGCCGCCTCCCGCGGAGCTGCCGAGGCTCGTGCTGCGGATGACGCTGCCGCCGACCTGGACGCTGTCGTAGAGCGCGTCGACCTCAGCTTCGCCCGTTGTGATGACGCCCCTCAGCGCGCCGAGGCCGAAGAGCAGCCCCGCCGCCACGAGCGCGGCGAGCAGGCCCTTCAGCGGCGTCCTCACGAGCCGACGAACGAGGTAGCGCGCTCCCCAGGCGGGGAATCTGCGCCGTTTGGCCGGCATCTGCACCGCTGCCGGGGCCCCGGCGAACGCGCCCGGGCTCTCCGCGGGAGCGGCGGGCGCGGGGGCTCCGGCCGCGGGCTCCGCCGCCGCGGCGGCCCGCTTGCCGCCGGAGCCGAGCTGCTCCAGCACCGGCCGCCGCGACATGCGGTCGAGCGCCAGGGCTGTCAGCCCCGTCGTCGCCGCCCAGGCAATCAGCACAAACAGCAGCATTTCAATCAGGCTGAAGCCCACTTCAAACACATATTCGCCGCTCAGCCCGGCGAGGGCCGCCTCCGCCTTGCCCTTGCCGTCTATGTACGCGCCGACGCCCCCTATTGCGAGGCCCGCGCCATAGAGCAGCGCCGCAGGCTCCAGCGCTGCGCGGACGGCGGCGTGACGGGGCACGCCCAGCGCGAGCATGATTGGCAGCTCCCTGCGCCGGAAGAAGAGATACAGCAGCAGCGCCAGCGCCAGGGCCAGCGCGCCCACGGCCGTGAGCACCGCCGTGTTCGTACCCGCCGAGCGCATCAGCGGCTCCGCCGTTGCGGCAAAGGCCGCGTAGCCCGTGGGCACGAAGTAGAGCGAATAGCCCTCCGCCGCAAAGGCGTCCGCGGTGGAGAGGGCAAACTCCTCCTGCTCGGCTATGTCCTTCAAGACAAAGCTGGTGTAGTCCGCGACGACCATGTCCCCGGTGGTATCATAGCCCTGCGGCACGACCCAGTCCGGGACGTAGATGTATGAATAGTAGTCCGAATACTCCAGCGCGGGGTCGACGGCGGTCAGCAGACCGACTATGGTCAGCGTGCGGGTGCAGCTCTCCGCCTCCTGCCAGGGCGTCTCCTCCATGCCGGGGCGTATGCTGCCGCTGGCCTGGCTCAGCTTTCGGAGCGTGATGTCTATGGTGTCGCCAACCTCGAGCCCGCGCGTGGCGGCCAGCTCCTGGCGTATGACACAGACGGAGTTTTTCTTCGTCTCGTCTGCGTGGTCGAGCGCCCGGCCCTCCGTGACGACGTACTGGGCCTCAAAACCCGGTATCGCCGTCATGTCCTTTGTTGTCCAGAGCGCGGCGGTGCGGGCGTTCACGTCCACGAGCTCCATGGCCTCCGCCACGTCCGCGAGCCCGGCACTCGAAAAGTCCGGCTCCACGCCCGGCTCGAGCTCGACGAAATACTCGTCCCCGACGGCGGGCACCAGATAGTAGGCGTACGCCCCGGTCCCCTGCTGATACGAGGACTGGAGCCGCATTATGGCCCGCATGCCGCCCGAGAGCTCCGCCGCCAGGGCCTCGAGCTCGGCGGTGTCCTCAGAATAGAAGTACACGTTCTGCATACCCACAGGTGCACAGTCGTCAGCTCCGGCCAGCAGATTTTCGATCTTCAGTCGAATGCCCAGCCTGTACGGGGACTCGATCTTCTCGAAGCTGTCGTACGGAAGGTCCGGGTCGAAGCTCCAGATGCTCACGGCCGGGAAGGGCGTGACACCGTCGTAGGTCTCCACCTCCGCGCTCTCCACCGTGGCTGTGACGTACAGGTCCGACCGGGAGTATATGTTCGCGTTGTACATGCCATCGAGCGTGTAGTTCACCAGCCTGCGCTCGTCCACGAAGTCCACATACCGGCTGTTTTCCAGCGTATCCACGCAGCCGGAGATGTCATACTCCGTCTCCGGGTCCTCCGAGATGAGCGAACCTATGGCGCGGTAGTAACCGCTTATCTGCCCCACCGCGCGTGAGAGCATGGCATATTGCAGCAGCTGCGAAAAGCATGCAACGCCCACCGCCGCTATGAGCAGCAAAAGTACCGCCATCCGCACCGGCTGCCTCAGCGCGGACTTGAGGCAGATGTTCTTCATGGTTAATTCTCCTTCATATGTATTCAAGACTCAAGGCGGCAGAAGAATTTACTTATGTGAATTATACATTAATGGTTTCATTGTTTACCTCCACGTTTACCTGTTACATCAACTTTTACATCATTTTTGAGTATCAGTTGATAGCGTGATACGGTGCATATTAATAATATCGGCCAAAACTGCCATATACAAGTATAGACACTTTACACACAAAAAGTGCAACATGTATCTCTCAAAATATTAATAGAGTTTGCTCTGCTGCACTAAGACCTAAGGCCGCAATGAAACACTTACAGTTCGTGTGCGCAATGGGACCGACTATGCCGCGCCTGCAAATTTCCAGGCGTGGCGCTCAGGCGCATCCTGCGGATACGTAGGCGTGAGCCGGGGCAGATTATTTGCCACGGCTCACGTATAGTGGATTAAGCAGTTCGTCACATTCAGGAGGGTTAAGCTTTTGCGTCATGCTCCTGCATAGCCAGCCCAATCAAGCGCTCAGCCTGATCCGCCATGAATAGAGGAATGTTCAGCACATCATCATCCAGCTTCAGATTTTCCAGAGAGAATCGAACACGGAGTTTGACCTGATCCGGGAACAATTCCTTGAATTTCTTGAGACTTCTGCTGGTGGTATTGGCTTCGGACGTGACCTCAACAGGGAAAATATCGTTTTCACGCTGAATCAGGAAGTCCACCTCATAAGGGGGATTTGTCTGCGTCCAGTACCGAGGCGTCACTTCAAACTGGGTAATCAAAGTCTGAAGCACAAAATTTTCGGTTAATGCCCCTTTGAATTCGGTAAATAACCGATTACCCTCGCCAAAGGCAGTCGGCGCCAGCTGCGCCAGCCGGCAGAGCAGTCCCACATCTACAAGATAAATCTTAAAGGCAGAGAGGTCATCATAGGCAGCTACAGGCAGACCGGGAGCGGTACTGCGGTAAATCTTGTGCACCAGCCGGGCATCTACCAGCCACTGCAAGGCATCCTCGTATTCACGGGCCCGCGCCCCTTCTTTGACTGCTTTGTAGATAACTTTTTGTTTTCCCTCGCCAGCTGGGAGGGTATGGACTTCCAGATCATCGAAATCTTGGGGAACTCGCTGATATTGGGGTGCTTGGCAAAGTCGCGCTCATAGGCGCCAATGATCCCGGACGGGGCTTCCTGCATGGCCTCTACATCCCGTGCCTCCGTCCACATCTTGACGGATTCCGGCATACCTCCGGTCACATAGTACATCTTCAGCTTTTCATACAGAGGATTAAAGAAGGCGTCGGGAATCGGCTCAATGGCGTTTACTGTCTCCAGATAGTTTGCCAGGTTCCCATCCCCGTTGGCCAGCAGGAACTCTGTAAAGGTCATAGGATCAATCTGCATGAAGTTGACTTTGCCGACAGGAAAAGAAGAGGGCTTTGCCAAACCTGCTAATGCGTGTCAAGCACAAAAGAAGGGAAGTACAGGATAAAAAACAGGCATAACAAAAGGACCTGCAACATTTTCCGGCTGCAGGCCTGAGAGGATATGCCCCGTCACATATGATGATGGCTGTGCTGCGGAGCAGCATGGCCATCGTTGTTATGTATCAGGCGGTCTCTTCTAAAGCGTTCAGGTATTCTTTGACCTTTGCATAATAGATGCGCAGAAATTTGGCGGAGCCGGCAACAGTATAAACGTAAAAGTGCTTTCCTTCGGCTCGCTTCTTATCCATAAA
>CALXEH010000082.1 GCA_944387285.1 uncultured Oscillospiraceae bacterium | reverse complement strand
TTGCCGCGCTGGGAGAATTGCTTGAGCCGCTGCGCTTGAGAAAGCGACGGCGTGGCCTGCTCGCTGTCCATCGCGTCAAGTAAAAGTTGCTGCTCGTCCTTCGTGAGAAACGAAAGCTCATAGGCAGGGTTGAACGCGATTTTGCGCTCGTCCACCATGTCCAGCAACGGTGGGATCAGCTCCGTGAGGCGGATGAAGCGCTGGATTTGATTACGGCTTGACCCGTCTTGTTCGGCTAATATTTCGTCAGCTCTTAACTTCGTCCCAAGTTGGGACGAAGTTAAATCCGTCCTCTCGCCCTGGTGCCGCAGCGCCTCCAGCTTGAGCTTGTACGCAAACGCCCTCTCACTCGGAAGCAGCCCTTCGCGCTGCAAATTGCTGTCCACGACGAGGACCGCCGCAGCGTCGTCGTCCAGCTCGCGGACGATGACAGGCATAGTCTCCAGCCCAGCCAGCTCGCAAGCCCGCTTGCGCCGGTGACCGGATACAAGCTCGTACCCGCCGTCAGGCAGAGGCCGAGCGATGGCTGGGGAGAGGACACCGTACTGCTTCACGCTTTCGGCCATATCTCGCATCGCGTCGTCGTCGCACACCTTGTATGGGTGCCTGCTGAACGGCGTAAGGCAACTTGTGCTCAACTGGAAAAGCCCTTCTACTTTATCTGGCTTCATTCATCCTCCTTATGCGACAAGCGGCACCCCAAATACCGGGTTGCCGCCTGCGTGTTAAATCTGATTTCAGATGGAGGGGTAATTTGCCGTATAATAACGTGTGTCAATGGCGTGGGCAGGCTGGTTCATATCCCTCCTAATATCCCTCCAACTTGCAGGAATTTTGTAAATACAGCCCCGTTGCGTTTTTCCTTTTGCCACGGTACTTTGGGCTGCGCCAACAGCTGGAACCCTTGATTTTGCTGGATTTTTAGGGGCGCGAGGTTCCAGAAGAGTACTTAAATATCCTCTGCGTTCCAAATGCCGGGAAAGACTTAAAATCCCTCGCCGCAGGCATACGGGTTCGAGCCCCGTCACCGGCACCACCAGGCGTGGCCTGGGGCCAGAGCGCGAGTTGGGCGCTCTGGCTTTTTGCATATCCGGCCACAGGGGCGGGAGCATATCGGAGGGCGCACAGGCCCGCGGCCTGCCCCGGCATTTGGCGTTCCCGGCGCTGCCGCTCGTGGACATACGCAGGCCAGGGGTGTATAATGCTGGCAGCAGCCGGGCGGCGCGGAATAAAACGCGCCCCTGTGAGCTTAGATTATTATGGGAACAGACGAAAGGAGGCGGGGACCGTGCTTCGATACCTCAGGGAGGCCATGGCGGAAAACGCCGCCGCGGCGGTGATAATCTCGGTCGCGGTCATGCTCTTTCTTGGTTTCCTCATGACCCGCGTCACTAAGCGCCTGCGCCTGCCAAACGTCACCGCCTACATCCTCACGGGCATCCTCATCGGCCCCTACTGCCTAGGGCTCATACCTGGGAACATCATCGAGGGCATGGACTTCCTCTCCGACGTCGCCCTCGCCTTCATCGCCTTCAGCACGGGCGAGTTCTTCCGCCTGGCAGCGCTGAGGAAAAACGGGCTCAAGATCGTCGTCATCACCGTCTGCGAGTCCTGCATGGCCACGCTGCTGGTCTTCCTCGTCTGCCGCTTCGTACTGGGCGTGGAACTGGTGTTTTCCATCGTGCTCTCGGCCCTCGCGGCGGCTACTGCCCCGGCCTCTACGCTCATGACCATACGCCAGACTGGGGCGAAGGGCGACTTCGTGGACACCCTGCTCCAGGCCGTGGCGCTCGACGACGTGGTGGGCCTCATCGAATACAGCGCCGCCATAGCGCTCGCCCTCGCCGTCGCAGGAGAAGGGCAGGGCGGGGCGGGCGGAGTGCTCGGGCCCATAGCCCTCAACCTCGGCGTGCTCGTCCTGGGCGGCGCCTTCGGCCTCATACTCACCCTTTTTATGCGCCGGCGCTCGCAGGATAACCGGCTCATCATCTCCATCTCCCTGCTCTTCGCCTTCTGCGGGGTCTGCGCCGTGCTCGACGTCTCGCCCCTGCTCGGCTGCATGGCCATGGGCACGGTGTATATTAACGTCTCGGACGACGACAAGCTCTTCAAGCAGCTCAACTACTTTACCCCGCCCATACTGCTGCTCTTTTTCGTGCAGTCGGGCCTGTCTTTCCGGCTCGACGCGCTCTTTGACAGCTCGGCCTCGGTGGGCAGCGTGCCGCTGCTGGCCGTGGGCGTCGTGTACTTCTTCACGCGGATCGCCGGCAAATACTCCGGGGCCTTCCTCGGCTGCGCGCTGACAGGCAAGCCCGGGACCACGCGCAACTGGCTGGGCCTGGCGCTCATACCCCAGGCCGGGGTGGCCATCGGCCTCGCCTCGCTGGGCGCGCGGACCATAGGCGGCGAGACCGGCGTCGCGCTCGAGACGGTCATACTGGCCTCGAGCGTGCTCTATGAGCTGGTCGGCCCGGCCTGCGCCAAGCTCTCGCTCTACCTGTCGAAGTCCTACTCCACCAAGCTCGAGGAGCTGGTGCCGGAGGAGGCGCTGGAAGGCGGCGCGGAGCTCACGCCCACCGAGCAGCTCATACAGCGCATCCAGGCCATACAAAAGGAGCTGCCCCGGGAACAGGCGCCCTCCGACGAGGAGCTGGCCTTTCTCGAGGCGGCTGAGGAACAGCTTGAGGCCATGCGCGGCGCAAGGGCCGGCGCGGGCCGCTTGAGGAACAGGAGGTTGTGACATGATACAAGACGGCATTGCAAGCCTGCTCGGGCCCTGGGCCTCCGAGCTCAACGGCTGGTCGGCGCTGCTGCGCATAGCGCTCTCGGTGCTGCTGGCCTCCATCGTGGGCTGCGAGCGCTCGAGCAAGCGGCACTCGGCGGGCCTGCGGACCTTCATAATAGTCTCGCTCGCCTCGACAACCGCGGCCCTGGTGCAGGTCTGCCTCATGGACATGGGCGAGGGCGCGGCCTGGATATCCGCCGCCGTGGTCATTGGCTCCGCCATCGTCTCGGGCTACTCCATACTCTTCAGCTCCAAGGGCCAGATACGCGGGCTCACCACCTCGGCGGCGCTCTGGACCTGCGGCATCATCGGCCTTGCCGTGGGCATGGGGCTCTACACCGCCTCGCTCATAGCCTGCGCCGCGCTGCTCGTGAGCCTCTCCGTGTTCCCGGCCTTTGAAAAGTACCTCAAGGACCGCTCCAACCACTTCGAGGTCCACCTGGAGCTCAAGAGCAAGTCCGACCTGTGCAGCTTCACCGCCACCATACGCAAGCTCGGCATGCGCATAGACGACATCGAGCTCAACCCGGCCTACCTGAACTCCGGCCTGAGCGTCTATACCGTGTCCTTCACCATCAGCAGCCGCGAGCTCAAGCGCTACAAGAAGCACAGCGAGATAATAGAGGCGCTGCGCACGCTCGACTACATCTCCTACATCGAGGAGATGGTCTAGTCAGTCCCAAAGCCCGGAGTTCATGCGCTCGGCCTTGGTGTTCGGGATGTAGAAGTTGTAGACCTGGCGGTACATCGTGGCGTCGTCCTCGGTGAGGCAGCAGAGCGCCACGGACTTCGGGTACTCGTTCTGCCGCTGATGGGCCTGTATGGTCTTGAAAAGCATGCCTATGACCTGGAAATTCTTCGAGGGCTTGGCGCTGAGTTCGTAGGGCGGCAGCTCGAGCAGCTCCGAGCGCTCCGCCGCGGCCTGCTCCAGCAGAGCGGCCCACTGCGCCTTCAGCTCCGGGACGCGCCCCGAAAGCTCGTCCACGGCCCCGGCGGGCTCGGTCCCGGGCCTGACCTTGAGTTCTATGCTCTCCATTTGATCTGCCTCCATTGTTGCCCAGGCTACACCCTGGCGGTTGAAGCGGGCGGGAAATATTGATAAAATATAAACACTCTATAGCTACGGGAGTGTGTCCAATGCTTGAACGCTCACAGAAATACGACAGGCGCTTCGTGCGCAAGTGCATGGCCGGGCCGAACGCGCTCTATCTCACCGAGGAACTGACCGCGAGCATGGGCCTGGAGCCGGGCATGCTGGTGCTCGACCTCGGCTGCGGCCGGGCGCTGTCCTCTGTCTTCATGGCGAGGGAATACGGCGTCAAGGTCTACGCCGTGGACAAGAACGAATACGCCTCCGAGACCTGCAGCATGCTCAGGGACCAGGGCATGGAAAACGAGGTCTTCCCGATACAGGCGGACGCCGCGTTGCTGCCCCTGCCCAAGGGCGCCTTTGACGCGCTCGTGTGCGTGAACGCCTACCACAACTTCGGCATGGAGGCGGGTTTCTTCGAGGAGAAGCTGCGCCCGCTCCTGCGCGAGGGCGCCGAGGTCGGGCTGGTGCTGCTGGGCCGGGACGAGGGCTGTGTCAAGGCCGACGACGGCAACGAAAACCCGGTGTTCTGGACGGCCGCGGAGTGGAAGCGCTGGTTCGAAAGCGAGGGCCTCGCTGTCGAGACCTGCGGGCAGCTCGGCTGCACCGAGCGCGCCTGGAAGGAGTGGATGACCATCTACTCGCCCAGCGTCACCGAGGAGGAGCTGGAAAAGGTCAAGTTCAACCCCGAGCTTGCGCTCATCAAAATAACCGCCCACGTCTGATGATAACGCACAGCGCACCGAACGGTCCCGTCAGGGGCCGTTTTTTTATTTGTCCGGCAGGGCGTAGAGCACCGTCTCCGTGATGCTGCTCGAGTAGTGGCGCAGACAGAAGCGATAGCCGGGGCAGAACTCCAGAAGCTTCACCGGGATATCCAGTACGTCGGCCGGCCGGTGCAGGCAGACGGCGAGCTGCGGGCTGCAGGCCCGTATGAGCCCCTCTGCGCCCAGGATGGCGGGCAGCTCGCCGCCCTCGAGGTGCAGCTTTATGAGCGTGGGGCGCTCGCCGTACAGTGCCTCGTCCAGCCTGATGCAGCGCACCTCACAGTCGCCTTCGGGCTCCAGCCGCGAGTCCGGGCCGCGCTCCGCAAAGCGCCGCAGCCCCGTTTCCTCCGCCAGAGCGAGGGGGAAAAGCCTCAGCCTTTCGTCAAAAAGCCCGCGGTTTGCCAGACATACGGCGTAGTTTCCCGGCGCGGGCTCGAAGGCGGCGATACCCCTGTATTTACCATGCGCCAGCCTCGCGAACCTCTGCGAGGAAAAGAGGTCCTCAGCCCCTCCGTCCACGAAGAACCCGTCCTCCGAAAGGCGCAGTATGCCGCTGTCGAAGCCGCAGCGCCAGATATCCGTGAAGGGCTCCGGCCGGCAGCCGAGGCCCCTGTAAAAGTCCCGATCCAGCCCGGATACCGGGGCTTTTTCCATTATTTCAAAAAGCTCTGGGCTGTCGTCCCGCAGCTGCGCCGGGGCCGCGCGGAAATACTCCGCCACAGCGCGCCCGAACTCGTATTCCGAGCCGGAGACCAGGCCTTCAAAAAGCGGGAGGGAGGCCCCGTCCGCGAGCCGCGAGCGTATGGAATTTACCAAATTATCGTAAGCGCTCAATTCCCCAACCGCCTTTCCGGCAGTAACCTACCAGATTATATTTTGAACCAAAGCCCGCAAAAGTCAAGCGGGGCGGGAAAATTTTTATCTGCCTGTGTAGCATGGGCTACACCCACGGCCTTGAGAGAAAACTCATGGGCATGTTATTCTTTTAACGACTCTGGCAGAATGGGTTTAACGATTTTGAGAAAGGACTGGAAACATGGCAGAAAACAAAACTGTTTCAATGACCATAAACGGCAGAAGGTATGTCTTTGCCATTGGTCATGAATTCGGTCAGATCCCGACGAGCGAGACGCTCTGTCAGACTCTCCGCAACAGGCTCGACCTCACCGGCACCAAGGAGTCCTGCTCCGAGGGCGCCTGCGGCTGCTGCACGGTCATCATCAACGGCGACGCCGTGGCCTCCTGCATCACGCTGACGGTCGAATGCGACGGGGCGGAGATCACCACGATAGAGGGGCTCCAGGACCCCGTGACGAACGAACTGGACCCCATCCAGCAGGCTTTCATCGACGAGTATGCCTTCCAGTGCGGCTACTGCACACCGGGCATCATCATGACCTCCCGTGCGCTCTTCAACCACAACCCGCATCCGACGAGGGAAGAGATCGCCGAGGCTCTCTCCGGCAACTACTGCCGCTGCATCAGCCACTACCATGTGCTGGACGCGCTTGAAAAACTGTCTAAGAAGGGGGTAGAGGAATGAGCACTCCGAAAAAGCCCGAATACCGTCACATCGGTAAGTACACTCCCCGCAAGGAAGCGCGCGAGATAGTTACCGGCAAGTGCATATATCTCGACGACTTCAAGATGAAGGACATGCTTCACGCGAAGCTTATGCCGAGCCCCTATGCCCACGCCATGATAAAGGACATCGACACCTCCAAGGCCGAGGCCCTGCCGGGCGTCTATGCCGTCGTCACCTACAAGAACCAGCCGGACTTCTCCAAGGAGTTCCTGCAGGGCCTGCCGCCGGTGAAGAAGGTCTGCGACCAGCACCTGCGCTACGTCGGCGACTGCGTCGCACTCGTCGCGGCCGAGACCGAGGAGCTCTGCGAGGAGGCCATCCGCCTCATCAAGGTGGACTACGAGGTACTGCCCGCCGTGTTCGACATAGAGCAGGCGAAGGCCGACGGCGCGGCCCAGCTCTACCCCGGCTTCTTCGAGAACAACCGCTACGAGAAGGACCTCGGCTTCGGCGATGAGAAGATGCTCTTCTCCGTCGAGCGCGGCGACTGCGACAAGGCCTGCGAGGAGGCCGACTACGTCTACGAGGGCACCGGTTACTTCGAGACCAATCCCGCGCCGCTCGCTCCCGAGCCGCCCGAGATGATCATGTACTACGACGACATTAACAACAAGTACCAGATGTGGGCGACGGCTCAGTCCGACCGCGTGCCGAAGATGCCGCCCGACGTCGGCCGTATGCCTCACGATGTCGTCATCGAGACCCGCGTCTTCAACGTCGGCGGCTCCTACGGCAACAAGCAGGAGATGACGCTGATGTGCCTGTACACGGCGCTGCTGTCCAGGCTCACGGGCCACCCCGTCCGCTTCCGCATGAATAAGGAGGACCAGCTGACCATCCACGAGATGCGCCTCGGCTCGCGCTTCACGGCCCGCTTCTCGATAAAGGACGGCATCATGACCTCCGTCAAGGGCCACTGGTACGTCATGCCCGGCTACACCGACGACGCCGGCTACTGCATCACGGCCGTCGGCCTGGGCGAGATGCAGGTCGCGCTGGCCAAGTGCCAGAACTGGGATATCGACACCTGCATGTACGCCACGAACACCATCTCCTGCGGCACGGTCCGCGGCTTCGGCGGCCAGGAGCTCAAGAGCGCCATGATGCCCGTCATAGCCCACATGCTTGCGGATATGGACCTCGACCCGGTGCAGTTCTTCCACGACAACTTCGTCTGTGCGGGCGACCGCTACATGTGGCGTGACTGCAACTGGTGGACCTGCCACGAGGTGGACTACCGCCAGGCCATACTCGAGGCCGCCGAGAAGTTCGGCTGGAAGGAAAAGTTCAAGGGCTGGTACAAGCCGACTGCGGTTAACGGCTCCAAGCGCATCGGCGTGGGCGTCTCCATCCACGGCAACGGCGACGTCGGCGAGGACAACTCCGAGGCCATCGTCCGCCTGCACACCAACGGCTCCGTCAT
>CALXEH010000081.1 GCA_944387285.1 uncultured Oscillospiraceae bacterium | reverse complement strand
AGCACCATTAGCTCAGCTGGTAGAGCACCTGACTCTTAATCAGGGTGTCCAGGGTTCGAGTCCCTGATGGTGTACCAAGTTGGTGCTTTTAACGGTGAGGGTCCACCCGTTCCCATTCCGAACACGGAAGTTAAGCTCACCAGTGCCGAAAATACTTGTCTGGAGACGGACCGGGAAGATAGGTCAGTGCCAACACAAAAGAGACACAGCGTGTGCTGTGTCTCTTTTGCTATACAGGAGGCGGGATCATGAAAGACTACATCTTGTTCATCGCGGCCATGCTCATCTTCGGCACGAACGGCGTGTTTGCGTCCATGCTGGACATGTCCGGCTCGCAGCTGGTGCTGATGCGCACGCTCATAGGCAGCGTGATATTGTTTATAATAGTCCTGCTGACCCGCAGCAAGCTCTCCGGGGAAGTGCTGCGGCGCGAGAAGTGGCGGCTCCTCTTGGCCGGTATCTGCCTCGGCGCCAACTGGGTGCTGCTCTTCGAGGCCTACAACCTCATGAACGTCTCCCTGGCGACGCTGACCTACTACACGGCGCCCGTCATGGTGCTGGTGCTCGCGCCCTTCGTGCTGGGCGAAAAGCAGCACGGCCGCGCCTACGTCGGCATGGCCATCGTTGCGGCGGGCATGCTGCTCGCCGTGGGCACGGACTTCGGCGAGGGCGGAGTAACGGCCGTCGGGCTCATCGTCGGCCTCGGCTCTGCGGTATTCTACGCGGCGCTCATGCTCGTGAACCGCAAGATCGAGGGCGTCTCGGGCCTGAACCTCACGTTTATCGAGATCGTCATAGCGGCGGTCATCCTGCTGCCCTATGTCTTCGCCACCAGCGGCGGCGTGCCGCTGCCGACGGACGCCAAGGGCATCTTCGCCCTGCTCTTCCTCTGCACGGTGAACACCGGCCTCGCCTGCTGGATGTACTTCTCCTCCATGAACCGGCTGCCGGCCAAGGCCGTAGCGCTGCTCGGCTACTTCGACCCCGTCTCGGCCCTCATCTTCTCCGCCGTTTTCCTGGACGAAAGGCTCAGCCTCGTGCAGGCCGCAGGCGCCGCCCTGGTCCTCGCGGGCGCCCTGGTCGGCCAGGGACGCTTTACAAAGGCCTCTGACGAGAGTATAATATAAAAAGCATATTAAGAAACGGGTCGGAGGTGAGGCCGTGAAGCCCTGGAAGGAGCTCTTTTTCGAGGAGGTCGAGACCCCTCTCCACTTCCACATAGGCATGAGGATAATTAAGACCGTCCTCGCGGTCTTTATCTGCTCGATAATAGGCTGGCTCAGGGGCGAGATGACCTTCTTCTCCATGATCGCCGCCGTGCTCTGTATGCAGAAATCGGCCGAGAAGACCTTCACCACCTCCTTCAACCGCATCATGGGCACGGCCGTCGGCGGCGTATACGGCGTGCTGGTGCTGTTTATCGAGACGCAGGTGCATGCGCAGAAGATCATGCCGCTCTACTGCCTTATCGTATCCCTGATGCTCATCCCGGTCATCCTGACCACGATAGCCATCAAGAAGCCCTCGGTCGCGGCCTTTGCCTGCGTCGTCTTCCTGAGCACGACCATCTACCATGTGGCGGACGCCGACCCCTATACCTACGCGCTCAACCGCATGCTGGACACCGCGATAGGCATAGTCGTGGCGCTGGTCGTGAATCTGGCCATGCCCGGGCCAAGGCAGAAGGTGCCCGTATCGGCCTCCGCAGATCTGGACGGCCCCGGTGCGGAGCAGCAGCCGGCGGAAGGCCCCGCCCCTGAAAAATAAAGCCGCGGCTGTGTCCGCAGGCACAAAAATACCCCCTGGCGCGCTCTGAGCTGCGCCAGGGGGCGTTTTTATATCCGCGGGTCTCTTACCCTCGTACTCAGAAGATGGGCACGACAGCGCCGTCGTAGCTGGCCTCTATGAACTCACGGCAGGTCTCGCTGGTGAGGGCGGTGACGAGGGCCTGGGTCTTCTCGGTGCCTTCCTCGCCGGCGCGGACGGCCAGGATGTTCGCGTAGGTCTGCGCGGCGTCGGACTCGGCGCTCTCGCTCGCGAGCGCGTCGTTGCCGGTCAGGCCGGCCTGCAGGGCGTAGTTGCCGTTGATGACGCCGAAGGCCACGTCGGGCAGGCTGTGCGGGATGTTCTGGGCGGCCATCTCAACGATCTCGAGGTTCAGCGGGTTCTCGGCTATGTCGAGGATGGTAGCGGTCTCGGTGGAGGCGTCGATGCCCTCCTTGAGGGTGATGAGGCCCTCGGCCTCGAGCAGGAGCAGCGCGCGGGCCTCGTTGGTGCCGTCGTTCGGCACGGCGATGATGTCGCCCTCGGCTATCTCATCGAGGCTGGCCTTCTGGCCGCCGTAGATGCCCATGGGCTCGTAGTGTACGGCGACGGCGGAGACGAGGTCGGTGCCGTTCTCGGCGTTAAAGTTCAGCAGGTAGGGCTCGTGCTGGAAGTAGTTCGCGTCGATCTCGCTGTCGGCGAGGGCGAGGTTGGGCAGGACGTAGTCGTCGAAAATGGTGACCTCGAGCTCATAGCCCAGGGCCTCGAGCTCGCCGCGGACGGCCTCAAGGATCTCGGCGTGCGGGGTGCTGGAGGCGCCGACCACGAGCTTCTCGAGCTCGGCGGCAGGGGCGTCGGTGGCCTCGACGGCCTCGGTCGGGGCGGCGTCGGTAGCAGGGGCGTCGGTGGGGTCGGAGGCGGCGGTGCCGCAGGCGGCGAGGCCGAGCACGAGCGCGGCGCACAGCAGGATGGAAAGCAGCTTTTTCATTTTCATTTTCTCCTTCAAATCATGTTATTATTTCAGTCTCCTGTCGCTGAGCCTCACGGAGGCCTTGCCGAGGGTCTCGATGAGCTGGACGACAACGACGATGACAGCGCACATGGTGAGCATGACGGCGTAGTTGTAACGGCTGTAGCCGTAGTTGATGGCGATGGCGCCGAGGCCGCCGCCGCCGGCGACGCCGGCCATGGCGGAGTAGCCCAGGATGGTGGTGGCGGCGATGGTCGCGCCGGAGAGGATGCTGGGCATGGCCTCGGGCACGAGCACCTTTACGACCACCTGCCAGACCGATGCGCCCATAGAGCGGGACGCTTCAATTACGCCCCGGTCCACCTCCCTCGCACTGGATTCGACCAGCCTCGCCACAAAGGGGAAGGCGGAGACGAAGAGCGGCAGCAGCACGCCCTTCGTGCCTATGGCCGTGCCGATCACGAAGCGCGTGACGGGCAGCATGGTGTAGATGAGTATGAGGAAGGGCACGCTGCGCAGGACGTTCACGACGGCGCTGATCGAGAGGTAAACGCCCTGGTTGGGACGCAGCCCATCCTTTGCGGTGACGGCGAGGACGAGGCCGAGCGGCAGGCCCACGACGTAGGCGAAGAAGGTGACGACGACAGTCATGTATATGGTCTCGCCGAGGCCTTTGAGAACCAAGTCAAACACTCTTATTCCTCCTCCGTAAAGCTTATACCCTGGTTGGTGAGCCAGCGGCGCATTTTTTCTGCCGTTTCGGGCTCGCTGGGCAGTTGGAGCACCGTGTGGCCGTAGAGCCGGCCTTCGATGCTGCGGGTGTCGGCGTAGACGATGCTGACCGGCGCGCCGAGGGAAAGTATCATGTCGGCGATGATGGGCCGGTCGGTGGTCTCGCCGTCGAAGGCGAGGCGGATGAGGCTGCCGCGGCACTCGTCCACGGCGCGGCTCTCGCCGTCCCTGACGAAGCCCTCGAGCTTGCCGGCGCGGGAGGGGAGGACGAGCTTTTTCGCCGCCTCGGTCTGCGGGTGGAGGAAGACCTCCTGCACCTCGCCCATTTCGGCGATGCGGCTGTCGGCTATGATGGCGACCCTGGAGCAGATGCGCTCGACTACGCGCATTTCGTGGGTGATGACGACCACGGTGACGCCCAGGCTGCGGTTGAGGTTCTTGAGCAGCTCAAGTATGCTCTCGGTGGTGGTGGGGTCGAGGGCGCTGGTGGCCTCGTCGCAGAGCAGGACCTTGGGGTTGGTGGCCAGGGCCCTGGCGATGGCCACGCGCTGCTTCTGGCCGCCGGAGAGCTGCGCGGGATAGGCGCGGAGCCTGTCGCCCAGGCCGACGAGTTCCAGGAGCTCCTGGGCCCTTTTGTTGGCCTCTGCGCGGGGCACGCCGGAGAGCTCGAGCGGGAAACGGACGTTTGCCAGGGCGTTGCGCTGCATGAGCAGGTTGAAGCTCTGGAATATCATGCCGATCTCTCGGCGCTGCTGCCGGAGCTCGCGCTCGGACAGGCGGCACATATCCGCGCCGTCCACGGTCACGGTGCCGCTTGTGGGCCGCTCCAGCAGGTTGATGCAGCGCACGAGCGTGGATTTGCCCGCGCCGGACAGGCCGATGATGCCGAATATCTCGCCCTGCTCGATGTCGAGGGAGACATCCTCGAGGGCGTGGACGGCGCCGTCGCCGGAGCCGAAGGTCTTGCAGAGATTTTTGATTTCAATGAGCGCCAAGGCTATCCCTCCGAATAAAAAATCGTCCCCGATGCAGCAGCATCAGGGACGACAAGAAATCGTGTTACCACCCTAATTCACCCGAGCCTCACGACAGGGGCCTCACGGAGTACCATCATACTCCTGACGCGATAACGGGCGCACCCGTCGCAGCCTAAGCCCGGCGGGCCTTCGGTGCGCGGCTCCGGAACCATGTTCATCCGCATCCGCGCGCCCCGCTCTCACCTGCCCGGGGCTCTCTGCGCCGCATCCGACGGACTACTCTTTCCTTCACAGCCTGTGACTGCACTTGAGCATAACACCGAAGCGCGGCTTTGTCAATCGGCGCAATGCACAAATACAGGCAGTCCCGGCACATAATGTCTTAGCAAAAAGTTCAGCCTTTGTTCATTCATAGTTCGCAATCGCCCGCATAATAAAAAACCCGCCCCCGAAGGGGCGGGAAAACCGGTTAGGTTTAGGTTTGTGCTGTGTGGGGATTAGCCCTGAACAGTACCCTCGCTGTTCTGAGTCTCTTTAGTCCACTCAGCGCCGGTGAACTTAACATTGTTGCCACCGGGCTGCAGGGTGAACGTGAACTCAGCATTTGCGTTGCCGTTGGTGCTGTCCTTGGAGACGGACTCGACGGAGAGCACATAGCCGCTGTTGAGGGTGTTGATCTTCAGCCTGTGGCCGTCATACTGAGAAGGAATGGCTTCGCCAGAGCGCTTCACAACGAAGGTCACAGTATCACCAGCGGTGACAGTGTCAGTCCACTTGTCGTAGTTAGCACCCTCGAGGCCGTTCTTGAACTCAAAGTTCTTGGCAGGCACCTGATCGCTGGTACCCATATCCAGAGTGATAACGGCGTCAATGGCAGTGACTACGATGTTCTCAACCTTAGTCGGCACATAGGACACGTTTTCCTGGCCTACACTATTGAAGGTGACCGGGTAGGACGCAGCCGGAGTGCCGGTAGCCTTTACGGTAGCCGCCAGATTGGCGGCAGCAGTACGAGTGAAGCCAATCGCAAAGGTCTGGCTCGGAGCAAGATCATCGATTTCAACCTCGGTTGTCCAATCACCGTCGATAGCAGTGGTCAGAGCGAACTTGCTGGCGATGCTGCTATCAAGAGAGACGGTGAATTTGGGGAACAGAACGTCGGCGATCTCGACGTCGTACCAGTAATCACCGCTGTAAGGATTACCCAGGCTGTCCTTGAAATCGCTGGTCTTGAAGGAGACATCGACCTTGCCATCCTTATCGGCAGTACCAGTCGCCTTGTAATAGGTGTTGGTGAGCGAGCCCCTATCAACCGCAGTAAGCTCGAGCCAAACCTCAACCTTGGCGCCCTCAGCAAGCTTATAATTGCCGCTCGGAGCCAGCGTGAAGGTCACGGCATCCTCATACTCGTGGCTGCCGCTGCGGATGCACTCGAAGTCCTCGATCTGCCAGGTATCCGCCTCAGTCCAGTTCTCGCCTTCGGTCAGGGTGACCCTGCCGAGGTTCCTATCGACGATGTAGAGCACCGCGATCTCGAGGTCGGTGTTGAAGGTGTAGGCGAACTGGACGGTAGCATTCATGAAGTCGGCGAAGTTGTCATACAGGCCCTCAAGCGAGGTGACAGCATCGACATTACCAGCCAGGACCTGAGAGCGCACGTCGAGGATGACAGCATTGCTTGCGAACCGCACCCTGTCGCCGCTCTTGTTGACCTGGAAGTAGGTCTTGGCACCGGCAGCGCCGTAGCTGACTATGTTCGCATCCTCATAAGCCCACTCGTTGGGCAGGACCGGAGCAAGCCAGTAGTAACCGTTACGGTCAACAGTGTAAGCATAGAAGCCGCGCTCGTAATCAGTCGTGCTATTGGCAGCGATGTCGACCTGGACACCGTTGACATAGCCGGCATCCTCGTAAGCGAAGACTCTGCCGCCCCAAGTGGTCTCGGCGGCCCAATTGCCGTCAGTCGCCTCGATGTCGTACGGGATGAACAGGTAACGGCTCCAATAGGTGCCCTCAACAGAGAAGATCACACTGACCTCATTGGTCTGAGTGCTGTTGACAGAGTAGCTGGCGACAACACCGGAGGTCCTGGGACCGCCGAAGGTGACGGAGGAAGCAGCGACCGGGCCGTAATTGGCGAGCAGGTCGGCAACACCGTTGTAGACATCAACGACGAGGTCGGTGCCATTGTTCCTGACAACTACGAACTGCACGGTAGCAGGATCATAGAGGTAGGTGCCAGCAGCGTCAACGCTGTCGGTAGTGGAGCTCACGCGGACAGACTGCTGCCAGTAGTGGCTGTAGCCCAGGCCGGAGTTGAGCGGGTTGGGGGCCGGCGTGGTGCCGAGAGTCCACAGAGTCGGACGATAGAAGCCGTCAAGCGTCGGCTGGCCCAGGACATAGTAGCCCGGAACGGCCTCAGCTATGCCGAACAGGTTGTCATCGCCGGCATCGCCAGTGCGGCTCGTCCAGTTGCCCAGGACGGGGACAGTGTAGTTGTTGCCGGTCATAACATCGACGACCTGGATGGTGTAGGTCTCCTCACCAACATAGGTGCCGAAAGTGCGGGTGTAAGCGCCGGTGTAGAACACGAGGTTGATGGAACGGCTGATGGAAATGACATGGCCGTGGGTGTCGAGCACGAAGGTGTACTCCTGGCCAAGCACCGGAGCCAGATTGGTGGGGGCAAGATTGCTCTTCTTGAGCACGGTGCCGTCACGCAGGGTGATGGTCTCGGTCTTGTTCTCGACCTTGGTCACAACGCCGGTGGTCGCGGTCGGAGTGTAAACGTACCAAGCCTCGCCGTCTTCCTTGGTGCTCGTGGCGGCCAGGTAGATGATGGGGTCGTTCTGCTTGATAGCGCTGATGTCGGTCTTGATATCAGCGTTAGCAACGGCCTTGCCGCCAGCAGGGATAACGGTGGTGTCCTTGGCGGTGGAACGAACGCCCAGCCTGTTATAGTTGTAGTAGAACACTACGTTGGTCTTGCCAGCGTCGATGGCAGAGTTGTCAACCACGTCGAGCTGATACGCAGCGCCGTTGACCTTGTCGCCGATCGTCGCGGGAGCCTTGAGAGCAGCGATGGCAGTGGCACTCGGGCACTCGGTGGTCTCAACCTTGGCGAGATCCAGGACGAACACGCCGGTGTTGGCCTTGGTGCCCTCAACGTACCAGACGCGGGCCGCATGGTACATCATGTCGAGGCCGGTACCGGCAACGACCTTAACGACCTTGTCGGTAGCAACGGTGCTGACATAGGTCGCGGAAGCGCCCATGCCCTCGTTGTCGACGACTACGCCGGTAACGCTCGCCAGGCTGTAGATGCTCTGGCCCAGGGTCTGGCCGAGCGGGGAAACGGTGACGTAGCCCCAGATGCCCTCAATGTAGCCGGAGACGTTCGGGGAGTAGGTGACCTGAGGAACAGTGGTCAGGACGTTGAAGGCGTAGAGCATGGCCTGCTGACGCTGCAGAGCAACGTGATC
>CALXEH010000080.1 GCA_944387285.1 uncultured Oscillospiraceae bacterium | reverse complement strand
GAGTACATGGACGACGACGGCCACGGCAGCCCCGTCCACCTCAAGGTCAAGGTCACCATCACGGACGACGAGTTCCTCGCCGACTTCACCGGCTCCGACCCGCAGGTCGCAGGCTGCGTGAACACCGGCGCAACGGCGGCCTACGCGGGCGTGAAGGTCATCTTCATGTCGATAATCGGCCCCGAGCTTGCGGTAAACGACGGCGTCTTCGCGCCGCTGCGCATCGTCTGCGAGGAGGGCAGCGTCCTGCAGGCCAAGCGCCCGGCGGCCACCTCCTGCTACTACGAGAGCATGATCTACGCCATCGACCTCGTGTGGAAGGCGCTCGCGCCCGTGTTCCCGGAATCGCTGGGCGCGGGGCATCTGCTCTCCGTCTGCACCGTGCTCATGGCCGGCAAGCACCAGGACTTCGGCAACGACTACCTCATCATTGAGCCCACCGTCGGCGGCTGGGGCGCCTGCCGCGGCCATGACGGCCAGGTCGGCCAGTTCTGCGTCGGCGACGGCGAGACCTACAACGTGCCCGTCGAGATGGCCGAGACGCGCTACGGCATCCGCGTGGACGAGTACAGCCTGCACACCGACGGCGCGGGCGCGGGCGAGTACCGCGGCGGCTCGGGCTGCGTGCGCACCTATCGCTCCATGAACGAGAACCAGAGCTTCACCGCCTCCTTCGGCCGCAACAAGTGGCCCGTCTGGGGCGCGGCCGGCGGCAAGGACGGCTCCATCAACTACTTCGAGTTCCACGACGCGGACGGCACGGTCTCCGGGCCCATGGGCATCGTGGCCCGGCGCGTCATGAACACCAACGACGTCGTGCGCATGGTCACCGCCACGGGCGGCGGCTACGGCGACCCGATGAAGCGCGACCCGGCCAAGGTCGCCATGGACGTGAAGAACGAGTATATCACCGTCGAGCAGGCCAAGGCCGACTATGGCGTCATCGTAGACCCGGAGAGCTTCGAGGTCACGGGCCTGACCGCCGAGAGGGAGGCCGCGAAATGAAGATAACGAGCCTAGAGGCGGCCCCGACCAACCTGCGGCCGGACGGCGTGGCGATGACGGAGTTCTTCGCGGCCGCGGACGGCGCCAAGGTCACGATGGGCCACGCCATCTTCCCCGCAGGCACGGTCGTGCCCTGGGCCGCGCACGAGGCCGACGAGTACGCCTTCATCCTCTGCGGCAGCGTGAGCTGTGAGACCGAAGAGGACGGCGTTTTGAGCCTCGGCCCCGGCGGCGCCAGCTTCATCCCGGCCGGGCAGCGGCACTCCAGCCGCAACGACGGGCCCGGCGAGGCAGAGCTCATCTGGGCGCTGGTGGAAAAGTAAAAAACAAAAGCCAAGCTGGTACAGCCGGGCGCAGGCCCGTCTGTACCAGCTCTTTTGCTTATGAGAGCGTTTATGCCTCTTTTTTTAGCTTGGCGCGCACCCAGGTGAAGGCCGGGATGACCAGGACGGGGATGCCGATATAGCCCACCAGCGAGGTGCCAGTGCGCATCAGGTTCGCCATGCCGAAGGACGCGCCCAGGGCCGCGATGCCGAGCAGGATGACGGTCATGACTATGCGGCGCAGCTGCACGTTCTTGATGAAGGTAAACAGGTTGTTGAAGCGCGCGCAGCCCGCGTTCGCCAGGCCCGCCGTGGTGGAGAGCACCGCGAGCGTCATCAGCAGCACATAGATGCCAGTCAGCCAGCTGTAGCCGAGATTCTGGAGCACCCACATGACCGGCACGGACTCGGCGCAGATGTCGTATACGTTCGAGTAGCTGAAGAGCGTGAACACAAAGGCTATCATGAGCACGACCGTGATCACATAGCCCGAAGCTATGGCCTTCCTGGTCTCCTCGCGGCTGTCAAGCACGTCGGAGACGGACATGACGTTGAAAACGATGGTGGACTGGAAGCAGCCGTAGAGCAGGCCGTCGAGTATCGCCTTGCCCCAGCCGGGATTGCGCGCGTTCGCCGCGGAATTGGCAAAGGCGCCGGAAATGTCGTGCTTGCCGTAAACAAGGGACATGACCGTGATGAGCAGCACGACGGCTATTATCGCGTACATCATGTACTTGGACGAGATCGCCAGCAGCTTGGAGCCGTACAGGCACAGCAGGCCGGAGACCAGCACCGTGGCGCTGATGCCGATGAAATACGGTATCTTCAGCTGCGCGAGCAGTATGTTGCCCTCACCAGAGAGCGCCAGGCCGCCGGCGCAGAGCACCATCAGCAGGAAGGTGATGTCGTAGAGCACGCTCATCACCTGGCCGGCCTTGCCGCCGAAACACTTGAGCGCAAAGGGCCTGTAGTTCTGCGTGCCGCTGCTTCTGGCATACTCCGTCATGTAGTAAATGACGCCGCCGGTGACGATCATCGCTATCAGCGGCGTGATTATGCCGGGCGCGCCGTGCTGCACATAGTAGGTCGTGCTGAAGGCGCCCGTGGCAAAGCCGGGGCCGAAATGCCCGCCAAGCCATACCGCGGCAACGCCCAGTATCGCTGTGCTCTTTTTCCTCATATTTTTCCCCTCTTTTTCTGTTTTTGAAGCCTCCCGCCTCAGCTGTGGTCAAAGGAAGTCTTGCCGGCCAGCACGTCCTGCATGTCCCGCGCCATCTGCAGATGCAGAGGATGCGTCAGGTAGGGCTGCAGGCAGCTCTCATCGTCCAGCAGCAGCTCCACCATGATGTCCGCATTAGAGTCGCGCTCCACACAGCTGCGGTAGACCCGCGGCCCGTTCAAATACGGCAGCGCTTCGGCCAGGGCATTGTAGGTCTGCCTCACCCTCGCCTCCGCCGCGTCCAGGTCCGCGCCGGGCACAAACTTCAGCAGCACATAATGGACCATCTTCACTCACCTCCTTACTCTCAGCCTGCGTTTTCTGCTTTGCCGCGCTATTGCCGGATATGCGCGCTGAGGCAGCGTATATTCCCTGATATTTGAAGGATCTTTATACATTCTTTATTTGACTACGGCATTAAAGCACCAGTGCAGGGCCCTGTCAACGGCTTTTCCGCAAAGTTCATTATTCTTAAGAAATAGGGCCTCCCTACGGCCGGCATCTCCTCAGGCAGGGCGGCAGCAGCCCAGGAAAGCGCCTTGAATAAGTTTACATAATCCAGGCAAAGGGCCGCCCGAGTACGATTATTGTTGACGTGAGCGGCTTAAAATTGTAAAATAACTTTTATGGATAAGCTCGTTTTCAGGCGCGGGGAACGCATCTCGCATGCCTATATCGTCGCTTCAATGTCGGAGGAGGCCAGGCGCGGCGCGGCGCTGAGGCTCTCTGCCGCCATGCTCTGCCTCTCCGGGCAGGACAGGCCCTGCGGCGAGTGCAGGCACTGCCGGAAGGTATTTGCGGGCATCCATCCCGACTTGATCTACATTTCTCCGGGCCTGGACGACAAGGGCCGCAAGCGCCGTGAGATCCTGGTCGACCAGGTGCGCTTTATCTCCGCCGACGCCCAGGTCATGCCGAACGAGGCCGGGGTGAAGGTTTACGTCATACAGGACGCCGAGCTCATGAACGCCGCGGCGCAGAACGCGCTGCTGAAGCTGCTGGAGGAGCCGCCGGCGAGCGCGGCTTTCGTCCTCTGCGCCGCAAACCCGGCGCTGCTGCTGCCCACCGTGCGCTCGCGCTGCGTGCTGCTGAGGATAAACGAGGACGCCCAGGACGACGAGCAGGCCGTCCGGGACGCCGAGGAACTGCTTGAGGCCGCGGCCTCGGGCAGCCGGGTGGAGCTGCTGCGCTGGTCGGCGGCGGCCGAGGGCATGGACACCAGGCGCGCAGCCGCCATGGTCAACGCCGCCAGGGCCAGGCTGGCGGACATACTCCGGGGCGAGGCCGGCCCCGGGCTCGACGCCGCCGCCTGCGTGCAGCTCGACGCCCTCTTCCAGCGTTGCTCGGCCATGCTCAAGCTCAACACAGGGGTCAGGCATGTGCTTGGCCTCATTGCCGTAAGTGCAGAAATGAGGAAATCAAATTGACAGAAGTCGTCAGCGTTAAATTCAAAAACAGGGGCAAGACCTACTACTTCGCCTCCGGCGGCAACAGCGTCGAGGCCGGGCAGGACGTGATCGTCGAGACCTCAAAGGGCCTCGAATACGCACAGTGCGTCATGGGCAACCACTACGTCCCCGATGAGAAGGTCATCCCGCCCATCCGCCCCGTCATCCGCGTCGCCACGGAAAACGACCGCCGCGTCGCAGAGATAAACAAGAACCGCGAGCGCGAGGCGCTCGAGATATGCAGGAAAAAGGTCGAAGACCACGGCCTCGACATGAAGCTCGTGGACGTTGAGTGCAGCTTCGAGGGCAACAAGATCACCTTCTTCTTCACCTCCGACGGGCGCGTGGACTTCCGTGAGCTGGTCAAGGACCTGGCCTCCGTCTTCCGCAACCGCATCGAGCTGAGGCAGATAGGCGTCAGGGACGAGGCGAAGATGCTCGGCGGCATCGGCATCTGCGGCCGGCCCTTCTGCTGCAGTCAGTTCCTGGACGAGTTCCAGCCCGTCTCCACGAAGATGGCGAAGATCCAGTCCATGTCCCTGAACCCAAGCAAGATCTCTGGCACCTGCGGCAGGCTCATGTGCTGCCTGCGCTACGAGGAGGAGGCCTACGAGGACCTGGTCAAGACCGTGCCGAAAAACGGCGCCTTCGTCGAGACCCCCGCCGGCTACGGCAACGTGACCCAGGTGAACCTCCTGCGCCGCACGGTGAAGGTCAAGCTAGACGGCGAGGGCGAGGACGTATACAAGAACTATTCCGCGGACGAGGTCGCCGCCATACCCGGCGGCAGGCCCAAACCCGGTGAGCCCCTGCCCCAGCTGCTCAAGAGCCGGCCGGTGCCCGAGCGAGGCGACGCCTCCGTCGAGCCGGCCGAACAGAAGCCGAAGTTCTACCCCGTCGAGCAGGCCGCGCAGGAGCAGGACGCCCCGCGCAAGCCCGCCGCCGAGGTGCCCGTGCGCAAGCGGCAGAACCAAAACCGCGGCCGCAGCCGCCGCTCCGAGCAGCCCAAATCCCAGAATCAGGAGCGCGAGCAGAAAAAACGCGAGCCCAAGCCGCAGAAGGAGACGAATCAGCAGCTCAAAGACCCGCAGCGCCGCTTCAACCCGAACCGCCGCCGCAAGCCGCAGAACAACAAACCCAAGCCGCCCAAGGAGGGCGGTTGACAAAAAGCGCCGCCCGTCCGGGCGGCGCTTACAGCTTGTTTAAGAAGTCGGACGAGCCTACGCTCCGCTCCGCTGGCGGTGTTTTCCCGAGGTACACGCCCCGGGGCAAAACGGATGGAACTCTATTTTCGGGGCTTTCAGCCTATCCCGGCCCGTGCGCGGGGTATTTTCGCTGAGAATTTACAAATTACCTCATTTTTATGCTTTAAGTTTCCGGAAGGGTGTGTTATATTGGTATTCGTATCTTTGCGCCCGCGCAGGAGAGGATTTTGGATTTGACCGACAGTGGAATTACTTTTGAAGATAACCTGACCGAGGCCGAGGACATCTCGCTCGAGGCCATACTGGCAGAGTACGGGGATTTCGGCCTGGGCGTGCCGCCAGAGGACGAGGTCTCGGCCCGCTCGCGGCGTATAGTGATGGAGGCCATAGACGAGACCTTCAGCGGCCACGAGGTCGAGAGCCCCGAGCTGGACGACACGCTCGGCTATGAGCCGGAGCCCGCGCGCGAGTACAGGCCCCGCCGCGCCCGCAAGAGCCGCTCGCGCCGCCGCGAGCGCGAGGACGTGCGCGAATACATGCCCAGGTACATGCCCGCGTCCGAGCCGGAATACGAGCCTGAGCCCAGCTATGAGCCGGAAGCGCCCGCCTTCGACGAGGACGAGGATGTCAAGGTCTACCGCCCCGGCGCCGCCGCGAGCTTACCCGAGGGCGACGAGGACGTCAAGGTCTACAAGCTCGGCGACATCATCGCCGAGGCCGAGCGCCGCTCGGCCAACTGGAACATACCCCGCCCCGCCGACACTCCCCGCTTCGTCGAGGAGCCCGTCTATGAGCCGGCACCCGAGCCCGAACCGGCGCCCGAATTCGAGCCCGCGCCGGACTACGGCTATGAGCCGCAGGCTGAGGAGCAGCCCGAATACGCCGCGGAGCCGGAGGACGAACGATACATACCCGCCGCCGACAAGGAAATCCGCAGCGGCGGCTACGACAGTTATGAGGACGAGGACGCCGACTACGCCGACGAGGATTTCGAGGACGCGGACCTCGGGCCCAGGCGCGTCTTCCGGCGCAGGCCGAAGGACGAGCGCAGGGCCGGGCCCGTGCTCGGCACCCTGGCCATAATCGGCTACAAGCTCCGCCGGGCCATGACCGCGGGCGAGGCCCGCGCCGTCGAGGACGAGGTCGAGGAAGGCCCCGAGATGGCCCCTGACCGGGCCGCCAAATACTACGCCGGCAGCGTCTCCTCGCTCAAGCTCAGGTTTCGGACGGCGGCATTTTTGTCAATAATACTCTGCTGGATCTCCTTCGGCCTGCCCTGCTTCGGCGCGCTCGGCTCCGACCTGAAGGCCACCTCGCTAGTCTGTCTCGCGCTGGAGCTGACGATAGTCATGCTGGGGCTGGACATCTTCACGGGCGGGGTCATGTCGCTGCTGCGTAACCGCGCGGGGCTGTGGACGATGGTGTCCTTCTCCTGCGTCGCCGCGGCGCTCGACGCCGTGGTGAGCTACGCCGTCGGTACGGCGGGCTGGGGCCTGCCCTTCTGCGGCGCGGCTGGGCTCTCCATGACCTTCGCGCTCTGGGGCGCGCTGCTCACGGCGAAGGGCCTGCGCCTCTCTTCCAAGGCCCAGCAGCTGGCGGAAGACCCCTACTGCGTCAGCACCGAGACCGGCGTGCTCGAGGAGGGCGCTGCCATAATCAAGCGCAAGCGCGGCAGCACCGAGGGCTGGCTGCGCCGCTGCGAGGAGCCTGACGCCGCTGAAAACATCTTTTTGAGCCTCGCGCCCTGGTTCATCGCCGCCTCAATACTGCTCTCCGTCATCGCCACGGCGGTGACCAAGAGCTGGACCAGCTTTTTCCGGGTGCTGGCAGCCATATCGGCCTGTACCGCGCCCTTCGCGGCCTTCGTATCCTGCGCCCTGCCCTACGCCATGATCGCCCGGCGCGTATTCCGCTCCGGCGCCGCCGTGGCGGGCTGGCCCGGTATACGCGACATAGGCCGCGCGAGCCGGCTCGTCGTCACCGACACCGACCTCTTCCCCAGCGACTCCGTCTCTATCGAGAGCATACGCATCCTCGACGGCATGAAGCCGCAGAGGGTCATCGCTGCGGCGGGCAGCCTAGTCTGCGCCTCCGGCAGCGGGCTTTCCCCGGCCTTCCTCGGGCTCATGCAGAAAAACGGCTGCACCATGCTCCGGGTCGAGGACTTCTGCTGCCATGAGGGCGGCGGGCTCACCTCGCTCATCGAGGGGCTCGAGGTCATCTGCGGCAGCGCGGGCTTCATGCGGCTCATGGGCATCATGATACCGCAGAAGCTGGCGTCCCGAAGCTCCGTGTTTATCGCCATGAACGGGGTGCTCACAGGCATCTTCAACGTCAAGTACGAGCCTCAGGGCTCGGTGCGCGCGGCGCTCGCCGGGCTGCTGCACTCGCGGCGCGACCCGCTCTTTGCCGTGCGTGACTTCCTCGTCACGCCGCTCATGCTTCGGCAGAAGTTCCGCCTGCCTACAGACGGCTTCGACTTCCCGCCCTTCGCGCGGCGCTACGAGGTCTCCGGCGCGGAACCCGGCGAGGACAGCGCAATATCCGCCCTGCTCTCGCGCGAGGGCCTCGGCTCCTTTGTCGAGGTCGCCGACTGCGGCCGGCGGGCTTACCTCGCCTCGGCGCTCGGCACGGTGCTGTCCGTCGTCTGCGCCGTCGTGGGCATGGCGCTCTTCTTCATCCTCATGCTGACCGGCGGCGTCGGTGCGGTCTCCGCCTCCAACGTCATGCTCTACCTGCTGCTCTGGCTCGCGCCCGTGCTCATCGCCGACATCGCATCGGCGGTGTGAGCCCGGGGCGCGTGGTTTTGACGTCGTCCTAAACCGCCGCGTCCGGGCGGGGGTGGAACCCCGCCCCTACAGGGCTTGGGCGCGGTAACGTGGCCGCGTGCGGGCGGCGCATCGGGGTCGATGCGCCCTACGGGTGACGTTTTCGCGTTGGGTTTTACGTCATGC
>CALXEH010000079.1 GCA_944387285.1 uncultured Oscillospiraceae bacterium | reverse complement strand
CCCGCCGCGGCCCTCTGTGCTTCCGGGGCCACCGTTATCGCCGAGCTGAGCGACGAGCCGATGAGCGTGCAGTCCAGACGCGGCACCGTGACCGCCCTCGAGGTGGACACCCGGCGCCTGCACTACGGCTGCGTCAGCGCGGCCCCGTCCAGCGGCGAGAGCAGCACCGACAAGAGCTACTACGGCCTCTGCGCCGTGGTGGACGACGGTGAAACCCTCGCCGTCAGCGAGGACGGCTGCGGCATGGCCGTGAGCGAGCTTGACATCTTCAACCTCAACGACGCGCGTATACGCGAGCAGACCTATGCCGGAATGGAGCGCACAGCCATCTCCCGCTGCGCCTGGGGCCTCAAGCGCGCCGAGACCGAGCTCACCCGCCGCATTAAGCGCGAGCCCTTCGTGCCCGATGCCGGCATCGCCGAGTTCGCAGAGCGCTGCCTCACCATCCAGACCACGGGCCTCATCAAGAGGATGGAGTACACGAACTGCTGGCGGCCGGTCATCGGCGTGTCGGGCGGCGTGGACTCGACGCTGGTCATGCTGGCCTGCGCGAGGGCGATGGATAAGCTCGGCCTGCCGAGGAAGAACATCGTCGCGGTGACGATGCCCTGCTTCGGCACGACGGACAGGACGAAGAATAACGCGGTGACGATAGCCGAGCGGCTCGGCGCGGAGCTGCGGGTCATCCCGATAGGCGAGAGCGTGAAGAAGCACTTCGAGACGATCGGCCACGACATGGGCGACCACAGCGTGGTGTTCGAGAACGCGCAGGCCCGCGAGCGCACGATGGTGCTGCTCGACATCGCCAACAAGGTCGGCGGCCTCGACGTCGGCACGAAGGACCTCTCCGAGCAGGCCGACGGCTGGTGCACCTACAACGGCGACCAGATCTCCAACTACGACATCAACGCCGGCCTCACCAAGACCATGGTGCGCGCCATAGTCAAGCACATCGCGGACACCTGCGAGGACCGGGTGCTGGGCGCGGCCCTGCACGATATCTGGGACACGCCTGTGACGCCGGAGCTGCTGCCCATCGGGGACGAGGGCGAGCTGCTGCAAAAGAGCGAGGATTCCGTGGGGCCCTACATCCTGCAGGATTTCTTCCTCTGGCACATGGTCATGCGCGGCGGCTCGCCCGAGAAGGTGCTCAGGCTGGCTGAGATCGCGTTCGAGGGCGAATTCGACCGGAAGACGCTCGTCCACTGGCTCAAGAGCTACTGCCGCAGATTCTTCGTGCAGCAGTTCAAGCGCAGCGCCTCGGCGGACGGCCCGGCGGTTATGGGCTTCACGCTCTCGCCGCGTGACGGGCACAAGATGCCCTCCGACGCCTCCAACAGCCTCTGGCTGGGCGCCGTGGAGGAGCTGGAATAATAGCAAAATATGTAGGGGCCGCGCCGGAAGGCGCGGCCCTTTTGTCATGCCCTGGCGGCGGCTCAGGCCAGCTGCTCGAGCTTGGCCTTGATGATATAGCTGCCCGCGGTGACGCCGCCGAAGAGGTACTTGCCCTCGGAATTCGTGCGGGTCGTGGCGATGAGGGTCTCGGTCTGGACGCCGCCCACATCCGTAACGGCGTAGAGGCCGACGAAGCAGTTGGCTACCGCCGTGCCGGCGCTGTCGCGGATGATGCCGCTGACGGTGCCGGTGTTGGTCAGGCCGTCCACGGCCATGGAGAGGCTGGCGTTCGCGATAGAGCCGCCGAGTATCGTGACCGCGGTGGGCGCGGAGGCGGAATAACCGGCGGCGGTGGACGTGAGGCTGTAGACGCCGTCGGCCACGTCGTAGAAGACGAACTCGCCGTCGGCCGCGCTGTAGGTCGAGGCGATGACGGTGCCGGTGAGATTGGCCAGGTCTATCTTCGCACCGGAGACGGGCACCGTGCCCATGAGGCCCGTGGAGCTCACCACGCCGGCGATGGTGCCGAGCGAGAGGCCGGCCTCGGGCGTGCAGACGAGGCTGACCTCGGCGCTGCCGCCCTCGGTCAGGGTGACGCCCACGGAGGGGCTGAGCACATAGCCCGGAAGCACGGCGGCGAGGCTGTAGGTGCCGGCCGGCACGTTGGAGAAGCTGAAAGCGCCGGAGGCGTCAGTCAGCGTGTGCATATAGGGCGTACCAGTGCTGTCGAAGAGCTTGACGGTGGCGGCCGCCAGGGGCTGCACGCCGTCAGTGACGGCGCCGGTGATGCTGCCCTGCACCACGGCGGGCGGCAGGCTGAGGTTTACCTCCGCCTCCTGCATACCGCTGATGTCAAAGCTGGGGCTGTAATTCAAACTGAGCAGGTCCTGCCTGATCTCGGCCATTGTATAACCGCCTGGATCATGTTTGGTTTTGGTCGTTCCTGCCGCCGGTCAGATAGCCCACACAGCCCGAGACAAAGTCCCGGAACTGGGCCACCGTGGCGGCTGCGGAGTCGGCTGCGAGCAGCCAGGGCCGCGAGACCGAGGCCGCCCTGAGCGCAAGCAGTACGCCCAGACAGAACAGCCCCGCCAAAGCGACGGCGGCAGTCCTGCGCGGCCTGTGCAGCGGCGCACAGGAGCTGAGAAAATACCCGAAGATCCCCGCCGCCGAAGTGCGCACTATCACGTCAATGCCCGAGGCCGCCTCGGGCGCCGGGAAAAACAGCCCGGCCGCCGACTGCAGCAGCAGTACGGCCAGATAGACCAGCAGCCAGGTCTCTGACTCGCCCCAGCGCCGCATGCCGCATCACCTCCGCATGGACAGTCTATGTGGACGGGTACGGCTTTGACACAGCAAAGATGATCCCGGTCCCTTCTATGGGACCGGGATTTTGATTGATAATATCTATGGTAATTCAGTCTGCGTCTATGATGTCAAAAATCTGGCATTTGGCTTGTGAAAAATCACCAGCTGACGCCGTTGAGGACATACTGTCGGAAATTCCGGACTGCCGGGGTCTGCCAGGCCCGGTCGTCGGAGACCATGTAGAAGTTCCGCTCCCAGACGGGGCTGGCGATCTGGATGATCTTGAGGTCCAGGCGCATGAGCAGGTCCATGTAGGGCACGACGGCTATGCCGAAGCCGCGCGCCACCAGCCCGGCGATGACCTGGTCCTCGTCGATCTCGTAGGCGATCTTCGGCTCGCCGCCCGCGCGCGAGAACAGCTCGTCCACCACGGGTCTCAGGCCCGAGCCCTTGGAAAAGTAGACCTGAGGGTAGGGGAGGGTCTCGCCCAGGCTGATGGAGTGCCGCGAGGCCAGGGGATGGCCCCTGGGCACGATGAGCACCAGATCCTGCCGCTCCACTGCAACGGAAGTTAATCCCAGCTCTGCCGGCGGCTTTGATGCAAATACCAGGTCGTACCTGCGCTCCATCAGCCCTTCCAGCAGGGAATTCGTCATGCCCGTCTCAAAGGTGAATCTCAGCTGCTTTCCCGGGTTCTCGCACAGATACCGCGACACCAGCTCGGGCACATAGTCCACACCCAGCGTCCGCAGCAGGCCCAGGCGGATGAGCCCCTCGCCGCGCGAGACGCGCTTTAGCTCCTCCACGCCCTCGTCCAGCGTCTCGAGCGTCTTGCGCGCGCAGGTGAGGAAGTGCTCGCCAAAGCGCGTCAGTTCCGTGTTCCGGCCCGACTTCTCAAACAGCGGCACGCCCAGCTCATTCTCCAGCTGGTTTATCGCGTGGCTCAGGCTAGGCTGCGTTATGCACAGCTGCTCCGCCGCCCGCGTGTAGTGCTTCGTCTCCGCCAGCTGCACGAAATACCGCAGATGGAACAGATTCATCCCCAAAGCCCCCTTTCTTCTGCGCCTATTTTACCATATTCGATAGAACATATCTATAGTTTGAGAAATTTTATTGATTTGTTAAAAAACAGTCAATGTGTTACATTCATGCCAGAACGAAGCCGCGAGCGGCAGAAAGGGAGACAGACATGAACATAGACGGAAAGACGAGGCTGCTGGGCCTCATAGGCACCCCGGTCGAGCACTCCAAATCCCCCGCGATGTACAACTACTGCTTCGAGAAGTACGGGCTCAACTGCGCGTACCTGGCCTTTGACGTGGACATGGACCATGTGGCGGAGGGCATCGCGGCGCTGCGCACCTTCAATGTCATGGGCTGCAACGTGACCATGCCGCTCAAGAACGCCGTCATCCCCTACCTTGACGAGGTCAGCCCGGCCTCCAAGGCCATCGGCAGCGTGAACACTATAGTGAATAAGGACGGCAAGCTCCACGGCTACGTCACGGACGGCATGGGCTACACGGGCCAGCTGCGCCGCGGCGGCGTGGAGATAGCTGGCAAGACCGTGACCCTGCTGGGCGCGGGCGGCGCGGCAAGCGCCATAGCCATCGAAGCCGCGCTCGAGGGCGCGAAGGAGATCCGCGTCTTCAACAAGCGCGACGCCTTCTGGGACAGGGCCCTGGCGAACCTCAAGACCATAGGCGACGCCGCCCCTGCCTGCAAGATCAGCCTCAGCGACCTGGACGACGCCGCGGCCCTGCGCGCGAGCATCGAGACCAGCGACATCCTCACGAATGCCACCCGCGTGGGCATGGCGCCCATGGACGACGCGAGCCTCATAACCGACCTCACGATGCTCCGGCCCGAGCTCATCGTCACCGACGTCGTGTATAACCCCGAGGAGACCAAGCTGCTCCGCGAGGCCAAGGCCGCCGGCTGCCGCACCTTCGACGGCCTGGGCATGCTGGTGGGCCAGGGCGCGGCGAGCTTCAAGCTCTACACCGGCCTCGAGATGCCGATAGACGAAGTCTGCGACGCCATATACAGGTGAAAGGGAGGAAAAGTACATGAGCATGAAGAAATATTACCCCACAGCCTTCGCGCTGTACATGACCTACTTCGTCCTCGGCGTGGCCTCCTCGATCATGGGCCACTACAAGCAGGAGCTTGCGGCGCTCTGGAGCAGCAGCCAGCTGGCGGACGGCAGCTATGACGTTGCGGGCGTGCTCGCCGTCATCGCGGCGCTGGGCCTCGGCCGGCTCATCACCTATCCCTTCGCCGGGCCGCTCTCCGACCGCTTCGGCCGCCGGCTGCCCGCCCTCATCGGCTGCGCCTGCTATCTTGTCTTCTTCGGCGCGGTCTGCTTCACCCACAGCTATGTGCTGGCCTACATCCTCGGCATCGTCGCCGGCGCGGCCAACGGCTTCCTCGACGTGAGCATCACGCCCTCCTGCATGGAGATATTCAAGGAAAAGGGCGCCATTGCGAACATCTTCACGAAGCTCTCCATCTCCATAGCGCAGTTCCTGCTGCCCTTCGCCATCGGCGCTGTCGCGGGCGCGGCCCTGCCCTTCTCGACCATCTTCATCGTCTGCGCCGTGCTCATCACCGTGGTCGGCATAGCCATCGTCTTCCTGCCCTTCCCGCCCTATGAGCGCAGCGTCAAGTCCAAGGACGGCGGGAAGAAGGAGAAGATGAAGTTCACGCCCAGCGCCATCATCCTCGTCATCCTGGGCTTCACCACCTCCGCCACCTTCATGATCTGGCTCAACTGCTATCAGGAGCTGGCGAGCTCCTACGGCATCGCCGACCCGAGCCTCGTGCAGAGCTTCTACTCCGTCGGCATCGTGCTGGCGCTCTTCGTGAACGCCGCGCTCCTCGCCAAGGGCCTCAAACCCTCCAAGATCCTGGTCATCTACCCGAGCGCCGCCGTCGTCACCCTCATCGCGGTGTTCTTCATCCAGCAGCCCTGGATCTGCTATCCGGCGGGCTTCCTGATGGGCTTCTTCGCCGCGGGCGGCGTGCTCCAGCTCGTGACCAGCGTGGCCGTCACCATGTTCCCCAAAAACCGCGCCGTCATGACCTCCATCGTCATGATCTCCTCGTCCATCGCCAACTACGCCGTGCTCTCCATCGCCGGGCTGCTGACCAACATCGGCGGTGCCAACGGGCCGCGCTACATCATGCTGTTCAATATCGCCATCACCCTCATCGGCATAGTCCTCGCAGTCATCCTGAACGCGCGCTTCGACAAGGACTTCCAGAAGCCCGAGGCCGAGGCCAAAGCCTGAACCGACAATAATTTAGGGAGGAAACAAAAATGTCCAAGAATCACCCGCTGACCATCAGCTCCTGGACCCTGGGAGACCAGTGCAAGTTTGAAGAGCGCGTCGCCGCCGCCAAGGCCGCCGGCTTCGAGGGCATCGGCCTGCGCGCCGAGACCTACGTCGACGCCCTCGCCGAGGGCCTGCACGACGAGGACATCCTCGCCATCCTCAAGAAGTACGGCATCGCCGTCACCGAGGTCGAGTACATCACCCTCTGGGCCGAGGACCACCGCAGCTACGAGCAGATGTACAAGGAGCAGATCTGCTTCCACATGTGCGAGCTCTTCGGCGTAAACCACATAAACTGCGGCCTCATGGAGAAGTACAGCGTCGAGCACGACGCGCAGAAGCTCGCCGAGCTCTGCCAGAGGGCGGGCAAGTACACCATCGGCGTCGAGCCGATGCCCTACAGCGGCATCCCCGACGTGCGCACCGGCTGGGCCATCGTCAAGGGCTCCGGCGCTGAGAACGCCAAGCTCATCCTCGACTCCTGGCACTGGGCCCGCGCGAACCAGCCCTTCGATCTCGAGCTGCTCGCCGATATCCCGGCGGAGAAGATCGTCTCCATCCAGCTCAACGACGTGCTGCCCCGCGCCTACGCTGCGGCCATCCTGCGCGACGAGTCCATGCACGACCGCTGCCTCTCCGGCGACGGCATAGGCATCACGAAGGACTTCGTGCAGATGATAAAGGACAAGGGCGTCTCCCCGAAGGTCGTGGGCGTCGAGGTCATAAACGACGCCGTGCTCGCCAAGGGCGTAGCCGAGGCCGCGAAGCTGAACTTCGAGACCACCCAGAACGTGCTCAAGGCCGTTTGGCCCGAAGTCGCCGCTGAATAATAAAAGGAGGAAAATAACAATGAGCATAGATGGACACACCAAGATGTACTGCCTCATCGGCAGCCCCGTGGGACACAGCGGCTCGCCCGCCATGTACAACTACAGCTTTGACCGCCTGGGCATCAACGGCGCCTACCTGGCCTACGACGTGCCCCTGGAGAAGACCGGCGAGGCGGTCGCCGCGCTCAAGCTGCTCGGCTGCGGCGGCTTCAACATCACCATGCCCTGCAAGACCGAGGTCACCAAGTACCTCGACCGCCTTAGCCCCGCCTGCGAGCTCATCGGCGCGAGCAACTGCGTCGTCGTCGAGGCCGACGGCACCCTGACCGGCCACAACACCGACGGCCTGGGCTTCGTCGCAAACCTGCGCGTCCACGGCGTGGACGTGAAGGGCAAGAAGATGGTCATCCTCGGCGCGGGCGGCGCGGGCACCGCCGTCACCATGCAGTCCGCCGTCGACGGCGCGAGCGAGATCCACATCTTCAACCGCAAGGGCTACACCTTCTACCCCAACGCCGAGCTGACCGTGAAGAAGATAACGGAGAAGATCCCGGGCTGCAAGGCCAGCGTCACCGACCTCGCGGACAAGGAAGCCCTCGCCGAGGCCGTAAAGAACTGCGACATCCTCGTGAACGCCACGAAGGTCGGCATGGCCCCGCTGGATAAGGAGACCCTCATCGACCCGGCCCTCTTCCGCGCCGATCTCGTCGTCGCCGACACCGTGTACAACCCCAAGGAGACCCGCATGATACTCGAGGCCAAGGCCGCCGGCGTCAAGGCCGCGATAGGCGGCATCGGCATGCTGCTGCGCCAGGGCGTGGAGGGCTTCAGGCTCTACACCGGCCAGGAGATGCCCGCCGACGAGGTCATGGACAAGTTCTTCGCCTGAGCGCCGGGAAGGAGAGAGAAGCTATGAAGTTCACGAATATGTTTAAGCCCATCAATATCGGCGTCGTGACGGTGCCCAACCGCTTCGTCGTCCCGCCCATGGGCAACAACTTCGCCAATACCGACGGCAGCATGAGCGACCGCTCCGCCGCCTATTATGAGGCCCGCGCCAAGGGCGGCTTCGGCCTCATCACCATCGAGTCCACCGTCGTCTACAAGCAGGCCAAGGGCGGCCCTCGCAAGCCCTGCCTCTTCTCCGACGAGGTCATCCCGAGCTTCAAAAAGGTCGCCGACCGCTGCCACGCCTACGGCGCGAAGGTCAGCATCCAGCTCCAGCACGCCGGCCCCGAGGGCAACTCCAAGCTCACCGGCTATCCCCTGAAGGCCGCCTCCGCCATCGCTCCCTCCGACGGGCGCGAGATACCCGAGGCCATGCCCACCGAGGAGGTCTACAGGCTCATCGAGTGCTACGGCGACGCCGCGCGCCGCGCCCAGCTCGCCGGCATCGACATGGTCGAGGTCCACTGCGCCCACGGTTACCTCGTGAGCACCTTCATCTCCGCGCGCACCAACAAGCGCACCGACGAGTTCGGCGGCTGCTTCGAGAACCGCAT
>CALXEH010000078.1 GCA_944387285.1 uncultured Oscillospiraceae bacterium | reverse complement strand
CTGGTCGAGGGCCGCGCGCTGAGGCTGCATCCGCTGGTCTGCACGGCGTACAACGCCGACTTCGACGGCGACCAGATGGCTATACACGTTCCGCTGTCGTCGGAGGCGCAGGCCGAGGCGAGGATACTGATGCTCTCGGCGAACAACCTGCTCAGGCCGCAGGACGGGCACCCCGTCACCGTGCCGACGCAGGACATGATACTCGGCTCGTACTACCTGACCTATGTGCGCCTCGGCAAGGCCGAGAAGGGCGCGGAGCAGGTGTACGTCACGGACGCCGGCGAGACCGGGCTGCCCGTGGGCGAGGTCGTGGACGCGGACGAGTTCGTGGCCGCCAACAAGGCCGCGAAGAAGGAGGGCAAAAAGGAGGCCGAGTACAGGCCGCTCAAGGCCTACGGCACCCCGGCAGAGGCCATCATGGCCTATAACTACGGGGATATCGGCATCCACGCGCCCATACTCGTGAGGGTCGAGAAGACCATCGACGGCGTACCTGCGCACAGGCTCATCAGGACCACCGTGGGCCGCATCATCTTCAACGAGCCGATACCGCAGGACCTGGGCTATGTGGACAGGAGCGACCCGGAGCATGCCTTCGACCACGAGATAGGCTTCCAGGTCGGCAAGAAGCAGCTGGGCGATATAATAGACCGCTGCATCCAGAAGTACGGCTTCACCATTTCCGCCGAGGTGCTGGACAACATCAAGGCGCTGGGCTTCAAGTACAGCACCCAGGGCGCTATCACGATATCCATCGCGGACATGACCGTGCCCGACGCGAAGAAGACGCTCATCGAGGCCACCGAGAACAAGGTGCTGGATATCGAAAAGCAGTTCAGAAGGGGCTTCATCACGAACGACGAGCGCTACAGGCTGGTCGTTGACGAGTGGGAGCAGACGACGAAGGACGTCACGGGCGCGCTGCAAAATTGCCTGGACGAGTACAACCCCATCTATATGATGGCGAACTCCGGCGCCCGCGGCTCCATGAACCAGATCCGTCAGCTGGCCGGTATGCGCGGCCTTATGGCGAACACCGCAGGCAAGACCATCGAGATCCCCATCAAGTCGAACTTCCGCGAAGGCCTGTCCGTCCTGGAGTACTTCGTCTCCAGCCGAGGCGCCCGCAAGGGCCTGGCCGATACCGCCCTGCGTACTGCGGACTCCGGCTACCTGACCCGTCGTCTGGTCGACGTCTCGCAGGACGTGATAATCCGCGAGGACGACTGCGGCACGCACGAGGGCATCTGGGCGTCTGCGGTCATCGAGAAGGGCCAGGAGGTGCAGTCGCTGGCTGTGAGCATCCACGGCAGGTACCCGGCGGTACCAGTAGTGGACCCGCTGACGGGCGAGGTCATCTTCGGGACCGAGCACATGCTGATGCCTGAGGATGCGGCGACGCTGAAGGCGCACGGTATAGAGCGGGTGCTCATAAGGAGCGTACTGGCCTGCGAGGCCAAGAGCGGCGTGTGTGCGAAGTGCTACGGCATAAACCTGGCCGTCGGCCAGCCGGTGAACCCGGGCGAGGCTGTCGGCGTCATTGCGGCGCAGTCCATAGGCGAGCCCGGCACCCAGCTCACGATGCGAACCTTCCACACCGGCGGCGTCGCCGGCGACGATATCACCCAGGGTCTTCCCAGGGTCGAGGAGCTCTTCGAGGCCAGAAAGCCGAAGAAGATGGCAGTCCTCAGCGAGATCAGCGGCACCGTCTCCATCTCGGAGACGAGGAAGAACGCGGTGTTTGCCATTTCGGTCACGAACGAGGCCGATGGGGACACGAGGGTCTACACTGTACCCTACTCCGCCGGTATCCTTGTCTCGAACGGCGACCATGTGGACAAGGGCCAGGAGCTGACGGCGGGCGCGCTGAACCCGCACGACGTACTGAGCATCAGGGGCATCGACGACGACGAGTTTGGGCGTCAGGGCGTGCGGAACTATCTGGTGCAGGAGGTACAGAAGGTGTACCGTCAGCAGGGCGTCGATATCAACGACAAGCACATCGAGGTGATCGTGCGTCAGATGATGCGGAAGGTCAGGGTAGAGGACCCCGGCGACACGAAGCTGCTTTCCGGCGCGACGGTGGACATCTCGGAGCTGAAGACGGAGAACGAGGAAGTGCGCGCGCGGATGACGGCGGGCGAGCTGGGCGAGAACGGCGAGCCGCTGCGTGAGGCGACGTATACCCAGCTGCTGATGGGCATTACGAAGGCGTCGCTGGCGACAGAGAGCTTCCTGTCTGCGGCGTCGTTCCAGGAGACGACGAAGGTGCTGACGGAGGCCGCGATAAAGGGCAAGGTGGACCATCTTGTGGGCCTGAAGGAGAACGTCATCATCGGCAAGCTGATCCCTGCGGGCTCGGGCCTGGCGGTGTACCGGAACTTCGAGTCCGAGACGGACGAGGAGAAGGAGTCGGAGCCTGAGGAGTACGTCGACCTGTCCGTGCTTGTGAACCGCTCGAACGCGCTGTAATATTTAGTATTGCACAGGGCTGGAAAATAGCATATAATGTATAAGGGCGCGAGGTACCTCGCGCCCGTTTTTTTGCATTGTTTGCAAAAAAACGAGAGACCCTGCGAACATGGGAGGCGAGATAAATGAAGAAGAAACTTTTCAGGCTTGCGCTTCTGACCGCTCAGGCTTGCGCTTCTGACCGCGCTGGTCTGCGCCCTGCTGATCGCCGGCGCGTCCGCAACGTCGGCGCCGCCCGCTCAGGAGGACGGCGTCTACCAGATCGGCACCGAGGACGAGCTCTACTGGTTCGCGGAGCAGGTGAACGTCGGGCAGACCGGCATAAACGCCGTGCTGACGGAGGACATCACCATCAACGAAAACGTGCTGGACGCTGACGGTAAACTCACTGGCGATACCACCAAGCTCCGCTCATGGACGCCCATCTACAACTACACCGGCACCTTCGACGGAGACGGCCACACCATCAGCGGGCTGTATGTCAATGTCAGCAGCGGCAGCTACATCTATGTCTACGCCGGTCTGTTCGGCTATATCAGCGGCGGCACGGTGAAGAACCTGAGCATAGCGGACAGCTATATCTACGGATCTACGAGCACCCCCTGCGTCGGCGGCGTGTGCGGGCGTAACAGCGGCACAATAACGAACTGCTACAACAGCGGCAAAGTGGCAGGCACCGACTACGAAGGCGGCGTGTGCGGGCGTAACAGCGGCACAATAACGAACTGCTACTGGCTCGAAGGCACCGCTGGCACAAACGGTACTGGCATCGGAAAAGGCAGCGGCGAGGCCACGGAAAAATCCGAAGCCGAATTCGCCTCGGGCGAGGTGGCGTGGCTGCTGAACGACACGCAGACAGCCGGCCCGTGGCGTCAGACCTTGGGCGAAAACGGCGATAAATTCCCCACCCTCGACAGCACGCACAGAGAGGTCGTGAAGCTCACCGTAGACGAGGATTACGTCAGCTACCTCAACAGCGGCGACGACTTCAATGGCGAGCCGAACAAGGCATACTTCAACGGCGACGAGAGAGTGCAAGTGCCCTGTGAGGTCACCGCCGACACCACGCTCACCAGCAAGACCCTCGTCACCCCGTCGATCACCGGTACCGCGAGCAAGGTCTACGACGGCGATACGAGCGTCCCATCCGGCCTGAGCATCACGCTTAGCGGCATAGATGAGGCCGACACCGTCACCGCCACGGCGACCTTCACATACGACAACGCAGACGTCGGCACTGGCAAGACCATCACGGCTACCAGCATCACGCTCGAGGGCGCTGATGCGGCTTAAATGCGTCCTCAGCACGGATGCCGTTACGGCGGCTGTCGGCGAGATAACGACCAGGACGCTCACCATAATCGCTGAGGACAAGAACGCCAACATGGGCGACGCGATGCCCACGCTTACATACAAGGTCGATGGCCTTGTCGGCGGCGACGAACTGCTGGAAGCTCCGGAGCTGACCTGCGACCCCGACATGACCAAGGCCGGGGAATACCCCATAACCGTCACCGGCGGCAGCGCGAGCGAGAACTACACCATCAGCTATGTGAACGGCAAACTGGTCGTAGGCGTGAGCTACGTCGTGACCGTGGACGGCGCCGTGTACTATGTGCTGCCCAAGGTCGGCAGCTTCATCCTGCCCGCCGCGCCGTCGAAGCCCGGGTACATCTTCATGGGCTGGTCTGACGGCAATAACACCTTCCAGCCCGGCGACGAGGTCGGCCTCTTTGGCGACACGGACTTCACCTCCGTCTGGGCGAACATGCCCGACATCACCCCGCCCGAGCCTGACGAGCCGGACGAGCTGCCCTTCACGGACGTGCCCGAGGACGCCTGGTACTACGACGCGGTGTACTACGTCTGGGCCAACGGCCTCATGGAGGGCGTCGATGAGAACACGTTCGCGCCCGACAGCACCCTCACCCGCGCCATGGTCTGGGCCGTCCTCGCCCGCATCGACGGCGTGGGGATCAGCGGCTCGGGCTGGATGACTGCGGCTCAGGACTGGGCCGTCGCTAACGGTATCTCCGACGGCTCCGACCCGACTGGCGCTATAACCCGCGAACAGCTCGTCACCATGCTCTGGCGCTTCGCCGGCGAGCCCGTGGTCAACTACCTCATCACCGCCCCCGACGCCGCGCAGATAAGCTCCTGGGCGCTCGAGGCCATGCGCTGGGCCGCCTCCACCGGACTCATCCAGGGCGACGAGATCGGCGCGCCCAGCCCCGCCGCTAACTCCACCCGCGCCCAGGCCGCCGCATTCCTGCAGCGCTTCTGCCCTATGTGCTCCGAAACTTAACCTTTCTGTAACATCAGCGCGATTGTTTGCTTAACAAATTGCTGATATCATAATTCCTGCAAGCAAGGGTTTCTTCTTTTTCATTTCATTATCCTCTTACTCATCAGGGCCGTACGGTTGGGAGCCGTGCGGCCCGCTTCTTTTAAAAAGTTCTTGCATTGGGAAAGAGGCTGTGGTAATATAATAGAGGTATGTTATTGGTGTAGTGTCTTCTGAGTGGGTTTCGCCCACTCTTTTTGTTGGAATAAATTCTTTTGTCAGAATAAGGCAGGGGTAAAATGAGCAAGGTCACAGATAAGGTGCTGGAACTGGCGCGGCCCATCGCTGAGGCGGCCGGCTGCGAGGTCTGGGACGTCGAATACGTCCGCGAGGCGGGCGCGTGGTATCTCAGAGTATACATCGATAAGCCCGGCGGAGTCTCGATAGACGACTGCGAGGCCGTGTCAAGAGCGCTCGACCCGGTGCTCGACGAGTATGACCCCATCCCGACGAGCTATACCTTCGAGGTCTCGTCCGCCGGCGCAGAGCGCGAGCTCAAGCGGCCCTCGGATTTTGAGCGGTTCATGGGCGCAGAGGTCGAGGTGCGGCACTACCAGCCCATCGACGGCGCCAAGGCGCACACCGGCGTGCTCAGAGGCTACGCCGACGGAGCGGTGACTGTCGAGATAAAGGGCAAGGAGATAACCTATTCAAAGCCGCAGGTCGCCCAGGTGCGCCTGCACATGACCATATGATACGGAGGGGCGCTTTAAAATGAACGCAGAATTCTTCGCCGCGATAGAGGACATAGAAAAGGAAAAGGGCATACCCAGGGAGTACATGTTCGAGAAGATACAGCAGGCTATGCTCGCGGCTTTCAGAAAGGACAATCCCGAGTACGGCGAAAACGTCGAGGTCGTTATCGACGAGGCCAAAAAGCGCATCGAGGTCGTCATCAACAAGACCGTCGTCGAAGAGGTCGAGGACCCCACCACCGAGATCGACACCGACTCGGCGATGAAGCTCTCCAAGCGCGCCAAGCCCGGCGACGTCGTGCAGATACAGGTCGAGCCGAAAAAGTTCGGGCGCATCGCGGCCCAGGCGGCCAAGCAGGTCATCATCCAGGGCATACGCGAGGCCGAGCGCGGCATGATCTATGACGAGTTCACCTCCAAGGAGCACGAGATACTCACCGGCGTCGTGTCGCGCATAGAGCCGCGCACGGGCGGCGTGTCGATAAAGATCAGCTCGAACTCCGAGTTCACGGAGGCCATGCTGCCGCCGTCTGAGCGCATCCGCACGGAGGAGCTGCGCGAGGGCGACCGGATAAAGGTCTACGTCGTCGAGGTGCGCAAATCCACGCGCGGGCCGCAGGTGCTCATCTCCCGGACGCATCCGGGGCTGGTGAAGCGGCTCTTCGAGCTCGAGGTGCCTGAGATCTTCGACGGCACGGTGGAGATAAAGTCTATAGCCCGCGAAGCCGGCAGCCGCACGAAGATGGCCGTGTGGAGCTCCGACCCGGCGGTGGACGCCATAGGCGCCTGCGTCGGCCCCAAGGGCGGCCGCGTGGCCAGCATAGTCGATGAGCTGGGCGGCGAGAAGATAGACATAGTGAAGTACAGCGAGCAGCCGGAGGAATTCATCGCCGCGGCGCTGGCCCCGGCGGTGGTGGAGAAGGTCATCATGCTGGACGAGGGCAAGAGCTGCCGCGTCATAGTGCCTGAGGGCCAGCTCTCGCTGGCGATAGGCAAGGAGGGCCAGAACGCCCGCCTCGCCGCGAAGCTCACGGGCTACAAGATAGACATCAAGGCCGACAGCGACGCGCTGTAAGCGCAAAGTGAGGTGTTACGGGTGCCGAAGAAGATACCGATGCGTCAGTGCCTGGGCTGCCGCGAGATGAAGCCCAAGCGCGAGCTGCTGCGGGTGGTGCGCTCGCCCGAGGGCGAGGTCAGCCTCGACCCGCGCGGCAAGCTGCCGGGCAGGGGCGCCTATGTGTGCCCGAACGCCGACTGCTTCAGGAAGGCAGTCAAGAGCCGGGCGCTGGACAGGGCGCTCGAGGTGAAGATACCGGACGAGGTAATGACGAGGCTTGCAGGCCTTTTGGAGGAAGGAAACGACGGACAGAGCTCTTAACTATCTCGGCCTGATGCGCCGGGCGGGGCGATTGGAGCTGGGCGAGACGGGCACCTGTGCGGCCGCGAGGGCCGGCAGGGCGCGCATCGTGCTGCTGGCATCGGACGCCTCGGAGAACGCAGGAAAACGCGCGGCAGCCAGTCTCACGGGGCGCAGGGCCCTGCTGGTGCCGCTGCCATATACGAAGGCGGAGCTGTCCGAATTTCTGGGCAAGAGCGGGTGCAGCATGGCCGCCTGTACGGACTTCGGGCTGTCCGCGGCGTTTTTGCAGGCGCTGGCGGAGCAGTACGGGGACGAGTACGGAAAAACCGCCGCCGAGATGACGAGGCGGGCGGAAAAGGCCGAAAGACGCAGGGCCGCTGGCCCAAAATGCAAACCGGGGAGGGAACACCATGAGTAGTTTTGACAAATACAGGGTGCATGAGGTGGCGAAGGACTTCAATCTGCCGTCTAAGCTCATAGCCGAGGTGCTTACGAAGTATGCGACGGCGCCGAAGAACCATATGCAGGTGCTCGATGACGCGGAGCTTTCCGTCATATTTGAGTACCTGACGCAGACGAACCAGTGCGCGACGATGGAGGAGCTGTTCAAGGTGCCCGAGCCGAAGGCGGAGCCCAAGGCGGCGGAGCAGGCCAAGTCCCAGCCCAAGCCCCAGGCCGCGGCCCAGGCGCAGAAGGAGCAGCCCAGGAAGGCTACGGAGCAGCCCAAGCCCGCTGCGAAGGAGCAGGCTCCGGCCCAGCCCGCGCAGGAGGCCAAGCCGAAGGAGGAAAAGCCCCACGTCCCGAGGCAGGAGCCGAAAAAGCGCGTCATCGACACGCGCGGCGGCGGCAACGTGAACCTCGGCAAGTACGACGAGCGCTTCGACCGACTGGCCGGCGCGCACGCGGGCGAGAACGAAAAGCGCGGCAAGGAGAAGTTCCAGAACCGCCAGAAGCAGCGCCAGCAGCAGGCCGCTGCCAGCGCCAAGCGCCGCGCCGAGGAGCGCGAGCGCATGCAGAAGCTCCAGTTCGAGATAGCCAAGAAGGCCCAGCTCAAGGTGCAGATACCTGACGCCATCGGCGTGGGCGAGCTGGCCTCGAGGATGAAGAAATCCGGCACCGAGGTCGTCAAGGCCCTCATCAGGAACGGCATCATGGCCTCGCTCTCGGATATAATCGACTACGACACCGCCGCCCTCGTGGCGATGGAGCTCGGCTGCAAGGTCGAGAAGGAAGTCGTCGTGACGGTCGAGGAGCGGCTCATCGACGACAGCGAGGACAGGCCGGAGGATCTCGTGCCCCGCGCGCCCGTCGTGGTGGTCATGGGCCACGTCGACCACGGCAAGACCAGCCTGCTCGACTATATCCGCAAGGCCAACGTCGCCGCGGGCGAGGCCGGCGGCATCACCCAGCACATCGGCGCCTATACTGTGAACGTCAAGGGCAGCCCCGTCACCTTCCTGGACACCCCGGGCCACGAGGCTTTCACCTCGATGCGCGCCAGGGGCGCGTCCGTGACGGATATCGCCATCCTGGTCGTCGCGGCGAACGACGGCATCATGCCGCAGACGATAGAGTCTATAAACCACGCCAAGGCCGCGAACATCCCCATCGTCGTGGCGGTGAACAAGATGGATATGCCGGGCGCGAACCCGGAGCGCGTGAAGCAGCAGCTCAC
>CALXEH010000077.1 GCA_944387285.1 uncultured Oscillospiraceae bacterium | reverse complement strand
GCCGGGCTGGTCGAAGGGGTTGACGCCGGACATATAGCCGGAGATGGCGCAGGCGAGCTCGAAGAAGCAGACGAGCTCGGCGAAGCCGGCCTCGTCGCGCCTGTCGACGGAAACGCCGATGTTGGGCACGCCGCCGGAGATGTGCGCGGCCTTGACGGCGTCGCGCGCGACGCGGCAGACGTCGTGGAGGTCGCGGCCGGCGAGGTAGTTGAGCCCGTCGGGGTCGCCCATGCCGAAGGGGATGGGGAAGGAGGTGAGGCTCTTTTCAAAGCTCACGACGGTCTCATAGAGCTTCCTCGGCCCGTCCTGGACGTACTGGCCCATGGAGTGCAGGTCGGCGGTGTACTCGAGGGAGGCGGGGTAGATGCCGATGCCGTTTTTGCCCTCGGACTCGCCGTAGAGCTGCTTCCACCACTCGGCCATGAAGCGGAAGGAGGGCTCGTAGCAGGCGAGCAGCTCGATGCCGTAGCCGCGGCCGTAGAGGTGCTGCCTTGCGGCGGCATACTGCCAGACGGGGTTCTCGGGGCTTCTGAGGTCGAGGGCGGAGAAGGTCTCGATGGCCTTGTCGATGACGGCCTGGATGTCAATGCCGGCGACGGCCATGGGCAGCAGGCCCACGGCGGACAGGACGCTGTAGCGCCCGCCGACGTCGGCCGGGACGATGAAGCACTCCCAGCCCTCGGCGTCAGCCATGGAGCGCAGCACGCCCCTGGCGGAGTCGGTGGTGGCGAAGATGTGCTTTTTGGCGGCCGCGCCGTATTTCTTCTCGAGCATGGCCCTGAAGACGCGGAAGGAGACCGCGGGCTCGAGCGTCGTGCCGGACTTGGAGATGACGTTCACGTCAAAATCGTCGTCCCCGAGCTGCTCGATAACGCCGTTGAGGTAGTCGGCGCTCAGGCCGTTGCCGACGAAAAAGACCTTGGGATCGCCCTCCTTCGGCAGGGGACGCAGCAGCTCTATGGCGCCGCGCGCGCCGAGATAGGAACCGCCTATGCCCACGACGACCAGGGCCTTGGACCTCGCGCGTATCTTGGCCGCGGCGGAGAGCAGGGCCTTGAGCTCGCCGCGCTTGACGCGCATGGGCAGCTCGGTCCAGCCGGTGAACTCCGCGCCCGGCCCGCTCTTTTCTGCAAGCACACGGTGGGCGGCAGCCGCGGCGGCGTAATCCGGGCCGGCGGCGTCGAAGAATGCGGCCGCGCCGCTGAGATCGACTTTTATCATCTTCCTCATCCTTCGTTAAAGAATTTGCGTGTTTAGGAAGATTATACTACTTTTTTCGCAGATTACAAGCCCCAAAAAACCCGGCCGAACCGGAGGAAAGTGGGGAAAAACTTCGCGTTTGGCCGAAATATGTCGGCTAAAGTGGGGAATCAGCGCAGTCCGGCCAGCAGGCCGAGCATGCGCAGGAAGATCTCCGGCGCGCCGAGGCGCGAGACCTGGGCGGCGGCGAGCAGGGGCAGCTCGGCCACGGGCCCGGAGCTGTTGGAGACGACGAGCCTGCCGAGACGCTCTCCGGCCTGGACCGGGGCGGTCACGCTCTCGGGCAGCTCGATGCTGCGCGTGAGGCCCTGGGAGTCCTTCGTGCGCAGCAGGACGGCCCCGCCGCCGTCGCAGACCGTGCCCACGCTGTCGGCGTCGCCGAGTTCCACGGCCACTTCCGGCAGGGCCTGCCCGTCGGTGAGCGGGCAGAGCTTGTAGTTGGCAAAGCCGAAGTCGAGCAGGGCGGAGGCATCGGCGTTGCGGCTCTCGATGCTCTCGGCGTGCATGATGACGGCGATGTACTCGGTGCCCTCGCGCTCGGCGGAGGCGGAAAGGCAGTACATGGCGGTGGAGGTATAGCCGGTCTTGAGCCCGGTGCAGCCCTCGTAGAAGCGCACCAGCTTGTTGGTGTTGGTGAGCTCGGACTTGCCGTCCCTGATCGAGTCCATCCAGATGGTAGTGTAGTCCTTTATCCACTCGTGGGAGAGCAGCTCGCGGCTCATGACGGCGATGTCGAGGGCGCAGGTGTAGTGGGCGGTGTCCTCGAAGAGGCCGGTGCAGTTGGTAAACTGCGTGTTTTCGAGCCCAAGCTCTGCCGCGCGCTGGTTCATGCGCTCGACGAAGGCGGCCTCGGAGCCGCACAGGTGCTCGGCGAGGGCCACGGCGCAGTCGTTGGCGGAGACCACGGCGACGCATTTTATCATATCGGAGACGGACAGCTGCTCGCCGGCCTCGAGCCAGATCTGGCTGCCGCCCATGGAGGCGGCGCGCTCGGAGCCTGTGACCATGTCGTCGAGGGCGAGGGTGCCGTTATCGACGGCCTCGGCGACGAGCAGCAGGGTCATGACCTTGGTGACGGAGGCCGGCGGCCTGCGCTCCGTCTCGCCCTTGGCGTAGAGGACGGAGCCGGTCTGCCTCTCGATGAGCACGGCCGAGGGCGCCGCCACCTCGGGCGCGGCGGGCTCCGAAGCCTCCGCGGCCGAGGCCGGCAGGGCGAGCGGGGCTGCGCAGAACAAAAGGGCGAGGAGCATGCCGAGGACTTTTTTCATGTGAGCGACCTCCAAACCGGTTTTTGTAAAAATGATATGCCGCCTTGTCCCCGCTTATGTCAATCGACACAGGTAGACAAAAATTATGGCTTATGCAGGCCAAATGTGAATATTCCGTGAACTGGAAACGCGGCGGAAAGCGCGAGGATACAAGGCGGTTTCAACATTTTCAACAGAGTTTTCAACCGCCGCAAATGTCGAAAAAAGTCGTGGAATATTCACGACCAGGTTGACATAAGCATCGAACAGGCCCTTAACGGGATTTTTAGCGGTTGACGGAGGCTTAGGCTGAGGTTACAATATAAAAAGCGCTCGGCTAGATAAAAAACGGGAGGCAGGCATGAAGAGATTCGGCGGAGACAAAAAATACCTCTACTGGGGCCTGACGGCCTTTGCTGTCATAGCGTGCAGCATAGTATTTTACCTGCTGCTCTCGCGCTGGGCCGGGGTAGCGAAGGGCTTTTCGGCCTTCATCCACGTCATTGCGCCATTTATCTGGGGCTTTGCCATCACCTATCTGCTGAGGCCGGCGATGGTGTTTTTCGAGCGGAACCTGACCATTCCGCTGGGCGACCGGGTGTTCAAGAACGACCACAGGCGGGCCTTCGGCTTTGGGCGGGCCATAGCCATCGTCATCGTGGAGCTTTTGATGCTGTTCATAGTTTCGGCGCTGCTCTGGCTCATCCTGCCGCAGATATATTCGAGCGTAAACAGCATAGTTTCCAACAGCCAGAGCTATTTTGCGACGATAGAGGGCTGGGTGACGCGCACCTTTGAGGACTATCCCGAGCTGATGGAGGGCGTGACCTCGCTGCTGGACAGCGCCTCGGGGCAGCTGACCCAGTGGGCGACGAATACGCTGCTGCCGCAGATGACGAACATCATCAGCAGCATCACCTCGGGCGTCTACACCTTCCTGCGCGGCATATACTACATAGTCGTGGGCATCATCGTCTCGTTCTATGTGCTCTTCAACAAGGAGGCGGTGGCGGCGGGCGCGAAGCGCGTGCTCTACTGCATATTCACGGCTGAGGCGGCGGAGAAGATACTGGAGGGCGTGCGTTTTACGGACAAGACCTTCATGGACTTCATCTCCGGCAAGCTGCTCGACAGCGCCATAATCGGCATACTCTGCTACATCTGCTGCAGCCTGATGAAGATGCCCTACACCCTGCTCGTGTCGGTCATCGTGGGCGTGACGAACGTGATACCCTTCTTCGGGCCGTTCATCGGTGCCTTCCCCTCGGCCTTTATAATCCTGCTGGTGGACCCGATGAAGTGCCTGCTGTTCCTGTTTTTCATACTTATACTCCAGCAGTTTGACGGCAACATTCTGGGCCCGAAGATCCTGGGCAGCACGACGGGCGTGAACGGGTTCTGGATAATGTTTGCGATCATCGTGGGCGGCGGTTTCTTCGGCTTCATGGGCATGCTGCTGGGCGTGCCGGTGTTCGTGGTGGTATATACTGGCATAAAGAGCCTGACGCGGCGCAAGCTGGGCCGCAGCGGCCTGCCCACGGACTACGAGAGCTATGAGAACCTGCACCACATAGACCCGAGGACGGGCGAGCAGGTGGAGATGCCGCCGGAGCCGACGGCGGAGGAGCGCCGGGCTAAGAGGGCGGAGTCCCGCGCGGCCTCGAAGGCGGCCGGCGCGGCGAGGGCCGAGCGGCTCAGGCAGCTCATAAACAAAAACGCCCGGGGCAAATCAGCCCCGGACGAAAAGAAGCAGGACGGGAAGAAATAGGCTTCAGCTGTGGGCGAGCCCCAGCCTGGCCTCGCGCAGGCAGAGGCAGAACTCGTCGAGCTCGGCCTGCGTGGTGTAGCGCGAAAGGCCCAGCCTGAGCGCGCCGTCGATGACCGGGGCAGGCAGCCCCATGGCCTCAAGCACATGGCTCCGCCCGCCCTTTTTGCAGGCGGAGCTTTTCGATACGCTGATGCCGCGGGCCTCGAGGAAGTTCATGAGCACCTCGCTGCGGTAGCCGGGCAGTGAGATGCAGAGGATGTGCGGCGCGCCGCCGCCGATGACGAGCAGCCCGGGGTTTTCATCCTGCAGGCGCCTGACGGCGTAACTGCGCAGTTCTGCCATGCGCTGCACGGACTCGGCCATGAGCGAACGGCCGAGATGGGCGGCCTCGCCGAAGGCGCAGATATTGGGCATGGCCTCGGTGCCGGCGCGGCGGCCGTCCTCCTGCGAGCCGCCGAGGATGAGCGGGCGCAGGTGCAGGCCGGAGCGGATGTAGAGCGCGCCTATGCCCTTGGGCGCGTGTATCTTGTGGCCGGAAATGGTCACCATGTCCGCGCCGAGGGACTTGACGGTGAAGGGGACCTTGAGGAAGCCCTGTACCGCGTCGCAGTGGAGCAGGGCCTTCGAGCCGGCCTTCTTGAGCGCACGGGCGACGCCGGCGACGTCGGTGACGGCGCCGGTCTCGTTGTTTACGAGCATGAGCGAGACGAGCACGGTGTCGGGCCGCAGGGCGTCGAGGACGGCCTGCACGGGCACGGCGCCGCTCTCATCCGGCGCGAGGCGCGTGACCTCGTATCCGCGGCGCTCGAGCTCGTCGAGGGACTTGCGCACGGCGTCGTGCTCGGCCATGGAGCTGATGACGTGCCCGCCCTTTGCGGAGGCGGCCCAGGCGCCGGAGAGCAGGGCCCAGTTGTCGGCCTCGGAGCCGCAGGAGGTGAAGGCCAGCTCCTTCGGCTGGCAGCCGAGGCAGAGGGAGATCTCCCTGCGGGCGCTGTCCAGCAGCGTTTTGGCCTCGCGCCCGCGCGCGTGGGTGGAGCTGGGGTTGCCGAACTGCTCCGTCATGACTTTGTAAGCGATATCCGCGGCCTCGGGGCAGACCCTTGTGGTGGCCGCGTTGTCAAGATAGATGTCCAAATTATCACCCTCGAGGTACATTGAAGATGAGATACATTATAAACACCCTTGGCTGCAAGGTCAACCAGTATGAGACGCAGGCGATGGAGACGCTGCTGCGCGGGCGCGGGCACGAGCCGGCGCAAGTGGGCGAGGCCGCCGATGTCGTCATCGTGAATTCCTGCGCGGTGACGGCGGAGAGCGGCCGGAAGTCGCGGCAGGCGCTCCGGCGGCTGATGGAGCATTACCCCGGCGCGAAGAGCGCGGTCTGCGGCTGCTGGGCGCAGACGGAGCCGGACGCGGCGGAGGCGATAGGCGCGGATGTGGTCTGGGGCAGCGGCGACCGGCGCGGCTTTGTCGAGGCAATCGAGCGCGCGGTCGCCGAGGGCGCGAGGCAGCGGGGCATAGACCGGCCCTTCGAGCGCAGGCTGATAGAGGACCTGCCAGCTGGCGCATTCTCGGGCCACGCGCGGGCGTATTTGAAGCTGGAGGACGGCTGCCAGAATTTTTGCAGCTATTGCATCATACCCTACGCGAGGGGCCGCGTGCGCTCGCTGCCCGTGGAGAAGGCGGCGCAGATGGCGGCGGAACTGGCAGCGAAGGGCTACCGCGAGCTGGTGCTCACGGGCATAGAGATCGCCTCCTACGGCATGGACCTGCCCGGGAAGCCGGGACTGGCGGATGCGGTGGAGGCGATAGCTGAGGCGGCGCCGGAGCTGAGGCTGAGGCTGGGCTCGCTCGAGCCGACGGTGGTGACGGAGGGGTTCTGCGCGCGGCTGGCGGCGACGGGCCGGGTCTGCGGGCACTTCCACCTCTCGCTGCAGTCGGGCTCGGACCGCACGCTCTCAAGGATGCGCAGGAAATACGATACGGCGGAGTTTTTCGCCGTGACGGAGCGGCTGAGGCGGTATTTCCCGCACTGCGGGCTGACGGCGGACCTCATCACGGGCTTTCCGGGCGAGACGGAGGCGGACCACCGCGACACGCTGGCGTTCATAGAGCGCTGCGCATTTTCGTCGATGCACGTTTTCCCGTACTCGCGCAGGCCGGGGACGCCGGCGGACAAGCTGCCGGAGCAGCTGACGGCGCGGGTGAAGTCCGCTCGCGCAGCTGAGGCGCACGAGCTGGCGGAGCGGATGAAGGCCGAATATCTGAGCAGCTGCGTGGGCGAAACGCTGGAGGTGCTCTTCGAGACGGAGCACGAGGGCGTGTCCGCGGGCCACGCATCAAACTACGTCGAAGTGCGCGTGCCGGGGACAGGGCTGCGCGGCCTTGTGCGAAACGTGCAAATTTCCGCGGTTTCCGGGGAAATGCTTGTTGGAGCTGCTATTTGACGCGGCAGGCTGGAAAAGACTATACTATTAAATGACGTCAAAAGGTAAAGGAAGTGTCCAGACTTGGCGGAAAGGGCTTATAATTTCGCGGCCGGCCCGGCTCAGATGCCGCAGGCCGTCCTGGAGCGCGCGCAGTCGGAGCTGCTCAATTGGCATGGCTGCGGCATGAGCATCATGGAGATGAGCCATCGCGGCAGCCAGTTCAAGGAGATCTACGCCTCGGCCAAGGAGAGCCTGAAGCGGCTGCTGTCGGTGCCGGACACGCACGAAGTGCTGTTCCTGCAGGGCGGGGCCACGACACAGTTCGCGGCGGTGCCGCTGAACCTCATGGGCGGGACAGGCGCGTGTTACGCCGTCACGGGCAACTTCTCGGGCATAGCGGCGAAAGAGGCGGGCAAGTACGGGCCGGTCACGACGGCCTTTGACGGCAAGCCGGAGAATTTCACGCGCATACCGCGGCAGGGCGAGCTTGCCGTGAACGCCGACGCCTCGTACTTCCACTATTGCGCGAACAACACGATTTTCGGCACGGCCTGGGACTATGTGCCCGATACCGGCGCGGTGCCGCTGGTGTGCGACATGTCCTCGGAGATAATGTCGCATCCGGTGGACGTGGCGCGGTATGAGCTCATCTACGCGGGCGCGCAGAAGAACATGGCCCCGGCGGGCCTGACGGTGGTCATCGTGGACAAGGCGGCGGTGGGGCGCGAGCGCGCGGACACGCCGCAGATAATGAGCTATAAGCTCATGGTCGAGAAGGACTCCATGCTGAACACGCCGCCCTGCTGGTGCATATATATGCTGGGACTGGTGCTGGATTGGGTTGAGGCCGAAGGCGGCGTCGCGGCGATGGACGCGCGGCGGCGCGAACGCAGCGGGCTCATCTATGAGGTGCTGGACAATTCCCGGCTCTATAAGCCGCACGCGGCGGCGGACAGCCGCTCGTGCATGAACGTTACCTTCCGAACCGGCTCGGAGGAGCTGGATGCGGAGTTCTGCAAGGGCGCGGCGGCCCGCGGCCTGCTGAACGTCAAGGGCCACAGGCTGACCGGCGGCATGAGGGCCTCGCTGTATAACGCGATGCCGATAGAGGGCGCGAAGGCCCTGGCCGAATACATGAAGGATTTTGAGGTGGAGCACCATGTTTAAGATACGGACGATGAACACGATATCCCATCTGGGCACCGACATACTTGAGAAGCACGGCTGCGAGGTTGGTACGGAGTTTGAGCGGCCCGACGCTCTGCTGATACGCTCTGCGGACCTGCACCAGACGGAGTTCTGGCCTGAGCTCAAGTGCATAGGCCGGGCCGGCGCGGGCACGAACAATATACCCGTGGACCTCTGCTCGGAGAAGGGCATAGTGGTGTTCAACGCGCCCGGCGCGAATGCGGACGCGACGAAGGAAATGGTTATATTCCAGCTGCTGGCTGCCTCGCGGGACATCCTGGGCAGCATCGAGTGGGTGAAGTCGATAGCGGACCGCGGCGACGAGATCCCGGCGCTGGTGGAGAAGGGCAAGAGCGCGTTTGCGGGCCCTGAGCTCTGCGGCAAGAACCTGGGTGTCATCGGCCTGGGCGCTATAGGCGTGCTGGTGGCCTCGACGGCGCTGAAGCTGGGCATGACGGTGCGGGGCTATGACCCGTACATGTCGGTGGAGTCGGCCTGGCGGCTGTCGCGGGACGTCATACATGTGGACTTCCTGGAGGAGATATTCCGCACGAGCGACTACATCAGCCTGAACGTGCCGTATAACGAGAGCACGCACCACATGATAGACGCGGCGGCGATAGCGTCGATGCGTCCGGGCGTGAGGATAGTGAACGAGTCCCGCGCGGAGATCGTGGATGACGACGCGATGATCGAGGGCCTGGCGAGCGGCAAGGTGGGCAAGTACGTCACGGACTTCCCGAACGCGAAGCTGGTGGGCGTGCGCAACTGCATCACGACCCCGCACCTGGGCGCCTGCACGCCCGAGAGCGAGGAGAAGTGCTCGGTGATGGCGGCGCAGGAGATATATGACTACCTGAAAAACGGCAACATCAAGAATTCGGTCAACATGCCGAACGCCTCTCTCGACCGCCTGGGCGAGTGCCGCCTGTGCGTCATCCACAGGAACGTGCCGCACATGATAAACAGCATCCTGGACCTCATCAGCGCGAGGAACATCAACATCGAGCACATGCTCAACAAGCCCCGGGGCGAATACGCCTACACGATGATAGACCTGGCCGAGAAGGTAAACGGCGAGATAACCGGCCAGATCCAGCAAAACCCCGACGTCCTCCGCGTCCGCGTGGTGTGATAAAAAGGACCTGTCGCAGAATGGAAAAATTCTGCGGCAGGTTTTCTTTAGCTGGGAAAGAGGAGAGCAGGTCTAA
>CALXEH010000076.1 GCA_944387285.1 uncultured Oscillospiraceae bacterium | reverse complement strand
CGGTGTTTGGGGTAAACACCGTCCTTTACCGCCTGCTCATTAAGCCTTTGAAGATATGCGGATGGCTCCGCTTCCACAGTTTGCCGTCTATGAGACCGTGCTCAATGCATTTCCGAACCACTTCGTCGAACAGTTCCTCGAACAGCGCAGCGCCATTGAATTTGCGGCGGCGCAGTTTGGAGAAGGTAGAGTGGTCGGGTACCGGCTCGTCGAGGTCGATGCCGAGCGAGTCATCATCCCCTCATCACCGCCTTTGCTTTTCCTCCAGTATACCATATGCATCGCGGCTATGCGTAATTTTGTCAACAGGGCCGAACTCATATACCCTTTAGGGAGTCCGGGCAATTCCACTTCAACGGACACAATGCTTTCTGCTTCATCGAACTCGGGGACATCCGCCGCCCGCAAAATAAAGCCAAAACCCTCATATGCTAAAGAAGCAACTTCTCGAATGGCTGAATAATCCCCATCTTCAGCGGAAATCGTGTAGGTATTATTATCATTCGTCGTGACCGTTATTTTCGTGGGGAGCCATTCATCTTCTGTTTCATCCCACCCGCAGGGGATACCAACGGCGGTCACGAATTGCACAGTCTGGTCGAACGTGGCCTTATAGATCAAATCCTGATTAATATCTGCAACGCCATTGTTTGTAAGAATACATCCGGCAAGCGCAGTATTGTAATCTGTAAATGGCTGGCCATTGGATGCCAGCCTTTGTGTGTAGTCATACACATTGGTCGCGTTGCCTGCTGTGATCCCAATCTCTACTTTTTCAGGATCTTTTACAGTAAGCGTCCATAGCGGACTGTCGTTTTCTGTTCCACTAATTGTCCACGGCGTATCTTGTCCGTAGGTAGTAACAGAAATAGAATGCTGCCTGACTGCATATACCGTTCCTGGTACTGCTTCGTTGGGAATTTGCACACTGACTTTCTCTGTAATCGAAGGCGTTCTATTATAAAGTCCGGTTGCCTTCAATGTCCAAAGCGTAGTGCCTGTGTCATCCGAATCTGTCTCACCTTTTGCCACTGTCCAAAGACCAGATGGTGTTTCCAATGTTAGATCGTTTGGCACAGAGAGGACGACTATCAATTCTGACCGCAGGCGGTAATTCTGTTTGCCATTGTAAGTAAACCACCCTGTCCATACATTGCCTGTGAGACCATAGACCTCGCCCGGTGCAACATCCGGCGTCGCATCACTGATGTCGCCTATCCGAAGACTTTCATATGAAGGATGGCCGTCGTTCACTTCTTCATTGATCTGCACATTGACTGGAATTCCCCTGTGGTCTTTCCCCACGTTATTGCTTTTTAATTCTACTTGAATGGCATCTTCAATCTGCCATCCTTCTTGTCGTTTCTCCACAGGGAAAAACGCCACGTCCGGTTGGATAGAAACTGTTACAATGGTCTTCGTCACGCTGCTATCAAAAACGACCGTCAATGTGCCGTTTCCCGGCTGATAGCCATAAATCTCTTCCGGTTCCTCATAGTCAGCTCTTGCGATACCGTCATTTTTTTCAATATTCTCAGGATTGAGATTGACAAACTTCATCCCGTTTGGCAGCGTCAGGGCAAGGGTATTATCCTCGACACCTGCCGGCAGGGAGACGCCAATTTCCAGCGTGTAAGGATTGAAAATGTCCCACTGAACTGGTTTTGTTGTTGTTAACAGATCTACATCACTGCCGGATGTTCCACCGTGGGGAATAAAGTCTTTCAGAACGAGAGAAGTGATCTGCGCCTCCTCGTTGCCCTGAGGGATCGGACCTTTGCTGTCAGCAGGCGGGACGGGCGCCGCCTCCTTTACAGTAACCGTGACCACATTACTGGTGGTAAAGGCAGTAGATGTTTCATCCGCCAATGTTACCGTGTTGGCAGCGACGACATAGTAATAGAACACCCCGGCCTCCGTGGTGTCCACGGTCAAGGTAGCGTTGGTCTCGCCGTTTAAAAGGGTGTCGTTTTTGACTCCCTCGGCGGCGTCAGCTTTGTCCACTAAAGCGTCGTCGCTCTGGTACCACTGGTAGGACAGCGTGCCGCTGCCTGATACAGTTGCAGTGCCATCTAACGCCACTGTTTAGCCAAGCTGGCATGTGATGTCATCCAGCGTGATGGCCGCAGGGGCAGCAGCCGTAGTCGCCTCTCCGGTTTCCACCACCACGGCAAACGCCGCGGTAGGGAGCAGCCCCAGCAGCATGACCACAGCCAGCATCAGGGCCAATGGCCGATTCCATTGTTGTCTCATTGCTCTTTCTCCTTTATTCCCATTTCATACGGATGATCCCGATATGACAATTAGCTGCCCTGTTGCCCAGCCTGCCGAAGGTGCGGCGGTTCGTGGGCCAGATAGTCCAGCGCATCGTTACATCCGTGCCGGTCGGCGTTGGCCGGATCTGCCGCCTTCGGCAATTACCTGAAATGCGGCAGCGAGTTTCAGTGACCGGGAACTTGCGCGGCAGGTTGCCTCTGTACTGCTTATTTTCTCACAACGATCACCTCCTGCCATATCCCTTGATAGAGACAAACTTCACATTTTGTCGCTCAACTTATTGCCATAATAGTTACCCAAGAGCAATCGACGCAGAAAGATGCCAACCATGAAGCGCCCGGGGGTATCGTAGGCGTACAAAAGCAAGGCCAATCAAATTTCACTTCCTGATTGGTCTTTTTGTCATGCTTAAATATGGCTGGCATCTTGCCTTGCCAGATGTTTCATGATAAAATATTCACGCTAGTATGTATAGTGCCGGCAGGTATCCTGACTTCTTGAGACAAAATGTGAAATTTGTCCTAAACGACCAAACCCGTCCGCTCCAGTTCTCTAGCGTGCTCCGAACCGGTGGAGATCAGATAAATGCGGGTGGTCTCGATGGAACTATGGCCCAGCACATCCGCCAGCTTTGCCACATCCCGACAGACACGGTAGAATACCCGGGCAAACAGGTGGCGGAGATTGTGGGGAAATACCTTGGACGCTGCCACCCCAGCTGCTTTGCAGATGGCTTTCATCTCCGCCCAGATCTGCTTTCTGGACAAGCCCTTTCCGTTTCTGGTGAGAAAGATCTCGCCGGAGACGGTTTTATTTTGCTGGGCATATTTCAGCAGTTTGCGGCGCAGCTTACCGGGAATGAGGATGGTACGGATTTTGCCCTTCAGTGTGATCTCTGCTCTGCTTTGCCGCACCGCTTCCATGGTGATATACTGCACCTCGCTGACACGGATCCCGGTGGCGCAGATCGTCTCCATCAGCAGAGCCAACCGTTCCCGACCCAGCGCATGGGCAGCGGCTATCAGACGGTCATACTCGGCACGGGTCAGTTCCCGGCTGCCATCCCGAAACAGCTGCCGCTGTAGACGCAAGTTCCTGACCTGACAGTCATGCCAGCCATTAAGAACAAAGAACCGATTCAGGCCGCCCAACATGGCGTTATTGGTGTTGGGGCAGTACCCCGTGTCGATCAGGTGTTCTTTCCAGCCCGCTGCGGTTTCCCTGGTCACCGGCCTGTCTCCCAGCCACGCGGCAAAGGCGCGTACATGGCGCAGGTAGTTCTCAATGGTGCCGGAGCTGCGCTCGGACTGACGCAGGTGCTCGGAAAAGCCCTCGATTTGTTCTGGCGTGATTTTGTTTTCCATCATTTATACCTCCGGGTTGATCGATACGGTTATTGTACCTGAACAGGAGGGATCTATGCGAAAAGGCAAAACAACATCGTTTTCATCGAGATCCGGGCACAAAAAGAGTCCAGCGGTGTAAACCACTGGACTTGATGAAAGGCAAGTTTAGTTTTGCTTATAAGGCTTCATTCTAATAGCGCAGGATGTTTCGGTATTATCGGTGAGCAAGCTCTTGCTGGGTCATGCTTTTTTGCCGAAGCCATGCAATTATAGAGCCTGCATTATTGCAAGCCGGCTGGCTTCTTTGTTGAAAAGCTCGTAAAACCGGGCTATGTGCATGCCGTCTACCAGGGCGTGGTGACAGAGGACTGTGAGCGGCAGCAGCACCTTGTCGTCCTGCTTGAAATACTTCCCCCATGTGACCCTCGGGTTGCTGTCCGCGGGGATGGGCGTGGGATTGATGAGGCCCGTATACGATATCCACGGCAGCGTGGACACAAATATCTTGTCGAGCGCATCCTCCTCGGTCTCGCTGAGCGAGTTTGCGCCCTTCGCCTTCTCCTGCTCCGCCGCCGCATAGCGGATGTATTCCTCGAAATCGCCCGCGGCGTCGAGGTCGCAGTAGCAGTATGTGCCGTCCTCCAGCGCTACCGTGTGCGAGGTGCGGCAGTGCTCGTACTCAACTATCCGCCCGCCGGCGATGCGCTGGCGGAATTCCGGGACCTGTTCCGCCGCCCGGGACACGCAGTAGCACACCGTCAAAAAGAAGGGCAGCCCTTCCGACCTGACGGTCCCCAGCAGGCCCGTTATATCCGCGTTCGCCGTTATGCCCACATAGGGGTTCGCCAGTCCGCTGAAATACTCGAAATGCCGCCTGCGGCTGTAGGCCTCCATGTCAATATACCTGAATCCGTAGCTCATGCCTGTGATCTCCTTTCTTTACCACTCAGCCGAGCGAGGTCTGCTCGTACCACCCGTCCGCGTCCAGCTCTATGAGCTGCCCGGCGCTGTCGTAGGCGTCAAAGCCGCCCGTGGGCAACAGCAGGACGAAGGGCCTGTCCGGGTCCAGCTCGAAGCTCTGCCCGTCATGGCAGACTATGGCCGCGATGTGCTGCGCGTTCATGGACAGCAGGGCGGACGATGTGCCAAGGCTGAACACCCGCACGCCGCGCTCGATGCTGCTCGATACCCCGCCGTATCGGAACTCGTAATCCGCCCGAGCCCCGCCCGTACCCAGTATAACCGCCCGCACCGCCGCTGGCAAGCGCCCCGGCACAGCTTGCAGTTATGGCCGCACAGCCCGCACTGCCTGAGCGTGCTCAGAGCCCAAGGCGGTTTTCAGCCGGGGCCTCGCCGTACAGGGGCTTTGAAAACTTGAGGTGGAAATCCCGCAGGCCCTCGCGCAGGTAGAAGCGGTGGGCGTCGCGGCGCAGGCGGTTGCAGGCGAGCTCTATCTGCCCGCAGCCACGCTCGCGCGCGAGCCCGCAGGCCCGCTCGAGCAGCGCGGCGCCCAGGCCCTGACGCCGGTACGGCTCCGCCACGGCCAGCTCCATGACTTCGGCTATGCGCGCGGCGTGGTGCAGCTGCTCCTCAAAGCGCAGGTTCAAAACCGCGCAGACGCGGCCCTCGAGCTCACAGACCAGGCAGCAGCAGCGCTCGGGCTCGTCCAGCTGGCTTTTGAAGATCCCGGCAAAGCGCTCGAAGGGCAGACGCCGGCCCTCCATGCCGCAGATGAGCTCGTAGACCGCCTCGCAGTCTTCGTAGACCGCCTTTCGGAACATGGTAAGCCTCCTTTTGAAAAACCCGCGGCAGAGCGTCTGCCGCGGGCGTCCGTTTTTATTTTACTCCGAAGAGCAGCTCGCCATAAGTGGGGAAGGGCCAGCAGTCCTCGCTCGTTATCGTCTCCATGTCGTCGCAGGCGGCGCGCAGCGCGCCCATGACCGGCAGGACGTGCTCGTGCAGGAAGACCGACTTCTCATAGGGCCCGTGGATCTGCTCGGCGTGTACCAGCTCGTTTTCGAGCCGGCCGGCGAGCGTGTGCGCCGCGTCGGACAGCTGCATGAGGCTGCGCGCCGTGCCGAGCTCAAACTGCGCCGAGCAGTCCGGCATGGCCGCCATCATGGTCAGTGCCTGGCCCGAGAGCCGGCTGGCGAAGCCGCTGACGGCGGGCAGGATCTCGCGCCGCGCCATGGCCAGGGCGGTCTTGCCCTCTATCATGACCAGCTTGCAGTATTCCTCCTGCCTGATCTCCAGCCTCGAGCGCAGCTCGGCGTAGGAGAAGACCTTGTGCCTCGAGTAGAGCTCCACGTTCGCCTCGTCGAGCATGTGGGGAAGGGCCTCGGGCGTCGAGCGCAGATTGTGCAGGCCGCGGCGCTCGGCCTCGTCCACCCAGGCGGGGTCGTAGCCGTTGCCGTTGAAGATCACGCGCTTGTGCTCGCGCACCACGCGCTTTATTAGGCCCTGCAGCGCCGACTTGAAGTCCTGCGCGCCCTCGAGCTCGTCGGCAAACTGGCGCAGCTCCTCGGCCACGGCCGTGTTTATCGCTATGTTCGCCGAGGAGATGGAGGCCGCCGAGCCGGGCATGCGGAACTCGAACTTGTTGCCCGTGAAGGCGAAGGGCGAGGTGCGGTTGCGGTCCGTAGTGTCCTTCGGGAACCTGGGCAGGGCGTGGACGCCGACCTTGAAGAGCTCCTTCTGCTTTACGTCGCAGGCGGTGTCGTTCTCTATGGACTCCAATATGCCGGTGAGCTCCTCGCCGAGGAACATGGAGATGATGGCCGGCGGGGCCTCGGCCGCGCCGAGGCGGTGGTCGTTGCCCGCCGAGGCGATGGAGATGCGCAGCAGGTCCTGGTAGTCGTCCGCGGCCTTGATGACGGCGCAGAGGAAGAGCAGGAACTGGGCGTTCTCGCCCGGCGTCTCGCCGGAGTCGAAGAGGTTCACGCCCTTGTCCGTGGCCAGGGACCAGTTGTTGTGCTTGCCGGAGCCGTTCACGCCCTCGAAGGGCTTCTCGTTCAGCAGGCAGACCAGGCCGTGCTTTTTGGCGGTCTTCTGCATGACGTCCATGACGAGCTGGTTGTGGTCGGCGGCGATGTTCGCCGTGTCGTAGACGCAGGCAAGCTCATGCTGGGCGGGCGCGGCCTCGTTGTGCTCGGTCTTGGCGGAGACGCCGACGCGCCAGAGCTCCTCGTTTATCTCGCGCATGAAGGCGGCGACGCGGGGCTTCACCGTGCCGAAATAGTGGTCGTCCATCTCCTGGCCCTTGGGCGGCATGGCGCCGAAGAGCGTGCGTCCGGTGTAGATGAGGTCCTGACGGCGCTCGTACATGTCGCGCTCGACAAGGAAATATTCCTGCTCGGCGCCGACCATGGGCAGCACCTGCGCGGCCTCGGTGCCGAAGAGCCTCAGCACCCGCAGCGCCTGGCGCGAGAGCGCCTCCATGGAGCGCAGCAGCGGCGTCTTCTGGTCGAGGGCCTCGCCGCCGTAGGAGCAGAAGGCCGTGGGGATATAGAGCACCCGGTCGCGGATGAAGGCGTAGGAGGTGGGGTCCCAGGCGGTGTAGCCGCGGGCCTCAAAGGTCGCGCGCAGGCCGCCGGAGGGGAAGCTCGAGGCGTCGGGCTCGCCGTGGATGAGCTCCTTGCCCGAAAACTCCATGATGACCCCGCCCGAGCCGTCGGGCATGAGGAAGCTGTCGTGTTTCTCGGCGGTGACGCCGGTCATGGGCTGGAACCAGTGCGTAAAATGCGTCGCGCCCTTCTCGAGCGCCCAGTCGCGTATGGCGGCGGCCACGACCTCGGCGGTGTCGGGATGCAGGCGGCGGCCGCTGCGCATCGTGCGCAGGACGGCGGCGTAGGTCTCCGCGGGCAGCCGCTCGCGCATGACCGCGTCCGAAAACACCATCGTGCCGAATATCTCTTCAATGCCGGACAAAAAGCATCACCTTTTTCAGCAGAAAATACACGAAAAGATTAACTCAATTTCCCCTTCGCGTCAAGAACCCGCTTGACTTTAAGGTAAAATAGTACATAATAACCGCATAAGGAGGGAGCAAAGCATGAGAAACTACGCAAATGAGACAGAAGCGCGCGTGGAGTACATACGCGGATACCTGCGCAACAGCGGCGCGCACGGCATAGTGTTCGGCAATTCGGGCGGGAAGGATTCTGCTCTCGTCGGCATCCTGTGCAAGCTGGCCTGCGACGACACCGTGGGCGTTATCATGCCCTGCGCCTCGAAGCGGAACTACGGCATGGACAGGGACGACGGCCTCGAGGTCGCGGAAAAATTCGGCATAGAGACCCGGACGGTGGACCTCACGCCCGTGCGTGAGGCGGAGCTGGCTGCGCTCGAGGGCGCGGCGGATATGACGGACATGGCCGTCGCGAACATCGCGCCGAGGCTGAGGATGCTGACGCTCTACGCCATAGCCCACGCCGAGGGGCGGATAGTCGCCGGCACCGGCAACGCCAGCGAGGCCTATGTGGGCTACTTCACCAAGTGGGGCGACGGGGCCTATGACCTCAACCCCATAGCCGACCTGACGGTGGGCGAGATATACGAGTTCCTGGAATATCTGGGCTGCCCGCGCGCGATAATCGAAAAGGCGCCGTCGGCGGGCCTGTTCGAGGGCCAGACGGACGAGTCCGAGATGGGCGTGAGCTATGCAGATATAGATAAGGCAGTGAAGGGCCTGGAGACAGAGCCGGATATAAAGGCCCGGATCGAGCGCATGCACGCCGCCACGGAGCACAAACGCCGCATGCCCTCGCGCTACGGAGGGTGAGCCCCTGGCCGCGCTGCATCAGCCTCAGTACATCTATGTACATTAATTATGATTGCTTATATGTACATTTGTATACTTCGCTTTTGCAATTACAATATCTATCGGAGGCGAGGACATGGAGCCGTTTAAAATCAACACTGAGGACGAGAAGCTCTCGACGGTGAGCCGGACGATACGGATGAAGACCTCGACCTTCGACCGCATCTGCGAGCTGAACCTGAAAACGGGCGTGTCCTTCAACAAGATCGTCAACCAGTGCATCGAGTACGCGCTGGAAAACTACACTGAGGAATGACGCGGCAGGGCCGCTGCCCATACGGGCGGCGGCCCTGTATTTTGCTGTCTCTGGTTCTGGTCAATTACAGACCAGTTGGTTTTCGGACGGTTGGGGCGATAAATGTTTGACAAGCTGGGCAGTTTGTACTATAATTTTAACACATGAGGCCGCGTTTGTTGTGCATTCTAAGTTTTTTAATTGACAAAATATAAACAAGGGGGCTGCAAATTGAAGGATCTGAAACACCTGATCTACTTTGAAAACCTCCTGCAGGAAGCTCAGAACGAGCTTGTGACGCAGGCGGTGGGCGAGGGTAAGCTCGCCTTGGGATATAACTGCTACTATATCCCCGAAGTCCTGCTCAATCTTCCCGGCTGCTTCTCCTCGCGCCTGCGCGCGCCGCGCTGTTCCTCCACGGACGTCGCCACATACTACATGACCAACCGCAACTGTCCCTACGTCCGCTCCATACTCGAGCGCGGCATCGAGGGCGGCTACAACTACCTGAGCGCCCTCTTCGGCGCCGAGAGCTGCGCCGCCATGGAGAGGAT
>CALXEH010000075.1 GCA_944387285.1 uncultured Oscillospiraceae bacterium | reverse complement strand
AACATCCCCATCGTCGTGGCGGTGAACAAGATGGATATGCCGGGCGCGAACCCGGAGCGCGTGAAGCAGCAGCTCACTGAGTACGACCTCGTGAGCGAGGAGTGGGGCGGCGACACCATTGTCTGCCCGATCTCCGCGAAGACGGGCGAGGGCATCGACAACCTCCTGGAGAACCTGGTCGTCCTGGCCGAGATACAGGAGCTGAAGGCCAACCCGAACCGCGCTGCGAAGGGCACGGTCATCGAGGCGAGGCTGGACAGGGGCCGCGGCCCCATCATGACGGTGCTGGTACAGAACGGCACACTGCACCAGGGCGACATCATCATCGCGGGCACGGCAGTGGGCCGCGTGCGGACGATGATAAACGACAAGGGCCAGCGCGTGACCGAGGCCGGGCCGTCGGTGCCCGTCGAGATAGCCGGCATGGGCGAGGTGCCCGGCGCGGGCGACACCTTCAACGCCGTGGCGGACGAGCGCATGGCCAGGGAATTGGTCGAGGAGCGCAAGCAGCAGGAGAAGGACAGGACCCTCGGCGTGGCGAAGAAGGTCACGCTCGACGACCTGTTTGCGAGGATACAGCAGGGCGAGATAAAGGACTTCAACATCATCGTGAAGGCCGACGTGCAGGGCAGCGCGGAGGCGGTGAAGACCTCGCTGGAGAAGCTCTCGAACGACGAGGTGAGGGTGAAGGTCATCCACTCGGGCGTGGGCGCGATATCGGAGTCGGACGTCATGCTGGCGGCGACCTCGGGCGCCATCATCGTGGGCTTCAACGTGCGTCCGGACAACGCCGCGCGCGACAACGCCGCGAGGGCGAACGTCGAGATGCGCATGTACAGGGTCATCTACGACTGCATCAACGAGATAGAGGCGGCGATGAAGGGCATGCTCGCCCCGAAGTTCGAGGAGCAGGTCATCGCCCACATCGAGATACGCCAGCTCTACAAGGTCTCGAAGGTCGGCACGGTCTGCGGCTGCTATGTGCTCGACGGCAAGGTGCAGCGCGGCTGCAAGGTGCGCGTGGTGCGCGACGGCATAGTCATATTCGAGGGCGAGATGGCCTCGCTGCGCAGGTTCAAGGACGACGTGAAGGAGGTCGCCTCGGGCTACGAGTGCGGCATCCAGATAGAGAAGTTCAACGACGAGCGCGAGGGCGACATCATCGAAGCCTACGTCATGAAGCAGATAGAGGGATAACATTGGCAGGAACGTCAAACAGGATAGGCAGGACGAACGACGACATCCAGCGCGTGCTGTCGGAGCTGCTGCGGCAGGTGAAGGACCCGCGCGTGCAGCAGGGAATGATAAGCGTGACGCGCGTGGAGACGACGGGAGACCTGCGGTACGCTAAGGTCTGGCTCTCGGTGCTCGGCCAGCTGGACGAGCGGGAGTTTAAGCGCGGGCTCAAGAGCTGCGGCCCCTGGCTGCGGCGCGAGCTGGGCTCGGCGCTGAGCCTGCGCTATACGCCGGAACTGGTGTTCGAGCTCGACCACTCCATAGAATACGGCGCGCACATCAGCCGGCTCATCGAGCAGCTGGACACCGGCAGGGAGGACGAAAATGAGCCTGACGGCGAGTGAGTGCGCGGCGTACCTGCGCGGACAGGACGGCTTTCTCATAGTCAGTCACCGGCGCCCGGACGGGGATACCCTGGGTTCGGGCGCCGCGCTCTGTTCTGCGCTGCGGCGCGCGGGCAAGACGGCGTATTGCATAAATAACCGCGAAATAACGGATAATTACAGGCCCTACGTCGAGCCTTTCCTGGCTCCGGAGGGCTTTGAGCCGCGCTGTGTGGTGACGGTGGACGTGGCGAGCGAGAGCCTCTTTCCCGAGGCTGCGCCCGGGCGGGTGCAGCTGGCGCTCGACCACCACCCCTCGAACACGCGCTTTGCGGAGCGCATCTGCCTCGCGGCGGAGCGTTCCTCCTGCGGCGAGCTGGTGCTGGAGGTCATAAAGGCCCTGTGCGGGGACGTTTCCGCGCAGGAGGCGGCGCTTTTGTACATCGCCGTGAGCACGGACACGGGCTGCTTCCAGTATTCCAACACGAACGCGGCGACGCTCAGGGCGGCGGCGGAGCTTATCGAGCTAGGGGCGGACAACTCCGAGCTGAACATCAGGTTCTTCCGCACGCAGAGCCGCGCGAGGATGGCGCTCGAGGGCATGATGCTCAGCGGTATGCGATTCTACAGGAATGGAAAAATATCCGTCGTCACCGTGACGCTGGACATGATAGCCCGGGCGGGCGCGACGGAGAACGACTGCGAGGACCTGGCGGGGCTCGCGGGCAAGGCTGAGGGCTCGGTGGTGAGCCTGACGATAAGGGAGACGAAGCCGGGCGAGAGCAAGCTCTCGCTGCGCTCGAAGCCGGGCGTGAACGTGTCCGAGATGTGCGCTGCCTTCGGCGGCGGCGGGCACGCTATGGCGGCGGGCTGCACGATAGCGGCGGAGCCCGAGACGGCGCTGGAGCTTATGCTCCGCGTGATGGACGAGAAATGGCCGGCGGACTGAGCGGCATCCTGCTCGTGGACAAGCCCGCGGGCTGGACGAGCCACGACGTGGTGGCAAAGCTGAGACGGCTGACCGGGGTGCGCAGGATAGGCCACGCGGGCACGCTCGACCCCATGGCTACGGGGCTGTTGACGGTGTTCGTGGGCCGCGCGACAAGGGCGGTAGAGTTCGCCGAGGGCCACGACAAGGGCTATACCGCGCTCTTCCGGCCCGGCCTCACGACGGATACGCTGGACACGACGGGCACGGTGCTCACGCGCTCAGGCCTGCGCCCGACGAGGGTGGAGCTCGAAGCGGCGCTGGCGCACTTCCGGGGCGATATCGAGCAGCTGCCGCCGATGTACTCGGCGATAAAGCAGAACGGCAAGAAGCTCTACGAGATCGCCCGCGCCGGCGGAGAGGTGGAGCGCAAAGCCAGGCGCGTGACCATATACCGCCTCGAGTGCACGGGTGAGCGCGGCGACGGAGACTTCGAGCTCGAGGTCGAGTGCTCCAAGGGGACGTATATCAGGACGCTCTGCGACGATATCGGCAGGGAGCTGGGCTGCGGCGGCTGCATGTCGGGCCTGCGCCGGACGCGCGCGGGCGGATTTGACGTGAAGGACGCGCACACGCTCGAGGATATAGAGCGCCTGGGCGCGGAGCGGTGCATTTTGCCGGTGGACTCGATGTTCGCCGACCGGCCCGCGCTGCTGCTGAAGGACGAGCGGGCTGAAAAGGCCCTGCGCAACGGCATGGAGGTAAAGCTCGGCGCCGGGCCGTCGGGCGAGCTTCGGGTGTATGCGCCCGGCGGTGAGTTCCTGCTGCTGGGCGAGGCGAGAGACGGGAAGTTGAAGACGATAAAGAGCTTCTTCGAGGTATGAGCCTATGGCTGATAAAAAGAGAGTGATAGCCCTCGGCTTTTTCGACGGCGTACACATCGGGCACGCGGCGCTGCTGGAGATGACCAAGCGGCGCGCGCTGGAGCACAGGGCCACGCCCGCGGTGCTGACCTTCGACACGCATCCCGACACGCTGGTGAAGCGGGTCGAGGTGCCGCTCATCAATTCGGCGGAGGACAGGGCGGCGATAATGCGCAGCAAGTTCGGCATCGAGAGCGTCATTTTCATCCACTTCAACGAGAAGATGATGCGCATGCCCTGGGAGAATTTCGCGGACCTGATGCGCGAGGAACTGGGCGCCTGCCATCTGGTGGTGGGCTATGACTTCTCCTTCGGCTGGAAGGGCGAGGGCCGGCCCGCGCGGCTGGCGGCCTACTGCTCGAAGCACGGCATGGGCTGCGACATCATCTCGGCGGTGTGCAGCGGCGGCGAGGTCGTGAGCTCGACCCGCATCCGCGCCCTGCTGGAAGAGGGCAGGGTGGAGGAGGCCAACGCGCTGCTGGGCCACCCGCATTTTCTGGTGGACAAGGTACACTACGGCTTCCAGCTGGGCAAAAGGCTGGGCGCTCCGACCATCAACATGCGCTTTGCCGACGGCGTGCTGGTGCCGCGGCACGGCGTCTACGCCGGCAGGGTCTACCTGGACGACGGCGAATGTCTCATGGCGGTCACGAACATAGGCGTCCGCCCGACGGTCTCGGGCGGCGACCAGGTCTCGGTGGAGAGCTACATCCTCGACTATGAGGGCGACCTCTACGACCACCGCGTGAGGGTGGAGTTCCACCACTTCATCCGCGACGAGCGCCGCTTCCCCAATACCGCCGCGCTCAAGGAGCAGATACAAAAGGACGCCCAGGCCACAAGAGAATATTTCGGCGAGATATGAAACAAGCCCTCCCGGCCAAGCGGCCGGGAGGGCATTTTTATTTATCTGCGGTTTTGTTCAGCTCTGCGAGGAAGGCGGCGCCGTATTTTTCGGCCTTGTACTTGCCCACGCCGTTTACCAGAAGGAGCCCGTCCATGTCGGAGGGCGACTTGCGGGCCATGTCCCGGAGCGTGGCGTCGGAAAAGATGAGGTAGGGCGGGATGCCCAGCCCGGCAGCGAGGCTCCTGCGCAGGGCGCGCAGCTGCTCGAACAGCGCCTCGAACTCCTTCGGCGGCATGTCCGGCTCTGGCACGGGCTCCGATACCGGCCCGAGCCTTGAGCGGCGGCGCCCGACGGAGCGGGCCGGGGCCCTGTCCGGCGGCTGCCCGGCGCGCTTGCTGCGTACGGGTATCTCCACCCGCTCGCCCCGGAAGAGCACGCCGGCGGCCTTGTCCGTGAGGCTCAGCGCGCCGTGGCGCATGTTTCGGTTCAGATAGCCCAGCTCGATGAGCCGCGAGATGAGCTCTCGCACCTCGTTTGTGGTGCTGTCCTTCATGAGCCCGTAGGTGCTCAGACGGTCGAGGCCCAGTTCCAGCACCTTGCTGTCGCGGCTGCCGGTCATCACCTGGGCCACCAGGCCCGCGCCCAGGCTGTAACCGAGCGCACCGCGGATGCGCTGCACGCAGGAGAGCAGCATCTGAGCCTGCGTCGTGATGTCCTGCACGGCATAGGCTGCGCGGCAGTTGCCGCAGCTGCCGCAGCGTTCGGGGTGCTCCTGGCCGAAGTAGCTGAGGATGAAGCCGCGCAGGCAGCCCGTGGCGGAGCAGTAGCTCTCCATGTGGCTGAGCTTCAGCAGCTCTATGCGCCGCAGCTTTTCGCGTTCCTCGGGGCTCAGGGCCTCGTTTTCCCCGTCGCGCTCGATGAGCTTGCGGGCGGTCATGACGTCGGAGGGCGAGTAGAGCAGGATGCAGTCGGCGCTGCTGCCGTCGCGCCCGGCGCGGCCCGCCTCCTGGTAATAGGCCTCGAGGCTCAGGGGCATGTTGTAGTGTATGACAAAGCCGACGTTGGACTTATCGATGCCCATGCCGAAGGCATTGGTCGCGACCATGACGTCCACGCGGTCGAATTGGAAGGCGTCCTGGCTTTCGCGCCGCTCGAAGTCCGGCATGCCCGCGTGGTATTTTGCGGCGGGGATGCCGTGCTTGAGCAGCAGTTCCCAAACGCGCTCGGTGTTTTTGCGCGTGGAGCAGTAGACGATACCGGGCCTGCCCCTGCGCTCGCGGAGCAGTTCCAGCAGCGTGCTGCTCTTGCTGCCCTGCCGGATGACGTCGAAGAAGAGGTTGGGGCGGTCGAAGCCGGTTACCAGCACCTTGGGCGACCTGAGCTCGAGCAGGCGGGCGATGTCCTCCCTGACCTCGGCGGTAGCCGTGGCGGTGAAGGCGGCGACGACGGGCCGCCGGGGCAGTCTTTTGATAAAGCTGCTGATACCGAGGTAGCTGGGGCGGAAATCCTGGCCCCATTGCGAGATGCAGTGGGCCTCGTCAACGGCGACGAGCGGCAGGCGCAGGCCGTCGATAAGCTCGAGGAAGGCTGGGGCCTCGAGGCGTTCGGGCGAGACGTAGAGCAGCTTGCAGCGGCCGCTGCGGACGTCGTAGCGCAGCTCGTCGAGCTCGTGATATGACAGCGAGCTGTTGAGTGCGAAGGCGGGCACGCCGGCCTGGCGCAGGGCGGCGACCTGGTCGTTCATGAGCGAGATGAGGGGCGAGATGACGAGGGTCAGGCCGGGAAGGGTCATGGCCGGGATCTGGTAGCAGAGGGACTTGCCGCCGCCTGTGGGCATGATCCCGATGCAGTCGCGGCCGTTGAGGATGGAGCTGATGAGATACATCTGCCCCTCGCGAAAGCCCGAGTGCCCGAAGACTGAGCTGTTTATCTCATAGATATCCAAGCCGGCACCTCCCGAAAAGTGATGCCATTATTATACACATCCCGCCCCAAAAACGCAACGCCTACACGTCCTCCCCCAAAGCCCCGCGCAGCTTCTCCAACGCCTTCTTCTCAATGCGCGAAACATAGCTGCGCGAGATGCCGCAGAGGGCGGCGGTCTCTCTTTGGGTGAGGGGTTTGTCGGTCTGGAGGCCGTAGCGGAGTTTGATGATCTCTGCCTCGCGCTCGGTGAGGACGCTGTCTACCAGCTCGCGCAGCCGCAGGCAGGTCTCGCAGTCGCCTATGCGCTCGGCCATGTCGTCCTCCTGCGAGATTATGTCCATGAGCGAGAGTGTGTTCCCGTCTCCGTCCACGTCTATCGACTCCGAAAGCGACACGTCGCCCGCGGATTTCCTCTGCGCGCGGAAATACATCAGTATTTCGTTTTCGCAGCAGCGCGAGGCGTAGGTCGCCAGCCGCACGCCTTTTTCGGGCCGATAGGTGTTGATGCCTTTGATGAGCCCTATCGTGCCTATAGAGATGAGGTCGTCGGCGTCGTCGGCCTGGGTGTAGTATTTTTTTATGATGTGAGCAACGAGTCTGAGGTTGTGCTCGATCAACACATTGCGCGCGTCGATATCGCCCTCCAGCCAGAGGTCGACATACTTCCGTTCCTCCGCCGCCGACAGCGGCCTGGGGAACGAACCGGACGAGGGCCCCAGCCTCAGCATCAGGAACGCACTAGACAACAGCAGCATAAAAGCTCCGGCCAGCAAAGTCCGCACCACCTTTTAGCATGATGCTACATTCTATTCATCCACCGCAAGTACACTTTCGGGGCAAATCGCCGGGACTGCAAAAAAATGAGAGATATTGTCCATATGCGCGCGACCGGGCCGTGCCGTTACCCGTGGCCTCAGGGCCATCAGCACCTGGCCGCGGGATGCCGCGGAGTGATTAGACAGAATAATGCCCCTGATGCAGGAATCGTGAGAACTGCATCAGGGGCATCTTTATGCGCAGATAGTTGCGCGTACTTTTCAATACTCACCTGGAAGCGGGTAATGGGCGGTCTCGCACATATATGTGGTCACGCTTCCCAGGAAAGTCTGGCCATGCGCCGCAGTACGGGCGAATTCTTCGGAAGCGTAGCACCTGTCGAAGTTGTCCATGTCCGTAAACCAGAACTCGACCATGCCTTCTACGGGCAGTTCGTCATATGAGACGTGCCTGCCGTTTATTATCCTGTCGATCACAAGGTTCTGGGCATATCCAACATAACCCGGCATGGCCCTGACAAGCTCCGAATGACGTCCCCACCATTCCTGCTGGAAGCGTTCTGCTGTTATGCCTTCTCCTCTGCCCAAAAAAGACATGCGCTTAAGGAGCTTTTTGCCTCTGAGCTGCTCGGGTACCACGGTGTCGAACTTCTTCACAAAGACAAGCACCTTGCAGTCGGATGCGAATTTGGCTAAGTCTTCCGCGCCGGCCCCATGGAGGGAGGCCACGCCTTCCTCCATGTCGTGTATATCATCAAACCAAAGCTCGGAATAACCGTCAATTTCAACGCTGCCCCTTGCGATGGTATGCCTTTGCTGCCTGTCAACTATCAGGTGCTGCTCATAGTGCCGGAGATTTTTCATGGAAGCCCCGATGGGCCCATGCACGTTGAACCAATAATCTCTGAACTGCTCTAAAGTGAGGTCAGGGCGCTTGGTGAGCAAACCGCATCTGCTTATCATATCTGCACTCCTTCCGGGTAAATGAGTAATAAAAGCCTCAGACTCGGCGTCAGTAATCAAACCTGATGCTGATGCTCTTGCCCAGGGCCTCAGACGTATATCCATACTCCAGCGCATCGTCCAGCTTTGTGCCCAAGGTGCGGTTCATCATATCTTCATGCGTATAATTATCGCCGAACTCGGCTCCCCAGTCTCTCAGGTAAAGCATAGCAGGCGCAAGCAGCTTGCCGGGCTCGGTCAGACTGTATTCGACTCGCAGCGGTTTTTCGTCGTATTCTGTGCGCGTAACGATTTTGACCTCTTCAAGTTCGCGCAGCTGCTGGGCGAACATTTTGTGAGAAATATCCCAGGGTATTTTCCGCTTTAGCTCTCCGTACCGGCATACACCGTTGGGAGCAGACCACAGATACCATATGATGAAGGGCTTCCACTTTCCATCAAAAGCGCTGAATACATAGCTGAGGCTGCATGTCGTCAAGTCGTTTTTGTCTACAAGCACAAGCGTACCTCCTTGGAGCAGTTGTTTTGTTTTCTCTATTGCCGCGCAGCGCCGCTGCGGAAGATCGAACCTGGACGCGCCTGAAAAATTATATTCTAAACCAACTATATTTTAAACTATTCACATGTGTTTTCAACTACTTACTTAAAGGTTAGAACTCACTTTGAGGTAATTGCATACAAATAAGTGCGTAATTGCAAATTATTTAACAAGAAGTTATCCTTGATTTACAGTTAAAGCGCCGCATTATGCAGCAGCAGACCGGTTTATGATAATGATAAGTTTGACAAGATTAACTATTAAAAGTCAACCACAAAATGAATAGCTGTGGTGAAAAGGAGATGGTTCAAAAAGGGTATAGCAAAGCTGAGGTCTTGTCAGACCCCTGCTGGCTATTCAAGTAGTTGCACTCAAGCCACCAAGCGATATGGCTGCCTGGATTTCTCCATAGCAAATATTAGACGAACCAACTTTTTTGTAGCATGAGAAAGCGCGACATTGTAGTGTTTGCCCTCCGCACGCTTCTTAGCAAGATAGGCAGCAAAGGTCGGATCCCAGTGGCAGACATACTTGGTCGCGTTGTAAAGAGCGTAGCGTAGGTATCGAGAGCCACGCTTTTCCATGTGTGGGTAGCAATTCTTGAGTTGTCCAGACTGGTAAGTTGAGGGCGACATCCCAGCGTAGGCCAACAGCTTGTCCGGGGAATCAAAACGAGTGAAGTCACCAACCTCAGCAAAAATCATGGCAGCCATTCGGAATCCAATCCCTGGGATAGTGGTAATGGGAGAATTAAGTTCATCCATAATGGCTTGAATTTGCTTTTCAATTTCAGCAATTTCGTCGTCCAGTTCTCGGATGAGCCGGATGGTGTGGGTAGTGTCAAGAGTTTTTCGCAAATTGGTTTGCAGACTCTGTGGTGAATGAAGTCAGCCAGCAAAGGAGGTGTC
>CALXEH010000074.1 GCA_944387285.1 uncultured Oscillospiraceae bacterium | reverse complement strand
CGGCGCACCGAGGTCGGTGCGCCCTACGATGGGCGTGCGCAAGCCCGTGACGCCGGGCGGGGGTGGAACCCCGCCCCTACGGTTGGCGTATGCGTAGAATCCAGCGCAACCCAGAGACTGCGGAGGAGATGCGGACCCTTGCCGCATCGACGACGTCAGTCGATAATTGAAATAAAACGCCGCCCCATAGGGGCGGCTGCTACCTTATTCCTTTCGTTAGCCGAGACGGCCATCCCCGTAAAATCAAACGCAGCAAACCTTCCCGCGCCCAAACGTCATGTAGGCGTAGAGGGCCGGAGGGAGAGGCGGGTGGGACGCACACGGTACGAAGGGTGCTCCCGCCCAATAAAAGCCGCTTTTCTTTGGGGCTCCACCCCGTTTCTTTGGGCAAGGGCCAAAGAAATGGGGTGGAACAAACCCCGCAGGATAAACTGTCACGCCTCGCGGCGGATGCGGTGTATAACAGCGGCGCAGCGCTCTTTGGTATAGACAACCGGCACCGGATAGACCGGGTTCGCCTCGGCCAGGGCGTATTTCACCATCATCGGTATGTCCTCGTCCTTGATGAAGTTGAAGCCCGTAGGGATGCCCATGCGCCTGTTCATTGCGCGTATCTCGGCTATGAAGGCTTTCGCCTTTTCCTCCACCGTGCCGCAGGTCTTCACCTTCGCCAGCTCCGCCAGCTTTGCGAGCTTCGGATACACCGCCTCGCCGTAGTCCTCCAGCACTATCGGCAGGATCACCGAGTTCGCCAGCCCGTGCGGCGTGTTGTAGAGCCCGCCCAGGGTGTGCGCTATCGCGTGCACGTTCCCCACGCTCGAGCGCGTGAACGCAAAGCCCGCCTTGAACGAGGCCAGCTGCATCTCCTGCCTGGCATTTATGTCGCTCGGATGCGCGTACACCTTCTCCAGGTTCACAAAAATGCTCTGCACCGCCTCTTCGGCATCGCGCTTGCTCTCCCGCGTGTTGTAGGTCCAGCAGAGATAGGCCTCGACCGCGTGGGTCAGGGCGTCCATGCCCGTCGTCGCCGTGGTCCTCGGCGGCAGGCCGACGGTCAGCTCGGGGTCGAGGATGGCGTAGCGCGGGATGAGGTGCAGGTCCATTATCGCGTACTTGTGGTTGGTCTCCCGGTCCGTTATCACCGCCGCGACCGTCGTCTCGCTGCCCGTGCCTGCCGTCGTCGGTATAGCTATGAGGGGCGGGATGGGGCGGCCCACCTTCAAAAGCCCCGCCAGCTGCGTCAGCTTCTTGTTGGGCCTGGCGCACAGCGCCGCGGCCGCCTTCGCCGCATCCATCGGGGAGCCGCCGCCCAGGGCTATGAAGCCGTCGCAGCCGTTCTCCTTGTAGCGCATGTATATGCACTCCGCCGTCACCACCGATGGGTTCGCCTCCACCTCGGAATACACGGCAAAGTTCACCCCGGCCTCGTCCAGCAGCTCCATGATGCGCTTGCCTATCGTCTTCACGATGTTCGGCCCCGTCACCAGCATGGGCTTTTTGACGCCCGCGTCCGCAAGCAGCCTAGGTATCTCGCGGATGCTGCCCGTGCCCGTTACCAGCTCCGGCTTGCGCCAGGCCATGAACTTCTCGCCGACCCCGAACACGCCCTGGAACGTACGGTAGTATGCGCGCCTCATCTTGTCCAGATCTGACATCTCTTCCTTTTCCTCCCGTTATATTTTACCCTCCGCCGCAGATGGGCAGGAAGCTCAGCCGGTCTCCCTCCGACAGAGCCGTCTTATACCCCTGGCGGAGCTGTATGCTCTCGCCGTTCACCACTATCAGCATCCGCTTCGCCTCGCGGTATGCCGCCCTGGGATACGTCTTCCTGATATGCGCCATGACCTCCGAGACCGTCCCGGCCTCGAGCCGCTCGGACGATACGCCCATGAGCTCCGGCAGCGCGCCGCGGTATGTGACCTCCACGCTCATTTAGACGCCTCCTCCATGCCCAGCCGGCGGAGCTTCCGCCTCGTCGGGCGGCCCGCGGCGTCCCAGCCGCGCACATTGTAGTATACGGGCAGCATCTTCTCCAGCGGCACCCGCGTCCTCGAATCCGAGGGGTCCTGCAGGTCCCTTGTGAGCCGCTTCGGCAGCGAGTCGTCCTTCGCCGTCAGGCCCTCGCGGAGGTTATACAGCCGCTCAAGGTTGTACGAGCGCTCGCCCAGGTCGAGAAACTGCCCCGTGAACATCCTGAGCCCCGTCGCGCGCCGCAGCGCCTCCGCGTGAGGCAGGAGCAGCAGCGAGTTGAAGGCTATCGCCGGCGTGATGTTGAGCAGCAGCGCCACCATCGGGCCCATGTGCGGCATGACCTTGCCCACGAGCTTTGTCACCGGGCTGTTCGGCCCCAGCTTGAAGAACACCCCGGGCACGAAGGTCTGCGCCGAGAACAGGCAGCAGCCCGCCGAGGACACCGCCTCGAGCGCGTCCTGCATGAAGGCCGTGAACTGCGCCTTGCCCTTTGGCGTCAGGGCGTCCATGCTCAACACGCCCACCGATTCGAGCAGCGCGAGATAGCCGCCGTTCAAATGGCAGCCGCCTCGGTTCGCCACCGCATAGCCGAGGCCCATGCCCACGCTCCGGCGCGGCTCGTAGGAGGCCAGCTCCAGGCCCTTCGAGTTTATCGCAAAGTCCTCGCCGCCGTATTTCGCCGCCATGCGCTTCGTGCCGTCCGCTATGTCCGAGTATATGCCCTCGCGGTTCACGACCTTCAGCAGTATGTCCTCGAGCTTGTCCGTCCTGCCGAACTCCAGACCGAAGTCCGCCATGCCGCGCTCCTTGAGCTCCATCGCAAAGGCGAGGGAGGAGGCGAAGGATATCGTGTCCACGCCGTAGATGTCGCACAGCCAGTTCATGCGCAGCACGGTGTCCATGTCTGCGGCCTCGATATTCGGCCCGAAGAAGCCGAGGGTCTCGTACTCCGGGCCCTTCAGCTCGCGCCCGTCCACGGGCACGCGCCGCTCGCAGCGGATGGGGCAGCTCACGCAGCCGCTGTTGCGGATGAGCCGCGTCTCCGTCAGCGTCTCGCCCGAGACCGCGTCCGCCTCGTCGAAGTGCCCGCGCTGGAAGTTCTTCGTCGGCAGGGCGTTCGTGGCGTTGGCCTTGTTCACCAGCCCCGCCGAGCCGTAGCGCGGCAGGCTCTGGCCGGTCATCGGGTGGCGCTTTATGAACCTTATCCATTTGAGTATGAACCTGTCGAAGGCCTCGCGGTCGTATATCTCCGGCCGTTTCGAGCCGTAGGCGACGAGGGCCTTGAGCTTCTTCGAGCCGAGCACCGCGCCCGAGCCGCAGCGGCCCGCCACGCGCTCGCCCGAGATCGCCGAGGCGTAGAGCAAGCCGTTCTCGCCCGCCGGGCCGATGACCAGCTTGCCGTACCACTCCGGGAAGCGCTCCTGTGTCTTCTCCGCGTCGAGGCCCCAGAGCTCCGGCGCGGGCCTTATCCTTATCTCGCCGTCGAGTGCTTCGAGCACGCTCGGCTCCGCGGCCCTGCCCGTAATGATGAGCCCGTCGAAGCCCGCCCTCTTGAGCATGACGCCGAACTGCCCGCCGCAGTTCGAGGACGCTATTCCGCCCGTGAGCACATTCTTGAAGCTCAGGTTGAAGCGGCTCGAGGAGGGCGCGCCCGTGCCGTTGAGCGGGCCCGTGTTCACTATGATGACCGCACGCTCGTCCAGAGGGCCGAGGCCCGGCTCCGTGAGGTCGAGCAGCAGCCGCGCCGCAAGGCACTTACCGCCTATGTACTTTTTGAAATACTCCTGCGATATCTCAAAGCGCTCCCAGCGCCCCGTCGTGAGGTCCACCTTCGCATAGACGGGCAGCTTCATCCCCTCGCCTCCATTCTGATGGCGTGCAGCGGGCACTCGGCCTCGCACACGCCGCAGCCGACGCACTTGTCGGGCCTTGCCAGCACGCAGTGCGCCTCCACGTCGCCCCGGAACCTCGGCTCCGAGATGGCCAGGGCCTTCGCCGCGCAGAAGGTCACGCAGATCTGGCAGGCGCTGCAAAGCTCCACGTCGATGACCGGCGCCTTGCGCTCCTTCAGCGGCACGCGCGCGCAGGCCTTGCCCGAGGCGTCCTGCACCGCGCCGACGGGACAGCTCATGCCGCAGACCCCGCAGTCTATGCAGCGCCGCACGTTTATCTCATGCCGGGCCTTCGCCGCGCCTTCTATGGCGTGCACGGGACAGGCCCGCGCACAGGCCCCGCAGCCTATGCAATTTTCAAGTATCCTGTGTGCCATCGCTCGTCACCTTCCATGTTCTCAGTGTAAATCAGAAAAGCCGAGTTGTAAACAACATTTTTGCGCATGATGTACAAAAACTTACTTGCGCTCACTGAAATGAATAATAATTTCACAGAATAAGTTGGCCCTTGTCAAAATCGTCAGGGTCAGTTATAATAACAGTAACGTATGAGACGTTAGTACAAGTTGGAAAAGATGAGAGGACGAGAGATGGATACGAACCCGGTACTTTTGAATAAGCTCTCGATGGACAGCGACATACCGCTGTACTCGCAGCTTGTGAGCATAATAAAGCGGAACATCTCGGCGGGGACGCTCTCGCCCGGGGCGCTGCTGCCCTCGGAGGCGGAGCTCTGCCGGACCTTTGACGTGTCGCGCAGCACGGTGCGGCAGGCGATAGGCGCGCTGGAGGCGGAGGGCCTGGTCGTGCGCAAGCAGGGCAGGGGCACCTTCGTGGCCGAGCCCAAGATGAGAAGGCGCACGGAGAACGTCTACTCCTTCACGAGCGAGATAAGCGCAATGGGCATGACCCCGTCTTCGACGATACTCGAGTTCGAGATCATGGACCCGACGCCGGACATAGTCTCCATGCTGGACATGGCCGGGCACAGGACGCAGATATACAAGTTTACGAGGATCAGGAACGTGAACGGCCAGCCGCTCATACTCGAGACCTCGTTCTACCCGACCTATATCTACCCCAAGCTGACTCGCGAGCTGCTGGAGACGCACAGCTTCTACAGCCTGCTGTACGAGGAGGGCATCGTGCCCTGGTCGGCGGTGGACTCCTACGAGGCCGTGACGCTCGGCCGCAGGGAGGCGGAACTGCTCGGCTGCCGGCCCGGCTCCTGTGCCTTTTCCGTGCAGCGCCGCACCAGGACGGAGGCCGGGGTGGTCTACGAATTCACCCAGAGCCTCATACGCGCCGACAGGGTGAAACTGGATATCCTGCTCCACAAGGACGGCGTTTCCTTCACTAGAAGCGTGGATAAATAATAAACTGTGCAGGTTGCTTAAAACGTAAGCAGATAATTGTCAAAGATATCACTTTACAAGGGCCGGAAGACGTTGTAAAATATGTTGAATCCATGGCGTGCGGGCACTCCATTACTATGTCCGCGCGTACATAAAGATAGGAGGAAGAACAAACCGCCAGGCTTGCGGTGCGTCAGTGTGGAGACCTGACGTAATGCCGCGCGTCCCAAAGCGGACGGCGGCGAGGCGCGCTCTTGCGGAGGCAGGCGTGCTAAAGCCGGAACATGTCAGAAGTAGTCCTGAAAAACGTAATGAAGATCTACCCCAACGCGGCAGGAGACACGAAGAAGAAAAAGACCAAGAAGGGTGAGGCCCCGGCTGAGGAGAAGAAGTCCAATCTTCAGATCACCGAGAAGGGCGTCGTCGCGGTGCAGCAGTTCAACATCGACATCGCGGACAAGGAATTCATCGTTCTGGTCGGTCCTTCCGGCTGCGGCAAGTCCACGACCCTGCGCATGATCGCCGGCCTTGAGGAGATCTCCGAGGGCGAGGTCATCATCGACGGCCGCGTTGTGAACGACGTTCCCCCGAAAGACAGGGACATCGCGATGGTCTTCCAGAACTACGCTCTGTATCCCCACATGACGGTCTATGAGAACATGGCCTTCTCCCTGAAGCTGAAGAAGGTCGACAAGAAGACCATAGACGAGAAGGTGCGCGAGGCTGCCGAGATTCTGGACATCACCCAGTACCTCGACCGCAAGCCGAAGGCGCTTTCCGGCGGCCAGCGTCAGCGTGTCGCCATCGGCCGTGCCATCGTGCGTGAGCCGAAGGTCTTCCTCATGGACGAGCCTCTGTCCAACCTTGACGCCAAGCTCCGCAACCAGATGCGCGCGGAGATCATCAAGCTGCGCCAGAGGATCAATACCACCTTCATCTACGTCACCCACGACCAGACCGAGGCCATGACCCTGGGCGACCGCATCGTCATCATGCGCGACGGTTTCATCCAGCAGATCGGCACTCCTCAGGAAGTCTTTAACCATCCGTCGAACCTCTTCGTCGCGGGCTTCATCGGCACGCCTCAGATGAACTTCTTCGACGCCGAGCTGAAGAAGACGGGCGACAAGTACAGCGTGGTGCTCAACGGCACTGAGTTTGCCATCTCCGCCGAGAAGCAGGAGAGCCTGAAGGCGCACGGCGCCGCGGCCGGCCCCATCGTCCTCGGCGTGCGTCCGGAGCACATCATGCTCTGCGACAAGGGCGCTGCCAGCGTGAAGGCCACCGTCGACGTCTCCGAGATGATGGGCTCCTCCATCCACCTGCACGTCAACGCCAACGGCAAGGACGTCGTCCTCGTCATCGCCACCGTCGACCTGCCGGAGGATCACAAGTTCGGCTACCGCTACGGCGAGGAAGTCAACTTCACCTTCAGCGAGAACGTCATCCACGTCTTCGACAAGGAGAGCGGCAAGGCGCTCACCTGATTTCTGGCAAAAAGCACAAAATTTAACACGATGCTTCGTCAAAATACCGGAGCTGCTGTCAAAAAAGCGGGCTGACGCCCGCTTTTTTGTTTTGAATAATTCACTTTTTCCCAATTACAGGCTCTTAGTGGGGCCAGAATGGTCCAATATCGCTATAATTCAGAAATATTTCACTGTGAGCGAAAGAAAAAGCACCGATGGATTATTATAATGGGGGTGAAATTTGTATAAAATTATACAATCCGGGAGCGTATGCAGCTTTTCGGACAGTGAATACCGCAGAGTATGACAAGGGTACAGGGGTACGCAGATGCGTGAAGAATTCCGAGAAAAGTTCAGAGTGCTTGGCCTGAAGATAGCTTACTACCGGAAATTGCGCGGCCTGACGCAGGAGCAGCTGGCGGAGGCGATAGGCAGGAGCGTGAGCTTCGTAAGCCAGATAGAGGCGAACAACGCGGCGGACGTAAAGGGCGTTTCGCTGGAGACCCTGTTCCTGATATCGGAGAAGCTCGAGGTGCCGGTCTCACGTCTGTTTGAGGACTGAGCGCATGGTCACGCGCAAGTACATAAGGGATTACAAGCTCTCTGAGAGCGTGACGGCGCGGGGCGGGATACGCACCGAGGCCGTGTATGTCGGCAAGCGGTACAGGTTTGAGGACGAGGCCGGGGCTGCGGGCTGTGCGGGCTGGCTGCTTTGGGGCAGCTGTGCGGGCTGGCTGCTGTTTCTGGCGGCGCTGCTGCCGAGAACGGGCGCCTCGAAGCTCATGTGGGTGATACTGCCCTTTGCGTTTTCGGCGCTGCCCCTGGGCTTCATGACTGGCTCGGCCCTGCTGCTGCGGCGGAGGAGAGGGCAGCTGCTCATCCGCTCCGAGGCCGACAAGATATCCCGGCGGCTGCCGGTCTGTGCCTTCTGGCTCATGCTGCTCTCGGGCGTTTCGGCGCTGGGACTGGGCGTGACGGCCCTGGCGGAGCCCGGGAGCGTGAACGTGTACGACCTCATTTTCGGGCCCTGCGCAGCGCTCAACGCTGTCCTGGGCGGCTGCGGCTTTGCCGTGAGGGAAAGGCTCCGCACGACGGAGTGCGGGGAAGAGGAGTAGTTTATTACGCGCTTTTGCGCTTAATAAAAAAGAGACCCAAAACAAGGAGGAAAAAGTGAAAATGAGCAAAAACCTGAAGAAATTCCTGGCTCTGGCGCTTGCGCTCGCCATGGTCTTCGCTCTGGCCGCCTGCGGCGAACCCGCCCCGACGGAGAGCGATACGCCGGACGCGACCGAAGCCCCGAGCGACACCGGGGAGTACGCCCTCAGCTATGAGGTCATCATCCCGGCCGACGGCGTCGGCGACCACCCGGCCTACGGCATCCTGACGAATGCCAAAGAGGCCCTCGCGACCATCGGCATCGACCTGCAGATAAACGACCCCAGCGACTCCAACGTGCTCTGGCAGGCCATCGAGTCCAACCCGATAAGCGCTGAGTTCTGGTGCGCCGCCTGGTCTTCCACGGCTGACCCCGATATGTACCAGGTCTACTACAGCACCAACGGCAACGGCAAGGGCGGCACCGAGTCCAACCACTACATGATAGCCGACGACACCCTCGACGAGCTCATCATGGAGGCCCGCACCAGCGCCGACCAGGCCTTCCGCAAGGCGACCTACAAGCAGTGCCTCGACATCATCATCGACTGGGCCGTTGAGGTCCCCGTCTACCAGAGGCAGAACGCCATCATCATGAGCACCGAGCGCGTGAATATAGACACCGTCACGCCCGACATCACCACCTTCTGGCGCTGGTTCCGCGACATCGAGAACATGGAGACCAACGGCGCCGACCAGCTGGTCGTCGGCTACGACTACTTCTCCTCCAAGTTCAGCCCCTTCTTCGGCAAGACCGCCTATGACGTCGACGTGGGCGACATGACCACCCAGTACCTCATGGAGCTTGACCGCGAGGGCAACCCCGTCCTCAACGGCATCGAGGGCGAGACCCGCAGCTACAACGGCACCGATTACACCTACTACGGCATCTCCGACATCGAGGTCGTCCAGAATGAGGACGGCACCGTCGATTACAACGTCACCATGCGCGACGACATCAAGTTCTCCGACGGCACCACCGCGGACATCGACGACGTCATCTTCGGCATGTACGTCCTCTGCGACCCGACCTATGACGGCAGCTCCACCCTCTACGCCCTGCCCATCGAGGGCATGACCGAGTACCGCTCCGGCATGGAGCTGCTCGTGAACCTCATCGTGGCCGCCGGCCCGGACAACACCGACTTCACCAACTGGACCGAGGAGCAGCAGACCGCTTTCTGGGACGCCTTCTGGCCCGCGGGCGAGAAGTTTGCCCAGGAGATAGTTGACTACTGCGTCGACGCCGGCTACGGCACCGACGTGGCCACCGCCGCCGCGGCCTGGGGCTACGCCGACCTCGCCGCCGACGCCACCGCCGCCGACTTCTTCCAGGCCATCGTAGACACCTACGGCTACGACCTGAGCGACACCGGCATCAACTACGAGACCGCCGGCACCTCCATCACCGACTTCATCTACGCCGAACTGGGCGATGCCGCCGCCGAGTACCAGGCTGGCGTCACCACCGGCAGCACCGCCGCGAACATCCCCGGCATCATCAGGACCGGCGACTACAGCATGACCGTCCACATGACCAGCTTCGACGCCACCGCCATCTACCAGATGGCCCTGCCTGTTGCCCCGCTGCACTACTACGGCGATGAGTCCCTGTACGACTACGAGAACAACTCCTTCGGCTTCCCCAAGGGCGACCTGAGCCTGGTCCGCTCCAAGACCACCCAGCCCATGGGCGCCGG
>CALXEH010000073.1 GCA_944387285.1 uncultured Oscillospiraceae bacterium | reverse complement strand
GCGAAGGCGTGGCCGCGCTGGACCATCTGCTGCTTGTAGATGGCCATGTTGTCGCGCAGGTAGTCGAAGCCCATCTCGTTGTTGGTGCCGTAGGTGATGTCGGCGGCGTAGGCGGCGCGGCGCTGCTCGGCGGTGATCCCGTGGACGATGAGGCCCACGGAAAGGCCGAGGAAGCGGTGCACCTTGCCCATCCACTCGGAGTCGCGCTTGGCGAGGTAGTCGTTGACGGTGACGATGTGGACGCCCTCGCCGGCGAGGGCGTTGAGGTAGGCGGGCAGCACGGCGACGAGGGTCTTGCCCTCGCCGGTCTTCATCTCGGCGATGCGGCCCTGGTGGAGCACGATGCCGCCGATGAGCTGGACGCGGAAGGGCTTCATGCCCAAAACGCGCCAGGCGGCCTCGCGCACGACGGCGAAGGCCTCGGGCAGGATGCTGTCGAGATCCTCGCCGGCCTGGTAGCGGGCCTTGAACTCGTCGGTCTTGGCGCGCAGCTGCTCGTCGGAGAGGGCCTGCATCTGAGGCTCAAGGGCCTCTATCTTATCTGCGATGGGGTAAATCCGCTTCAGCTCATGGTCGCTGTGCGAGCCGAAGAGTTTCTGTAAAAATCCCATAGTAACTTTCAGCCTTTCGATATTTGCAAATTATACCGGGTCAACCATGTACTATACCATATAATTATGAACATTTAAAGACAGAATCGAAAAATTCTCCGCGCCCGCCGCGCCGGCGGTAGCGGAGTTTGAGCTTGCGGGAATTTGACGGTTAATGTATAATGTAGGTTCCAAAGACGGGCAAGAGGTGTCGAGATGTCAGGATATATCATCCCCGCGGGCTACGGCGAGGCGGAATATGTGGATAAGAAGTCGCGGTTCATCGGCCAGGTGCAGCATACGGCGACGGAGGCGGAGGCCATGGCCTTTGTGGAGGCCGTGCGGAAGAAGCACGCGGACGCGGCGCATAATGTCTGGGCCTATGTACTCAGCGGCGGCGGCATGCGCTGGTCGGACGACGGCGAGCCGGGCGGCACCTCGGGCCAGCCGACGCTGAACGTGTTCCGCTCGGCCGGGGTAGTGGACGTGTGCTGCGTGGTCACGCGCTATTTCGGCGGCATCCTGCTCGGCTCCGGCGGGCTGGTGCGGGCCTATTCCAAGGCGGCGTCCCTGGCGCTGGAGGCGGCGGGCCGCGCGCGCATGGCGGAGTGGAGCCTGGTCGAGACTAGCTGCGGCTACGCGCAGTACGAGCGAGTCCGCCGCCTGCTGGCCGACCTGGGCGCCGCGGAGGTGGAGGCCTCCTTCGGCGCGGACGTGGCGATATCGGCGCTGCTGCCGGCGGAGACCGCGCCGGCCTTCGCCTCGAGGCTGACGGACGTCACGGCTGGCGGCGCCAAAAGCAGCATCGCCGGCAGCGTGTACAGGCCGCAGAAAATTTTTTCGGAAAATTAGAGGGTTTTTTGAGGGGACGTCGTATATAGCTGTTGAGGAAAGGGGGAGAGGGCATGGAAACAGCCAGGCAAGCCAGGGAGCGGCTGGAAGAGCTGCTGGTCTCGCCCCGCGGCGTCCGCGCTGCGGAGAGCCAGGGCCGGCAGAGGCCGGAGCCGGAATGTGAGCTCCGCACCTGCTTCCAGCGGGATATCGACCGCATCATCCACTGCAAGAGCTTCCGCCGCCTCAAGCACAAGACGCAGGTCTTCCTCCAGCCGGAGGGCGACCATTACCGCACGCGGCTGACGCACACGCTGGAGGTCGCGCGCATCGCGCGGACCATTTCCCGCGCGCTCATGCTCAACGAGGATCTGACGGAGGCCATTGCCCTGGGGCATGACCTGGGACATACGCCCTTCGGCCACGCGGGCGAGCGCGCCCTGAACGAGATATTCCCCGGCGGCTTCCGGCACTACGAGCAGAGCCTGCGCGTCGTGGACAGGCTCGAGAAGGACGGCCGGGGCCTGAACCTCTGCCAGGAGACGCGCATCGGCATCCTCAACCACACCACCGGCCAGCCGCGCGGCAGCCTGGAGGCGGACGTCGTGCGCATGGCCGACAAGATAGCCTACATAAACCACGACCTGGACGACGCCGAGCGCGCAGGCCTGCTCGCCCCTGGCGAGGAGCCCGCCGTGATCCGCGAGCAGATCGGCACGCGCAACAGCGAGCGGATAAACGCCATCGTCACGGACGTCATACGCAGCAGCGGCGAGGGCCTGGGCATGTCCCCGGCCATGTCCGCCGCCGTGGAGGAGTTCACCGCCTTCATGTACGAATACGTCTACAAAAACCCCGTCGCAAAGGGCGAAGAGGGCAAGGTCGGGAATATCCTTTACAGCATATGGGAATATTATGTCAACCGCCCGGAGAAGCTGCCCGAGGACTACCGGGCGATAGCGGCGGAGGAAGGCATAGAGCGCGCGGCGACGGACTACGTCTCGGGCATGACGGACAAGTATGTGATGGACGTGTATTCGGAGCTGTTCATACCCAAGTCCTGGCAGGTACGCTGAACAGGGGAGGCGGCAGATTGGCGTATTCGGCGGAATTTTTGCAGGAGCTGGCCGACCGGAACCCGATAGAGGACGTGGTAGGGGAGTATGTGAGCCTGAGCAAGCGCTCGGGACAGAACCTGTTTGGGCTGTGCCCCTTCCACAGCGAGAAGACGCCCTCGTTTTCGGTTTCGCCCTCGAAGCAGATATACCACTGTTTCGGCTGCGGCAAGGGCGGCAGCGTGATAAACTTCATAATGGACATAGAGAACCTCAGCTTTCCGGACGCGGTGGAGTTCCTGGCGCGGCGCGCGGGGATGACGGTGCCGGAGCGGCAGAGCGACCCGAACAGCAAGCGGCGCGGCCGGATGTACGAGCTGAACCGCGACGCGGCGAGGTTTTTCTACGAGCAGCTTTCCCGGCCGGAGGGCGCGGCGGCGGTGGAGTACATGCAGCGGCGCGGCATAAGCCCGGCGACGGCGCGGCGTTTCGGTCTGGGCTGTGCGCCGGACGGCTGGTCGGCGCTGCTGGACGCGATGAAGGCCAAGGGCTATACCGAGCGCGAGCTCGGCGACGCGGGCCTGGTGAAGCGCGGCAAGGGCGGCGGCTGCTACGATGCCTTCCGGAACCGGCTGATGTTCCCGGTGATAGACGTGCGCGGCAACGTCATCGGCTTTTCCGGCCGGATACTGGGCGAGGAGGGGCCGAAGTACCTGAATTCGCCCGAGACGCTGGTTTTTAGCAAAAGCCACAACCTTTTCGGGCTGAATCTGGCTAAAAAGTCCAAATTCGGGTACATTATCCTCGTTGAGGGCAACATAGACGTGGTATCGCTGCATCAGGCGGGCTTCGACAATGCTGTGGCGTCGCTGGGCACCTCGCTGACGCCGGAGCAGGCGCGGCTGATCTCGCGGTTCAAGGGCGAGGTAGTGATCGCCTACGATGCGGACGAGGCGGGGCAGAAGGCCTCGCAGCGGGCGATAAAGATATTGGAGAAGCTGGAGCTGAAGGTCAGGGTACTGACGGTGCGCGGCGCGAAGGACCCGGATGAATTCATCAAGGCCCGGGGTGCGGACGCATTCCGGAACCTGCTGGAGGAGAGCGAGAACCACATCGAGTACCGGCTGGAGCAGATACGCCGGGGCTGCGATCTGGACACGCCGGAGGGCAAGGTGAGCTATCTCAAAGGCGCGGCGGAGCTGTTGTCGGGGCTGCCGGACCCGGCCTCGCGGGAGGTGTATTCCCTGCGCGCGGCGGAGATATGCGGGGTCTCGGCGAAGGCGGTGCAGGACGAGGTGGCGCAGCTGCGCCGGCGTCGCCTGGCGGCGGCGCGGAAGCGGGCCCAGAGGGAGGACCAGCGCCCGGAGAAGCTGGCGCAGCCGGTCGAGGGCGGCATAAGGTACAGCGACCCGCGTTCTGCGGCGGCGGAAGAGGGCGTGATAAGGCTGCTGAATCTGGACCCCTCGCTGTTCCGGGGCATAGAGTTTGGGGAAGGGGAATTTTCCTCGCCCGAGCTTTGGCACATATACGAGGCCATGCGCCGGCGCGTGGCGGAGGGCGGAAGGCTGACGCCTGCCGAATTGAGCGGCGAACTCAGCCCCGGGGAATTTTCCCTGTTCACGAGAGTGATACAGAAGCCGGAGGCGGCCGAGAACGCGCCCGCGGCGCTGGCAGATTACATAGCCGCCATAAGGCGGCGGGGCGAGCGTGGGAGCGGTCTGCTGGAGATCCAGGCGCAGCAATTAAAGACAAAGAGTTACGGAGGATGAGCCATGTCTGAGAACGAGAAGAACGAGAGCAGGACGGCCGAGGAGGCCGCCGAGGTAAAGACCAAGAGCAAGAAGCGCGCGCCGCACAGGGCGGAGGAAGCGCCCGTGCCGGAAGACCCGGAGCTGCTCGCCAGGCAGAAGGAGGAAAAGCTCAACGCCCTCATCGAGAAGGGCAAGAAGTCTGGGAAGCTGACCTCCAAGGAGCTCATGGACGTGCTCGACGACATGAACCTGGAGCCGGAGGAGCTGGACAAGTTCTACGACAAGCTGGAGAACCTGGGCATCGACACGGCGGGCGAGGACATCGTGCCGCCGCTGGACGACGAGGTTCTGCCGGAGCTTGAGGAGCTTCAGGAGATAGAGGAAGTAACGGAAGAGGAGATGGCGGACACGGATTCGCTGGCTGACACCTTCTCGACGGACGACCCTGTGCGCATGTACCTGAAGGAGATAGGCAAGGTACCGCTGCTGACGCCGGACGAGGAGCAGGAGCTGGCGCGGCGCATGGCGGACGGGGACGAGGAAGCGAAGCGCCGCATGGCCGAGGCGAACCTGCGCCTGGTGGTGTCGATAGCGAAGCGCTATGTAGGCCGCGGCATGCTGTTCCTGGACCTGATACAGGAGGGCAACCTGGGCCTTATCAAGGCGGTCGACAAATTCGACTATACGAAGGGGTACAAGTTCTCGACCTACGCGACATGGTGGATACGCCAGGCGATCACGCGGGCGATAGCGGATCAGGCGCGGACGATCCGGATACCGGTGCACATGGTAGAGACGATAAACAAGGTCATCCGGGTATCTCGCCAGCTGCTGCAGGAGCTGGGCCATGACCCGTCGGCGGAAGAGATCGCGGAAGAGATGGGCATGGCGGTGGACAAGGTACGGGACATCCTGAAGATAGCGCAGGAGCCTGTGAGCCTCGAGACGCCGATAGGCGAGGAAGAGGACAGCCACCTGGGCGATTTCATTCCGGACGAGGATGCGTCGGAGCCCTCGGAGGCGGCGAGCTTTTCGCTGCTGAAGGAGCAGCTGATGACGGTGCTGGACACGCTGACGCCGAGGGAGAAGAAGGTGCTGGAGCTGCGCTTCGGCATAGTGGACGGCCGCACGCGGACGCTTGAGGAGGTAGGCAAGGAGTTCAACGTCACCCGAGAGCGCATCCGCCAGATAGAAGCCAAAGCCCTGCGCAAACTCCGCCACCCCAGCCGCTCCAAAAAACTGCGCGACTTCCTGAATTAAACCTGCCCCGCCCCTACGGCAACGCTTTGGGCAAAAACAACAGACCACCCGTAGGGGTCGGCGTCCCCGACGACCCTTCGCCCGGACACGCACGCGGCTACATTACCGCACCCAACCCCGCCCCTACGGTTGGCGTATGTGTAAAATCCAACGCAAAAACGCAAACGTAGGGCGCATCGACCCCGATGCGCCGCCTGCACGGTTTGCACCTACGCCGAGACAGACGCAAAAAGTGCCCCGCTTGCTCATGCAAACGGGGCACTTTTCAGTTCATACGCTGCCGCAGTATCTCGTACATCAGGACGGCGGCGGCGGTGGAGGCGTTCAGCGAGCTGACCCGGCCTCTGAGCGGTATGCTCACCAAAAAGTCGCAGCGCTCGCGCACCAGCCTGCCCAGGCCCTCGCCCTCGCTGCCTATGACCAGCGCGATGGGGCCGGTGAGCTCGGTGCGCCACATCTCGGAGCTGCCCTCGGCGGCTGCGCCGTAGACCCACAGCCCGCGGCGCTTGAGCTCCTCCAACGCGCCGGCGATGCTCGGCACGCGCGCCACGGCCATGTGCTCCGCCGCGCCCGCGCTGGTCTTGCCAACGATCGCCGTCAGGCCCGCGCTCCGGTGCTTTGGGATTATCACGCCGTGCGCGCCCACGCACTCGGCGCTGCGGATGATCGCCCCGAGGTTGTGCGGGTCGGAGATCTCGTCGCAGACGATGACAAAGGGCGCCTCGCCCCGCTCCTGGGCGGTGTTGAGGATGTCGTCCAGGCTCGCGTACTCGCGCACGGCGCAGACCGCGATCACACCCTGGTGCGCCTTCGTGACGCTCATCGCGTCGAGCTTGCGCCGGTCGCAGTCGGAGACGGTGATGCCCCTGTCCCGGGCCAGGCCGGCGATGTGGCCGAAGGCACGGTCGGTCTCGCCCCGGGCGATGTAGACCTTGTCGATCGCCCGCCCGGCGCGCAGCGCCTCCTGGACGGCGTTGCGGCCTTCGATAAGTTCGTTTTTGAGCTCGTCCATACCTCAGCAGCTCGCGCCGCCCTTGGCCTTGGCGGCCATGGCCAGTATGGCGTCCTTCCTCGAGAGCACCTCGTCGCTCTTGAGCTGGCGGATGAACTCGTCCACGCCGACGCGGTCGATGGTGCGGCCGAAGCGCTCGCCGGTCTTGCCCAGCTCACGGTAGAGCAGGATGGCCTTCTCGATGAGCTTCATGACCTCGTCCTCGGAGTAGACGCCGCCGATGTTGGTGCCCAGGCGCTGGGTCTTGCCCCAGATACCGCCGATGACGACGGCATAGCCGCGCTCCTTCTCGGAGATGCTGTGCAGCGGGCAGGCGGAGATGCACTTGCCGCAGTTCGTGCAGGCGTCCTTGTTGATGACGATCTTGCCCGCCGCGCCCCTAGAGACGCAGTGGACGGGACAGCGCTCGATGACGGCGCACTTGACGCAGTTGCGGCACTTGTTGAGGTCCTGCTCCGGCACGCTCTGGCCGTAGACGCCGAAGTCGTTGAGCCCGGGCTTGACGCAGTTGTTCGGGCAGCCGCCGACGGCTATCTTGAACTTGTGGGGCAGGGTGACGGTGTGCCAGCCGATGAAGAACTCGTCGTAAATACGCTTGGCGAAGGCCTGGGTGTCGAACAGGCCGTGGACGCAGACGGTGCCCTTGCAGGCCACGACGGGCCTGACGATGGAGCCGGTGCCGCCCGTGATGAGGCCCGCGGCTTCGACCTCGGCGACCAGCGGCTCAAGGTTCTCATAGGGCACGCCCTGAATCTCCACGGTCAGCCTGACGGTCATGGCCACGCGGCCGTCGCCGTACTTCCTGGCGACGTCGGTGATCATCTGCATCTGCTCGTTGGTGTATACGCCGTTCGGCGCGACGATGCGGGCAATAAAATGCTCTCCGTCGTTGTTGAGAATGAGTCCGCGTCCCTTGAGTGCTTTTTTCTCTGCCTCAGTGATTTTCAGAATTATCCTCGCCTCCTGTACGATATCAATAAAGGGATGGCAACATCGTAACGCGGCCGCGCTGCCGCGTCAAGTCAAATTTTTATCGCCTTAATGTAATTTCCCGTTCAATTTCTCCTGAGCGTGTACATATCCGTCCTGCGCGCGGACATGAGCGGCAGCTGGCGGCGGATGCTGGACACCCTGGCCTCGTCGATGTCCACGAACAGCGTAGTTTCCTCCGCGCCGGCGCGCGCGATGACCTCGCCCCATGGCGAGACGGCGATGGAGTTGGCGTAGGAGACGTAGCAGCCCTGCTCGTCGCGGGCGGGCGCGCAGCCGAGGGTGTAGACCTGGCTCTCGACGGCGCGGCCGCGGAACATGATCTCCCAATGCGCCGGGCCGGTGGTCATGTTGAAGCTCGCCGGGCAGAACACCGCCCAGGCGCCGTCGATGGACATGATGCGCGCCAGCTCGGGGAAGCGCATGTCGAAGCAGACGCACAGCCCGAAGCGGCCGTATTCCGTGTCGAAGGTGCAGATCTCGTCCCCGGCGGTGAAGGTGTCGGATTCCTTGAACTTCTGCCCGCCGTCCACGTCGATGTCAAAGAGGTGGGACTTGCGGCAGCGCGCGGCCTGACGGCCCTCGCGGTCGAAGACGAAGGCGGTGTTGTAGATGCGCCCGGCGTCGGACTCGGGTATCGTGCCGCCGATGAGCCAGACGCGCTCCTCGCGCGCGGCGCGGGACAGCATCTGCCAGGCGGGCCCTCCGGCGGGCTCCTGGTTTTCGATGAAGGCGCGGTTGCGGTACTCGCAGCAGAACATTTCGGGCAGGACGCAGAGCTCCGCGCCGTTTGCCGCGGCCTCGCGGATGAGTTCGGCGGCGTGGACGAGGTTTTGCTCCTTGTCCGCGACGTTGCGCATTTGTATGAGCGCGACTTTCATGCAGCAGCCTCCTTTCAGAGCTTGTCGATGTAGCGGCAGGCGTTGACGGCGGCGACGGCGCCGTCGCCGACGGCGGTGGTGAGCTGGCGGACGGCCTTGGCGCGGCAGTCGCCGGCGGCGAAGACCCCGGGCGTGCCCGCGGCGCAGTCGGCGGCGGTGTCGAACCAGCCGGCGGCGTCCTGGCGCGTGAGCTCCGCAAAGGAGGCGTTGCCCGGCTCGTAGCCCACGGCGACAAAGAGCCCGTCCACCCTTAGCGCCCGCCGCTGTCCGTCAACGGTGGACTCAATGACCACGCCGGACAGCTCGCCCTCGCCCTCGAGCGCAGCGACGCGGCTGGACATGCACAGCTTCACGTTGGGCCTGGACATCAGCGCCCTGACGTTCGCGGCCTCGGCGCGGAACTCGTCGCGCCTGTGGATTATGTAAACCTCAGAGCAGGTATTGGAGAGCAGCAGGGCGTCCTGGAGCGCGGCGTCGCCGCCGCCCGCGACGGCCACGGGGCGGTCTTTGTAGAAGGCACCGTCGCAGACGGCGCAGTAGCAGACGCCGTTTCCGGCGAATTCGTCCTCGCGGTCGACGCCGAGCTTGCGGTGCTGCGCGCCGGTGGCGAGGATGACGGCCTTGGCGGCGTAGTCGCCTTCGGGTGTTATGACAACTAGCCCGTCCTCGACCCTGCGCAGGCCGGTGACCTCAAGCAGCTCGGCCTCGGCGCCCATATCGAGGGCCTGGGAGAACATGCGGTCGGAGAGCTCCGCGCCGGAGACGGAGGGGATACCGGGGAAATTGTCCACGCGCGGCGACCAGGCGATCTGCCCGCCGAAGCCGTTTTTCTCGAGCACGAGCACGGATTTTTCAGCCCTGCGCGCATAGATAGCGGCGGTGAGCCCTGCCGGCCCGCCGCCGACGACGATGACATCGTAAGAACCAAGCATAAGTATCGCTCCTAAGAAAGTGATGGATTCAGTGCAATCCGGATAACGCTGCCGCAGTCGGGGCAGCGGTTTTGGGCCTTGATAGGTGCTTCTGTTGCTATGATACCATATTTGATGGGGTTTGGGAACATCCAGCGGGTGAATTCCACCCCATTTCTTTGGCCCTTGCCCAAAGAAACGGGAGTGGAGCCCCAAAGAAAAGCGGCTTTTTATTGGGAACGGAACAAGGGGGAATAAGGTAGCCGCCGCCCTTTGGGCGGCGTTTTATTTCAATGATCGACTGCCGTCGTCGATGCGGCAAGGGTCCGCATCTCCTCCGCAGTCTCTGGAAGAGGTGAAACGCTCTGCGTTTGGATATATC
>CALXEH010000072.1 GCA_944387285.1 uncultured Oscillospiraceae bacterium | reverse complement strand
ACCGCTCTCGCCGAGCTCGTGGGCGACAACTTCACAACCGACACCCACGAAGCCTGGCTTAAGTTCGAAGCCGTGTTCGAGCCCATCGTCTACACCATCCACGTCAGCTTCGTTGGCCCGAACGGCGAAGCCTACGGCGGCGGCGACGTTATCTCCACGATGCCTGACGGCACTGTCGAGATAGCCGACCCTGTGGCTGAGGGCATGGAATTCGTCGGCTGGAAGAAGCTCGTCGGGCTTGAGGAAATCTACACCGGCGACTTCACCTACACCGCTCTCGCCGAGCTCGTGGGCGACAACTTCACAACCGACACCCACGAAGCCTGGCTTAAGTTCGAAGCCGTGTTTGAAGATGAAACCGTTGAACCCGACCCCTATTACATCATCAACATCCGCTTTGTTGACAGCGACGGCACGACGGCCCTTGGCGGCGGCGATGTGATATCGACGTCCCCTGACGCTGCCTATCCGAGTGTGCCTTCCCCTGTCGCCCCGCAGGGCATGGAGTTTGCAGGCTGGAAGGTCTGGCTCGGCAACGAGCCCATGTACGAGGGCGAGTTCACCTATAACGCTCTGAAAGCGCTGAGAGAAGAGCTTGACGGCGAAATCACCTGGGTTGACGGCCGCACCTGGATAACCTTCCAGGCTGTGTACGAGGATGTAACCGTCGAGCCTGACCCCAGTGTTACTGGATTCACAAAGACGCTGGTGACTGACCGTTATTTGTACAACGCGCGTGGGATCGCTTATCCTGATTTCTACCGCGGCACTGTGATTGTTGACGAGGGCGACAGAGTGACCCTGATTTACAACATCACCGTCAAGGGTACTGCCGGCACTGAGTTCACTGTCCGCGATGACAGCGCGGACTTCGCCCAGACCGGTGTAATCCCGTCCAGCGGCGAGACCAGCTTCTACGTCGCCAAGACCTTCTCCTGGCGCGATGTGCGCAATGCAGGGGATACCCTCGACAATACGGCCAGCGTGAGTGTTGACGGCGAAACCGTCAAGACCGACACCGAGCGCGTTCCCGTCGATATTGACTGGGATATCAATGTCCCCGACATCGACGATGACGACGATGACGACGACACCGTCTACATCCCGAACTGGCTGAACACGACCGACCACTACGCCTACATAGTGGGCTACGAGGACGGCACGGTGAGGCCGAACGGCTCCATCACCCGCGCCGAGGTCGCGACGATATTCTTCCGCCTGCTCACCGACGAGACGCGCGAGGAATACTGGTGCGAGCAGAGCGGCTACAGCGACGTAAAAGACGGCGACTGGTTCAACAACGCCGTGTCCACGCTGAGCAGGATGGGCATCCTGGGCGGCTACGCGGACGGGACGTTCAGGCCGAACGCCAGCATCACCCGCGCGGAGTTTGCGAAGATAGCGGTCAGCTTCTTCAAGTACAAGGACATCGCAGCGGAGAACATCTTCGCGGACGTCGCTCCCGGCAGTTGGTATGAGAGCTTCATCTCCGCCGCGGCGGAGATAGGGCTCATCGAGGGCTACGAGGACGGCACGTTCCGCCCGAACTCCTCCATCACGCGCGCCGAGGCCTGCACGATAATAAACCGCACGCTGAACCGCGCGCCGGAGAAGGATCATCTCCTGCCCGTTAGCGAGATGAACGTCTGGCCGGACAACCCCTACACCGCCTGGTTCTACGCCGACATGCAGGAGGCCACGAACAGCCACGATTACAAGCGGCTGGGCGACATCGAGCAGTGGCTAGAAAAGCTGCCCGAGCGCGACTGGGCCGAGCTCGAAAAGTAAAAGACACATAAGCGCAGGCCCCGCCTCCATAACGGAGGCGGGGCTTTTCCCTGCCCGGAACTTGCGAAAGCATTTTCCCGGGGCTTGCGAGCAGCTGGCGGGTTATTTGGCGGATAGGCGCAAAAACCGGGCCGGTGAGCCCGGCATTATCTACAGTATCGCACAATAATAATTGTAGGAAATTGCAGTTTGGGCAGAGAAAACAGTTTCTCAAATCTCCGTTGACGCGGCGCTCTGGCGAATGATACTATTTCCTCAAGGTTCGATTTCCCGAGTTAAAATGTAAAAACGGAGGTCATGAAATGAAAAAGCTCATTGCGACCCTCATGGCGCTCGTGTGCCTGCTCGGCCTGGGCACTGCGGCGCTGGCGGAGGGAGAGGAGATGGTGCCGGTCTGCGTCAGCGTACCGGAGGGCTGGGAGGCGCCCTGCCTCTGGGCCTGGGCTGACGACGGCACGAACGCCTTCGCGGCCTGGCCGGGCGAGGAGGCCGACAAGCTCGGCGACACGGGCTGGTACTACTGCTATGTGCCCAGCTTCGTGCAGAACGTCATCGTGAACGCCAACGCCGGCTCGGTGCAGACCGAGGGCCTGGTGGTCGAGGCGGGCAAGGCGGCCTGGATAACGGTGGCGGAGGACAACACCGCCGCGGTCAGCTACGAGGCGCAGACGGATGTGGAGATACCGGAGTATGTGGAGAAGATAACGGTGCACGCCTACGTCCCGCTGGAGTGGAAGACGGTAAACCTCTGGGCCTGGCTGGACCCGGACGGCACGAACGCCTTTGAGGCCTGGCCCGGCAAGGCGATGACTGAAAACGAGAACGGCTGGTTCACGGCCCGCGTCCCGGCCTGGGTGAACAGCATCATCGTGAGCGGCAACGAGGGCAGCGTCCAGACCGAGGACGTGACGATAGAGCCGCAGGAGCTGTGGATAACGGTCTACGACGACCTGAGCTACGAGCTGGCGTATGAGGACCCGGAGACGGCGGGCGTGGAGAACATCACGGTGTACGCGCAGGTGCCGGCGGACTGGTCGGGCCCCTGCCTCTGGGCCTGGAGCGCGCCTGACGGCACGAACGCCTTCGCGGCCTGGCCGGGCGAGGCGATGGCTGAGTCGGACGGCTGGTATGCCCTGGAGGCCCCGGGCTGGATAAACAGCGTCATAATAAACGCCAACGAGGGCAGCGTGCAGACCACCGACCTCGAGGTAGAGGCGGGCAAGGATGTCTGGGTGGTCGTGAACGGCCCCGAGGACGCGGCGGTGAGCTACGAGGAGCCGAGCGGCGAGGCCGAGGAGCCCGAGGCAACGCCTGAGGCGACGCCCGCGCCGACCGAGGCCCCGGCCGAGACCGAGGGCGGCGGCAATACCACGGTGTGGATAATAGTCGCCGTGGCGGTGGTCGCGGTAGTGATCATAGCGGTCGTGGTGTCGAAGAAAAAGAAGAAGGACTGATATCGGCCTGTAAGAAGGGCGGGCGCGGCAAATGCGCCCGCCCGGAACGGGTTTTTGGAGGTGCATGATGAAAAGGACGATAACACTGCTGCTCGTACTGGCCCTGCTGGTGCCTCTGGCGGCCTGCGGCGGGGAGAGCACGGACACGGGACGGCTGGTCGTGTGGCACGACAAGGAGGACGCGGTCATCGAGGCGCTGTCGGCGTATCTGACGCAGGCGGTGCCGGAGGTGGAGGTCGTGTTCGAGAAGAAGACGAGCCTGACGGATTCGCTCAAGCTCGTGGGCAACGACCCCTCATCCGCGCCGGACATGTTCATATTTGCGCATGACAAGGTGGGCGTGTTCGCGGAGATGGGCATACTCGCAGACGTGCGCCCGCTGCTGGACGAGGGTGTGCTGGACGGCTGGCTGCCCATGACCCTCGAGGCCGCAACGTATAAGGGCACGCTCTACCAGCTGCCGCTGTACTTTGAGACGCTGCTGTTCATGTACAACAAGCGCTACATGCAGGACGAGCAGGTGCCGGCGACGACGGAGGAGCTCTACGCCTACATGGAGCAGAACACGGGCCGGGGCCGCTACGGCTTTGTGGAGCAGCACTCGACGGCCTACTACTCGGCGGCCTGGATACACGGCTTCGGCGGCAGCATCGTGTCTGAGGACGGCGTGCCCTTCCCGGAGCCCGAGGCGGTGAAGGACGCCCTGCGCTACCACCTCAAGTTCGTGGCGCTGATGCCGGGCGAGACGGAGTATTCGACGGTGAACACGCTCTTCCTTGAGGGCAAGGCGGACGCGACCATCGGCGGGCCCTGGATGGTGCCGAGCGCGCGCGAGGTGGGCATAGAGCTGAGCATAGCGCCGATGCCCGTGGTGGACGAGACCGGCGAGGCGCTGGCGCCCTACTCTGGCGTGCAGGGCGTGCAGGTGCTGAGGTTCGCGGCCGAGGACAAGGCGGAGGCGGTGAAGGCCGTGCTGTCGGCGCTCTGCGCGCCGCAGATAGGCATAGACCTCGCCCTGGCAAGCGGCTGCGCGCCCGCGAACGCCGCCTGCTACGACGACGCGCAGGTCGCGGACGATGAGCTGGTGCAGGCCATGCGCAGCACCGCGGAGATCGCCGTGCCCATGCCGAACATCCCGGAGATGGACGTCATGTGGACGGTGGTGAGCAATCTGCTGACGGACGTGAACCTCTCGGGCGCGGACGTGGACGCGGCCTTTGACGAGGCGCTCTCGGAGGCCGAGGGCCTCATCGCCAACATGAAGTGATGGAAGACAGGCTGAAAAGACAGCGCCGGGGCTGGCTCGTGAGCTATCTCTGGTCGGCCCCTTCACTGGCGCTTATCGCACTCATCGTCGTTTTCCCGATACTCTATACATTTTTCATCTCGCTGACGAACATGAACGTCTACCACTGGTTCGACTACACGGTGATAGGCCTGGACAACTATGTGCGGGCGCTGTTCGTGTTCGACTCGGGCTTTCTCTCGGCGCTCATAAACACGGTGCTGTGGACTGTGGTGAACATGGCCATCCAGCTGGTCTTGGCCTTTGTACTGGCGAGCCTGCTGAACATCCGGAAGCTGAGGCTGCGGAAGCTCTACAAGACGCTTTTGATGTTCCCCTGGGCGATGCCGGGCTATGTGTCGATACTGCTGTGGAAGACGGGCATGTTCAACTCTGAGTTCGGGCTGTTGAACCAGTGGATGGAGGCCCTGGGCCTGGAGGCGCGGCGCTGGCTCTCGACGGACGTGTCGGCCTTTATCTGCTGCACGGTGGTGAATATTTGGCTGGCGCTGCCCTTCATGCTGATGATAATGGACGGGGCGATGCAGAGCATAGACCGCAGCTACTACGAGAGCGCGGTGCTCGACGGCGCAAACTGGCTGCAGCGCTCCTGGAGCATCACCATCCCCTGCATCCGGCCCATCATCGCCCCGGCGGTGATCATCACGGTGTTCACGACCTTCAAGCAGTTCGACGTCATCTACCTGCTGACGCAGCAGATGGGCGCGAAGACCGGCTCGGGCCTGCATACGATCCTGACCTACGCCTATGAGAACGCCTTCATCACGAACAACTACGGCTACAGCTCTGCGATATCCATCATAATATTCCTGCTGCTGCTTGCCTTCTCGGCGCGCTGGCAGCCCGGAGGGGAGGGGGAAAAATGAGAGGCAGGAGACTGCGCGAGGGCGCGGGCCTGGCGCTTTTGAACGTGTTTTTCATAGCGCTGTGCTTTGTGACGCTCATACCCATACTCTACGCCCTGAGCGTGTCGCTCAACGGGCAGAATTCGCTTTTGAGCTCCGATTTTTCCTTCATCCCGAAGGACTTCACGCTGGACAATTACCTCGCCGTGTTCACGGGCGAGGACATCCTGACCTGGTTCGGCAACAGCATCCTGCTGGCGGCGGCGACGGTGGCTGTCTCGCTGGCGGCGGCGGTGCCTGCGGCCTACTGCTTTTCGCGCCGGAGCTTCCCGGGGCGGCGGTTGGTGCTGCGCTGGCTGGTGCTGCTCAACAGCTTCCCGGCGATATTGAGCATGTTCGCGGTCTACCGCCTGCTCCGGCCGATGGGCCTGACTAATCACCGCCTGGGCCTCATCATCGTCTATACCGGCACGATGGCGGTGTTCAGCCTCTGGAACATGAAGGGCTATTTTGACACCGTGCCGGTGGAGATAGAGGAGGCCGCGCGCATGGACGGGGCGACGGACCTGCAGGTCGTGACGCGCATCGTGCTGCCGCTGGCGAAGCCGAGCGTGGTGGTGACGGCGCTCATGGTGCTCATCTACGTCTGGAACGAGTATATCTACGCCACGACCTTCATGACGGGCGAGGCGAACTACACGCTGGCGGCGGGGCTGTACTCGCTGCAGGCGACGGAGATGAGCGGCTCCTGGCCGGTGTTCGCGGCGGCGTCGATAACGGTGTCGCTGCCGGTGCTGGTGATATTCTTCCTCAGCCAGAAGCATATGAGCTCGGGCCTGACGGCGGGAGGCGTGAAAGGATAGCATGAAAAGGGAAGCGATACTGCACATACCGATGTCCGAGTACGCGCACGGCCTGGACGAGGGGCATATCGTCCTGCGCCTGCGCGCGGCGCGGGGCGACCTGGCGCGCGTGACGCTCTGGTACGGCGACACCGCCTGCCGGAAGACGCCCATCGACTGGTTCCCGGAGCCTATGGAGCGCGTCCTCTCGGACGAATACCACGACTGGTGGGAGCTGACGCTCGCCGGGCCCTACCACCGCATATTCTATTACTTTGAGCTGGACGACGGGCGCGAGCGCTGCCTGTACTACGGCGGCGTGTTCACGGACCGGCTGGTGGACGACCGCTCGGAGTATTTCAAGCTCCCCTTCAACCACCGCGCGGATATAGCGAGGGCGCCGGAGTGGCTGGGCGAGGCGGTGGTGTACAACATCTTCCCGGACAGCTTTGCCACATCGCGCCGGGAAATAAGCCTCGAGCCCTCGGAGCGGGCCTTCGGCGGGAACACCGTGCGCGGCAAGCTGGGCGGCACGATAAGGGGCGTCACGGAAAACCTCGACTACCTGGCGGGGCTGGGTGTGAACTGCATTTATTTGAACCCCATCTTCGCCGCCGGGGAGTACCACAAATACGACGTTTTGGATTACTACAATATAGACCCCTGCCTTGGCACGAACGCGGACTTCCGCGAGCTGGTGGACAGGGCGCACGGCCTGGGCATGCGGGTCATAATAGACGGGGTGTTCAACCACTGCGGCTGGCGCTTTTTCGCCTTTGAGGACGTGGTGCGCAGGGGCGAGGCCTCACAGTACAAAGACTGGTTCTACCGCCTGAGCTTCCCGGTGGTAAGGCCGGAGGAGCCGGAGGCGATACCGGGCTACGAGTGCTTCGGCTACGAGCGGCTGATGCCCAAGCTGGACACGGCAAACCCGCAGGTGCGGGAGTATTTCTGCGCCGTGGGCGAGCACTGGGTGCGGGAGTATGACATAGACGGCTGGCGTCTGGACGTGGCCAGCGAGGTGGACGACGCCTTCTGGCGCGAGTTCCGGCGCCGCGTGAAGGCGGCGAAGCCCGAGGCGGTGCTCATAGGCGAGGTCTGGGAGAGTGCGGGGCACTGGCTGGCGGGCGACATGTTCGATTCCTGCATGAACTACGAGCTGAGGCGCCACTGCCGGCGCTTTTTCGCAGAGCAGACGGAGGACGCCTATACCTTCTCCGGCCGCTGCACGGGCATGCTGATGCGCTACAGAAAGCAGCTCATCCCGGTGCAGCTGGGCGTGCTGGACACGCACGACGTGAGCCGCTTCCTCTCGCTCTGCGGCGGGGACAGGCGGCGCTATACGCTGGCGGTGCTGTTCCAGCTGTGCTTCCCGGGTGCGCCGAGCGTGTTCTACGGCGACGAGCTGGGCGTGGAGGGCGTGCTGGAGGCGGACTACCGGCGTCCCATGCCCTGGGGCGCGGACGAGGCGGAGCTTTTCGGCTTTTTCAAGCGCGCCATAGGGCTCAGGCGCGGCCTGAAGGCCCTGCAGAAGGGCGAGTTCCGGGCCCTGAGCGCGGAGCGCGGCAGCGGGCTCTTCGCCTTCTCGCGCGAGTACGGCGGCGAGCTGGTGCGGGTGTACCTGAACAGCTCGGAGCGGGCGGAGCGCTGCGATATACTGGGCGAGAGCCTCTTTTCGCGGGACGCGGAGGGTGGTAAAATAGGGCCGTACGGCTTTGCCGTGACGCTCGAGAGGGGGTGAGGGCCCTGGCGGTGACGATAAAGGACGTGGCCGCGGCGGCGGGCACGTCGATATCGACGGTGTCGAAGGTGATAAACGGGCACTACAGCATCTCGGAGGAGACGGCGGAGCGGGTGCGCGCCGTGATGCGCGAGCTGGGCTATTACCCGAGCGCGAGCGCGCAGAGCTTTGCGCGCGGCTCGACGCGCACGGCGGTCTGCTTTGCGGACCTGCGCCCGGACACGGCCTTTGAGAACCCGCACCTGTTCGAGATGATCTCGGGCCTGGAGCAGGGCCTGCGCGCCCGCGGCTACGGGCTGTGCCTGCGCTCGACGGACACGACGGAGGCCTGCGAGGCGGCGGCGGAGCTCATAAACCGCCGGGGCTGCGACGGGCTGGCTATACATGCCTCGGTGATGTCGCGGCCGCTGGCGGCGCTGCTCACGCGCACGCGCTTCCCGCATATTGTGCTGGGCCTGCCGAATTTTGAGAGCCAGGTCTGCTGGATAGATATAAACAACGTGTTTTCGGGCATGACGGCGGCGGCGCACCTGCTGGACGAGGGCTACCGGCGCATAGCCTTCATAGGCGGCAGCGAGCACGACATGATCTCGGCGCACAGGCTGGAGGGCCTGCGCCAGGGCCTGGAGAACGCCGGGCGCGAGCTGCCGGAGAGCTACATCTGGCTGGGCGAGTCCACGCGGCAGGAGGGCCGGCGGATGACCCTGGGCCTGATGGCGGAGCGGCCCGCGCCGGACGCCATAGTCTGCGCGAACAACCTTATCGCCCTGGGCTGCGTCGCGGCGCTGGAGGAGCTGGGGCTGCGCATACCGCAGGACGCGGCGGTGATGACCTTCGACGACTACCCCTATTCCCGGCTGACGAGCCCGGAGCTGACGGTGGTGGACATAGACGTGCGCGACCTGGGCGTCCAGGCGGCGAAGCTGCTGACGGACTGCATCCGCCGCCCGAACATGCAGACCCAGACCTACGCCACGGCCTCGAACCTGCTGGTGCGCCCCTCGACGCGCCGGGGCGGGAAATGACATGGAAATGGCCGGGCGCCTCCTGAGGGAGGCGCCCGGCCGCAGCTTGTTTTATTCCACTCGTCAGTCCTTGTACTCGAACTCGATGTCGTAGAGCGAGACCGTGTCCCCGTCCTTGACGCCTAGGGCCTCCATGCGCTCGAAGATGCCGGCGGTGCGCAGGCAGCGGTCGAAGTACATGCGGCTCTCGTAGTCGGAGAAGTTCACCGAGGCCACGAGCCTGGCGAGCCAGTCGCCCTCGACTATCCAAATGTCGCCGTCGTGCCTTATCGTGACGTCCTCGGCGGTACCGAGCTCGGGCTCGGGCGGGACGTAGTCGGGCTCGTAGACGATGACGGGCGGCAGGTGGGCGAGCTCGCCCGCCGCGGCGCGCATGAGCTCGCGCGTGCCGGCGGTGGAGGCGGCCGACAGCTCGAAGAACCTGCAGCCCTTGGCCTCGACATGGGCGCGCAGGCGCTCGAGGTTGCCGCTGCCCGGCTCGAGCAGGTCGCACTTGTTGGCGGCGACGAGCTGCGGGCGCGAGGCGAGCTCGGCGTTGTACTGCGCGAGCTCGGCGTTTATGGCCTCGAAGTCCTCGACGGGGTCGCGGCCCTCGCTGCCCGAGACGTCCACGAGGTGGATGAGCAGGCGGCAGCGGTCGATGTGGCGCAGGAAGTCGTGGCCGAGGCCGGCGCCCTCGCTGGCGCCCTCGATGATGCCGGGGATGTCGGCCAGGACGAAGGACACGCCCTCGTCCACATATACCACGCCGAGGTTGGGGAAGAGCGTGGTGAAGTGGTAGTTTGCGATCTTGGGGTGGGCGTTGGAGACGACGGAGAGCAGGGTGCTCTTGCCGACGTTGGGGAAACCCACGAGCCCGACGTCCGCGAGCAGTTTGAGCTCGAGGGTGATGGTGTGCGCCTCGCCGGGCAGGCCGGGCTTGGCGAAGCGCGGCACCTGGCGGGTGGGCGTGGCAAAGTGCTTGTTGCCCCAGCCGCCGCGGCCGCCGCGGCAGGCGACGAAGTCCTCGCCGGAGGACATGTCGTGCATGAC
>CALXEH010000071.1 GCA_944387285.1 uncultured Oscillospiraceae bacterium | reverse complement strand
TCCCCTGCGCCTCCTCGGGCGTCGTGGACGGGAACAACTACCAGCCGGTGCCCTATGCGGAGGAGAGCGAGGAATATGCGCGTACTATCTCAAAGCTCGACGGCAGCTTCACTGGGGCAAACCTCACCATCCCCTACGAGTACGGCTTCAACGAGTATTGAGCTTTTATACCTGCCTGCAAGCCTAATCTGGCTCGAGCTGGTCTTCAAGGCCTTCCACTCGAGCTTCACAGCGCCGGGACTGCTGTTCACGGCGCTGTTCTCGCTTGCCGCGGGCTTCCTGCTCTGCTTTCTGGCGAGCCTTGGCGGGGTCAAATTCTTCCGCTTCCTGACAGGCTTCTGGCTGCTGCTGCTCGCCGTCTTCTTCGGCGTGCACGCGGTCTACCACGACATCTTCAGCGAGTATTTGAGCGTCGGCATGCTGGGCGTCGCGGGCAGCGCGCTCACGGGCTACTGGCGCGAGACGCTCCGGGGCATATGGCGCTGCCTGCCGGAAATACTGCTCATACTGGCGCCCTTCGTAATTTGGCTCATTTTCAGAAAGCGCCTGGCGAAGTCGGGCCTGCCTGGCTGGCGGCGGCTCCTGCCGCTGGGGCTCTTCCTGGCCTTTCAGCTGGCCGGCTCCGTGGGCGTGAGGTGCGCGGACTCCGGGCCGCTGCCGCTGTCCTTGAGCTACGGCGAGGGCTTCGTCATGGAGACGGGCGTCTCGAACTTCGGGCTGCTGACCTCACAGCGCATAGACGCCGTGCAGACCATCGAGGACGCGCGGCTCATGCGCGAGCTGCAGGCCATGGCCACGCCCACGCCCGAGCCCACTCCGACGCCCGTGCCGACTCCGACGCCCGTGCCCACGCCCACGCCCGAGGTCTTCACGCCCGAGCCGCAGGTGCTGGACATAGACTTCGACGCGCTCATGGAGGGCGAGTGGAACCCGGAGATCCTCAAGGTACACGAGTTTGTCAGGAACTCCGAGCCGAGCTGGACGAACGAGTACACGGGCATGTTCAAGGGCAAGAACCTCATCTGGATCTGCGCGGAGAGCTTCTCCACCTGGGCCCTGGACGAGACGCACACGCCCACGCTATACAAGCTCGCGCACTCGGGCTTCGTGTTCGAGAACTTCTACTGCCCCATCACCGCGGCCTCGACCACGGGCGGGGAATTCATCACGCTGACGGGGCTCATGCAGAACAGCTCCAAGCAGTACATGCTGGCCTCGGCCTCGGGGTACATGCCCTACGGCATGGGGAACGTCTTAAACCCGCTCGGCTACACCTCCATCGCCTACCACGGCGGGCAGTACACCTACTACGACAGGAACAAGACCCTGCCCAACCTGGGCTATGAGTTCAAGGCCAACACCCGGGGCATAGACCTGGACGAGCCCTGGCTGCTGCCCACCTCCGACCTCGACCTCGTGCGCAACACCGTTGACGACTACATAGGCAATGAGCCCTTCAATATCTACATCATGTCGATAAGCGGGCACATGGACTATGTCTTCGGCGGCGGGCACGACATCTGCAGCCGATACAAGGACGAGGTGCAGGACCTCACGGACTACACCCGTAAGGCCCAGGCCTACATCGCCTGCCAGATGGACTTCGACCTCGCCGTGGAATACCTCATAAACTCGCTCAACGAGGCGGGCATACTCGACGACACGGTCCTCGTCATCTCGGCCGACCACTACCCCTACGGCCTGGACGAGGAGGATATAGAGTCCATCGCGGGCTGCGACCTCGACCCGGCCTTCGACCTCGAGCACTCGACGCTCATACTCTGGTGCTCGGAGATGGAAGAGCCGGTGTATGTCGACAAATACTGCGAGAGCAGCGACATCCTGCCCACGCTCCTGAACCTCTTCGGCGTGGAGTTCGACTCCCGGCTCATGATGGGCAGGGACATACTCTGGGACGGCCAGGACTTCGCCGCCTTTATAAACTACAGCTTCATCTCGGACTACGGGCGCTACAACGCCGCGACGGGCGTCTTCACGCCGGCCGAGGGCGCGCCCGAGCCGCCCGAGGGCTATGTCCAGGACATGGTGGAGCAGATCAGGCAGATGTACAGCTATTCAAAGACCATCGTCTACAACAACTATTACGGCAAAGTGTTCGGATAAGGAGAGCCACTGGAAAATGGACGCAGAAAAAATAAAAAAGGGCGTGCGCCTGCTGCTCGAGGGCATGGGCGAGGACCCGGACAGGGAAGGGCTCATCGAGACCCCGGAGCGCATCGCGCGCATGTATGAGGAGCTGGCCGCGGGCTATACCGAGGACGCGGGCGAGCACCTGTCCGTGCGCTTCAGCTCCGAGGCGCAGGGCATAGTGCTGGAGAAGGACATACATTTCTACTCCATGTGCGAGCACCACCTGCTGCCCTTCTACGGCACGGCGGCGGTGGCCTATATCCCGAACGGCGAGGTCGTGGGCCTGAGCAAGATCGCCCGCACCGTGGAGGTCTACGCGCGCCGGCTGCAATTGCAGGAGCGCATGACCGAGCAGATAGCGGATGCGTTCATGCGCTGCCTTTCGCCGAAGGGCGTCATGGTCTTCGTCGAGGCCGAGCACCTGTGCATGACCATGCGCGGGGTGAAAAAGCCCGGCTCCAAGACCGTCACCACGGCGGTCAAGGGCGCCTTCGCCGAGGACGCCCGGCTGCAGGAGCGTTTCTGGCACATGCTCGGCAGGTGAGCCTATGCGGATAGGCGGCAGGGACTTCGACCTCGAAAACGAGGTCTACATCATGGGCATACTGAACGTCACGCCGGACTCGTTTTCTGACGGCGGGCGCTGGATACGGCCCGAGGCTGCGCTCAGGCAGGCCGCGCGCATGGCGGCGGAGGGCGCGGCTATCATCGACATAGGCGGCGAGTCCACCCGGCCCGGCCACAGGCCCGTGGACGCGGCGGAGGAGGCCCGTAGGGTGCTGCCCGTCATCGAGGCCGTAAAGCGCGAGACAGGCCTGCCCGTATCGGTGGACACCTACAAGCACGAGACGGCGCGGCTGGCGCTCGAGGCCGGCGCGGATCTCATAAACGACGTCTGGGGCCTCAAATACGACTCCGGCGAGATGGCGCGGGTCATAGCCGGAAGCGGCGCGGCCTGCTGCCTCATGCACAACCGCCGCGAGGCGGACTACGCCGACTTCATGCCGGAGCTCATCTCCGACCTGCGCGGCACGCTGGCGGCAGCGGACACGGCGGGCATAGGCAGGGAGCGGATCATTCTAGACCCCGGCGTGGGCTTCGGGAAGACGTATGAACAGAACCTGACGGTGCTGCACCGGCTCTCGGAGCTGAAGGAGCTGGGCTGTCCCGTGCTGCTGGGCGCTTCGCGCAAGTCGGTGATCGGCCTGACGCTGGGCCTGCCGGTGGAGCAGCGGCTCGAGGGCACGCTGGCGACGACGGCGGCGGGCGTGCTGGCGGGCGCGGCGGTCATCAGGGCACACGACGTGAGGGAAAACCTGCTGGCGGCCAAAATGGCGCTGGCGATACGCAGGGAGGCCGGTTTCGGTGGCTGACGAGATAAGGATAAGGGGCCTTGAGGTGTACGCGCACCACGGGGTTTATGAGGAGGAGGCGCGGCTGGGCCAGCGCTTCATCGTGGATATGTCGCTGCGGCTGGACACGCGCCGCGCGGGCCTCGGAGACGAGCTGGAGAGCTCCGTGGACTACGGCGAGGTCTGCCATTTCGTGACGGCCTGCCTGCAGGAAAAGCGCTTCAAGCTCATAGAGGCGGCGGCGGAATACTGCGCGGCGGCGGTGCTGGAGCGCTGGGGACAGCTCGAGGGCCTGGCCTTAGAGCTGCACAAGCCCTCGGCGCCCATCGGCCTGCCCTTCGCGGACGTGTCGGTGCGCATCGAGCGCTGCTGGCACCGGACGTATATAGCCCTCGGCTCGAACCTGGGCGACAGGCGCGCCTATCTCGAGGGCGCGGTGGAGGCCCTGCGCGGGCTGCCGCACTGCCGGCTCGGCGCGGTGTCCGGGTTCATCGAGACGGAGCCCTTCGGCTACACCGAGCAGCCGCCCTTTTTGAACGGCTGCCTCGAGCTAGACACGCTGCTCGTGCCGCTGGAGCTGCTCGAGGCCCTGCAGGGCATAGAACGCTCCGCTCACCGCGAGCGGAAGATACACTGGGGCCCGAGGACGCTCGACCTCGACCTGCTCTTTTACGACGGGCTCGTGCTGGACACGGACAGGCTCACCCTGCCCCACCCCGGCATAGCCGAGCGCCGCTTCGTGCTGGAACCCCTGTGCGAGATAGCGCCGGGGCTGCGGCATCCCCTGCTGGGCAGGACCGTGCGGCAGCTGCTCTCGGAGCTCGGCTGAGGCATTTTGGGCCCGGCGCGGGCATATGCTGGCACTGTGGAGGTGCTGCTATGCTCGGAACGTACCCAATCATAATAGACGGCGAAACGCGCGGCGAGCTGCGCGTGAGGGCGCAGGCTGCGCTGACCTTGTTCGAGGCCGAGGCTTCGGATACGGGCGGGCTCCTGCGCCTTTCGGTTTACGGCGGCGGCAGAGAGGGCTATCTGGGCGTCATGTCGCCCGACGGCAAGGGCGGGCTGCGGCTTTCAAAGCGGCTCTCGCGCCTGCAGCTGCGCGCCTTCCCTGAGAAGATAGAGTACGCAGGGCCCTCCGGCGGCCTCAAGGCCGCGCCCGCGCCCGCGCCCGCGGCCGCGCCGGAGCCGGAGCCCTCCCCTGCGCCCGAGCCCGCCGGCGAGGACGACAGGCTCTGGTACTCCTCGCCCGACGGCACGCTCTCCAGCTTCGACGGCGAGCGCCTGCTCATCGCCCTGCCCGCCGCAGACCCCAGGGTGCCCGCCTGGGCCGGCGACGTAGTGCGCGTCATAAATGGGCGTAAATACGTTGTATTTCCGTGGTGAAAATGTTAAAATGAAGGGCATCAAGTCAAAAAGGAGCGAACGCCATGCTGATGCCCGATATAATAGCCAAAAAACGCGACGGCGGAGAGCTGACTACCGAAGAGATATACCATGTGATAACCGGCTGTACCAACGGCTCCATACCCGACTACCAGCTCTCAGCCCTGCTCATGGCCATAGTCTGGCGTGGCATGAGCCTCAGGGAAACCTATGACCTCACCATGGCCATGGTCTACAGCGGCGACGTGCTGGACCTCTCGCCCATAAGCGGCGTCAAGGCCGACAAGCACTCCACCGGCGGCGTGGGCGACAAGACCTCGCTGGCCCTGCTGCCCATGGTGGCCAGCCAGGGCGTCAAGATGGCCAAAATGTCCGGGCGCGGGCTCGGGCACACCGGCGGCACGCTGGACAAGCTCGAGAGCTTCAAGGGCTTCTCGAGCAGCCTCGACCTTGACGCCTTCATGCGCCAGGTGGACAAGCTCGGCTTCGCCATCGCCGGCCAAACCATGAACCTCGACCCGGCGGACAAGAAGCTCTACGCCCTGCGCGACGTCACGGGCACCGTGGCCTCGCTGCCGCTCATCGTAAGCAGCATCATGTCCAAAAAACTCGCCGCGGGCGCTGACGTCATCGTGCTCGACGTAAAATGCGGCGGCGGCGCCTTCATGAAGACCTACGAGGAGGCCGAGACCCTCGCGCGCGAGATGGTCTCGATAGGCAAGATGACCGGCAGGCGCACCGTAGCCTGCATAACCGATATGGAGCAGCCCCTGGGCCGCGCCGTCGGCAACGCGCTGGAAGTCGCCGAGGCCCTGGCCCTGCTGCGCGGCGAGTTCGGCGGCGAGCTGCTCGAGCTCTGCCTCACCCTCGGCGGCTGCATACTCACCGAGGCCGGCGCCGCCTCGAGTGAGGTCGACGCCCGCGAACGGCTCATGCGCAGCATCGAAAGCGGCGCGGCGCTCGAGAAAATGGCCGAGTTCGTGCGCGCCCAGGGCGGCGACGACCGGGCCGTCTACGACCCCTCCCTGCTGCCGCAGGCCCCGGTGGTGCTCGAGGCCAAGGCGGAGCGTTCTGGTTATGTAAATCACATCAACGCCGAGGGCGTGGGGCTGGTGAGCATGCACCTGGGCGGCGGCAGGGCGACCAAGGAGGCGGAGATCGACCTGTCGGTGGGCCTGCTGCTGGAAAAGAAGGTCGGCGACCGGGTCGAGCGCGGCGACACGCTGGCGCTCATACACGCGCGCGACGCGGAGAGCGCGGCCGAGGCGGCGGAGGAGCTGGCGGCGGCCTACACGATAGCCGACGAGCCGCCGGCCAGGGGCGAGTTCATAAAGGGCATCATACGCTGAGGCGACGCCATGAAGATATACTGTCTGATGGACAACGAGGCCGCGGAGGGCTTTGCCTGCGAGCACGGGCTGAGCCTCTGGATAGAGGCGAGGGGAAAGTGCCTGCTGTTCGACGCGGGCGAGAGCGGGGCTTTCGCTGAAAACGCGCAGAGGCTGGGCATAGACCTGGGCCGGGCGGACGCGGCGGTGCTCTCGCACGGGCACTACGACCACAGCGGCGGCATGGAGCGCTTTTTTGAGCTGAACAGCCGGGCGAAGCTCTACCTACGCCGTGGCGCGGCGGAGCAGCACTGGTCGCTGAGTACGGGCAAACCCAGGTACATAGGCATCTCCGAGGCCCTGGCAGGCAGCGGGAGGCTGGCGGAGCTCGAGGGCGACTGTGAGCTCTTCCCGGGCTTCCGGCTCTTCGGCTCCACGGGCACACAGCTGCTGCCGGGCGCCAATTCGGTGCTGCTGGGCCCGGACTGCAGTACGCCCGACGCCTTCGGCCACGAGCAGAGCCTCATCCTTGAGGAGGACGGCAGGCTGGTGCTGATCGCCGGCTGTTCCCACAGGGGCATAGTGAACATCCTCGAGCGCTGCACGCAGCTGGCGGGGCGCGCGCCCGAGCTGGTCATCGGCGGCTTCCATCTGGCCATACCCGGCACCCGGGACGTGGACGCGCCGCTGGTGGAGGCGGTGGCAGCCCGGCTGCTGGCCAGTCCGGGCACCCGCTGCCTGACCGGGCACTGCACCGGCGAGGGCTCATACCTGCTCCTGAAACAGCTCATGGGCGGGCGCATCGGGCGCCTGCGCGCGGGCGAGGCCGTCGAGCTCTGAGGACGGCTGAAGATAATAAATGTCCCCGGGCCTCTGGGTCCGGGGACAGCTGCTGTTTTGACTTATCTGCGCCTTATTTCAGCTTTGCCAGGCTCTCTTCGAGGTTGGCTATGAGGGCCCGCGCCTTGTCGGCGCGCTCGCGCTCGGCGTTTACCACGGCCTCGGGCGCCCGGGAGACGAAGGCCTCGTTCGCGAGCTTCTTGTTCTGGGCCTCGAGCTGGGCATGGGCCTTTTCCAGCTCCTTCGTGAGCCTCGCGCGTTCGGCCTCGAGGTCCACGAGCTCGGCCATGGGCATGAGCACACGGGCAGAGGACGTCGTCACTGTGACCATGCCCTTCGCGCTTTCCTCGGCGTCACTGCCGGCGCCGGAGATGCCGCGCACCTCGACTTCGCTCGCAGAGGCCAGGCGGCTCAGGTACTTCGCGCCGGCACGGTAGGTCTCCTGGTCGGCGGCGCAGATTATCATCTTCGCCTTGCGGCTGGGCGGCACGTTCATGTCCGCGCGGCGGCTGCGCACGGCCCTGATGACCTCCATCACGCGCTCAAAGCCCGCCTCGTCCTCCGGGAAGGACAGCGCCGCGTCGTACTTCGGGTAGGGCGCGATGATGAGCGCCTCGCTCTCGTGCGGCAGCGCCTGGTAGATCTCTTCCGTGATATACGGCATGAAGGGGTGCAGCAGCTTCAGGATATCGGTCAGGACATAGAGCAGCACGCGCTCCGCGCCCTCCTTCGCCGCCGCGTCGCCGGAGTTCAGCCGCTCCTTCGTCAGCTCGATATACCAGTCGCAGTAGCTGTCCCAGATGAAGTCGTAGATCTTCTGCGCCGCGATGCCCAGCTCGTAGCGCTCAAAGTTGTCGCGCACCTCGCCGCGCAGGGAGTTGAGCTTCGAGAGTATCCACTTGTCGGGCAGCTCCAGCTGCTCCGGCAGGGCGCAGTCGGTGACGCTGAGGTTCATCATGACGAACCTGCTGGCGTTCCAGAGCTTGTTGGCAAAGTTGCGCATCGCCTCGCAGCGCTCGACGTAGAAGCGCATGTCGTTGCCGGGGCTGTTGCCGGTGATGATGTTGAACCTCAGCGCGTCGGCGCCGAAGCGGTCTATCATCTCGATGGGGTCCACGCCGTTGCCCGCGGACTTGGACATCTTCTTGCCCTGCGGGTCGCGGATGAGGCCGTGGATGAGCACGGTGTGGAAGGGTATCTGGTGCATCTGCTCGCAGGAGGAGAAGATCATGCGGGCCACCCAGAAAAAGATGATATCGTAGCCCGTGACGAGCACGTCCGTGGGGTAGAAGTACTTGAGGTCCTCGGTCTCCTCGGGCCAGCCCAGCGTGGAGAAGGGCCAGAGCGCGGAAGAGAACCAGGTATCCAGCACGTCGGGGTCCTGCTCGATGTTCTTCGAGCGGCAGGCCTCGCACTCCGTGGCGTCAGTCTTCGAGACGGTGACATGGCCGCAGTCGGCACAGTACCAGGCCGGGATGCGGTGGCCCCACCAGAGCTGGCGGGAGATGCACCAGTCGCGGACGTTGTACATCCAGTTGAGGTAGGTCTTGGAGAAGCGGTCGGGCACGAACTTGACCTCGCCGTCCTCGACGACGCGGATGGCCTCCTTCGCCAGGGGCTGCATCTTCACGAACCACTGCTCGGAGGAGATGGGCTCCACGTCGCTGTGGCAGCGGTAGCAGGTGCCGACGTTGTGGGCGTAGTCCTCGACCTTGACGAGGTAACCCTCGGCCTCGAGGTCGGCGACGATGGCCTTGCGGGCCTCGTAGCGGTCCATGCCGTTGTACTTGCCGCCGTTTATGATCTTCGCGTCGTCGTCGAGGATGAGGATATACTCGAGGTCGTGGCGCTGCGCCACCTCGAAGTCGTTCGGGTCGTGGCAGGGCGTCATCTTGACGCAGCCGGTGCCGAAATCCATCTCGACATAGTCGTCCGCGACGATGGGGATCTCGCGGCCCACGAGGGGCAGGATGCAGGTCTTGCCGACGATGTCGGTGTAGCGCTCGTCGTTCGGGTTCACGGCGACGCCGGTGTCGCCCAGCATGGTCTCGGGCCGGGTCGTGGCGATGATGAGCTCGCCCGAGCCGTCGGAGAGCGGGTAGCGGATGTGCCAGAGGTGGCCCGGCTTGTCCACATACTCGACCTCGGCGTCGGAGAGCGCGGTGGTGCATTTCGGGCACCAGTTTATGATGCGCTTGCCCTTGTAGATGAGCTTTTTCTGGTAGAGGTCGACGAAGGTCTCGCGCACGGCGCGGGCGCAGGTGTCGTCCATGGTGAAGCGCTGGCGGGCCCAGTCGCAGGAGGAACCGAGGGTCTTGAGCTGCTCGACGATGCGGTCGCCGTACTTGTTCTTCCAGGCCCAGACCTCGTCCAGGAACTTTTCACGGCCGAGGTCGAAGCGGGTCTTGCCCTCGTTCCGGAGCTTTTCCTCCACCTTTATCTGCGTGGCGATGCCGGCGTGGTCATAGCCCGGCAGCCAGAGCGTGGAGTAGCCGTCCATGCGCTTGTAGCGGATGAGCACGTCCTGGATGGTCTCGTCAAAGGCATGGCCCAGGTGGAGCTGGCCCGTGACGTTCGGTGGCGGGATGACGATGGTGAAGGGCTTCTTTTCCGGGTCGCGCTCGGCGTGGAAGTAGTTGCCCTCGAGCCACATGTCGTAGATCTTCTTTTCGACCTGTTTGGGGTCGTACACCTTGGGAAGTTCTCTCATACGTTTTCCTCCTTTTCGGGGCATGAAAAAACGCCCCGAAGCAAGTTTTGCCTCAGGGCGCGGGAAAATACCGCGTGGTACCACCTGAGTTCCACGCCGAAGGCGTGACACTCTCGGCTCTGTAACGGGAGCGCCCGTCCGGCCTACTCGAAAAGCTTTCAGCCCGGCGGCTCGGGGCCGACCTTCAGCGCTGCTTCACGGGGACTTGCACCGCCCGTCCCCTCTCTGAGCATCAGCAAACGCCTACTCCTGCCCGTCATTGCCTTTTACCGGATGATTATATCCAATCCTTGTCCGATTGTCAAGCGTTGATGCGTGTTGGTGGGCGTGTTTGCAATATTATATTCCACCCCATTTCTTTGGCCCTTGCCCAAAGAAACGGGGTGGAGCCCCAAAGAAAAGCGGCGTTTTATTGGGCTGGGAGGACCCATCGTACCGTGTGCGTCCCACCCGCCTCTCCCTCCGGCCCTCTACGCCTACATGACGTTTGGGCGTGGGAAGGTTTGCTGCGTTTGATTTTACGGGGATGGCCGTCTCGGCTAACGAAAGGAATAAGGAAGCCGCCGCCCTTT
>CALXEH010000070.1 GCA_944387285.1 uncultured Oscillospiraceae bacterium | reverse complement strand
TGCGGCACGGTGACGAGCGTCACCTTCAAGGGCGTGCACTACGACACCATCGTCGATTTCAAGGGCTTCAAGTGGCTCATCCAGACCACCGACCTGCACCGGCCCGGCGAGTATATAGGCATCCGCCTCACGCCCGACGACATACACGTCATGAAGAAGAGCGAGTACTCCGGCATGTTCGGCGACTACAGCTCCTACTCCGCCGAGTACGACGAGATAAACGACCCGGACGCGGTCATCGGAGGGGAGGAAACTCCCGAGGAGGCGCTGAAGAATGAAGACTAAAGCGCTCGCCTCGCCCTACATCGTCTGGATGCTCATCTTCACCATCGTACCGCTGGCCATGGTGTTCTACTTCGCGTTCACGACGAACAGCGGTGAGTTCACCTTTACGAACATGGCCCGCGCGGCGGAGTATCTGCCGGTGCTCATGCGCTCGGTCTGGTACGCGCTCGCCGCCTGCGTCATCTGCCTGCTCATCGGCTACCCCGTGGCCTACGTCATAGCCCAGACCTCCGCCAGTTGGCAGAGGGTGCTCTACCTGCTCGTGACGCTGCCGATGTGCATGAGCTTCCTTCTGCGCACCCTCGCCTGGGTCGCCCTGCTGCGCAACACGGGCATCATCAACACCCTGCTCGCCGGCCTCGGCATAGGGCCCCTGCCCCTCATACGGAACGCGGGCAGCGTCATCATGGGCATGGTCTACAACTACCTGCCCTACATGATAATGCCGCTCTACACCGTCATCGCCAAGCTTGACCCGCGGCTCATCGAGGCCGCGCAGGACCTCGGCTGCGACAGCGCCCAGGTCTTCCGCCGCGTCATCCTGCCCCTGTCCATGCCCGGCATAGTCTCGGGCATCACCATGGTCTTCGTGCCCGCCGTCTCCACCTTCTACATCTCGCAGAAGCTCGGCGGCACCAACAACACCATGATAGGCGATATCATCGAGCTGCAGTTCAAGGGCTCCATCAACCAGAACCTCGGCGCGGCCATGAGCCTCATCCTAATGCTGCTGGTCTTCGTCAGCATCTGGCTCATGAACCGCTTCACCGGCGAAGGGGACGAGGGGGTGGCCACGCTGTGAAAAGGCTCGGACGGATCTGGACGGTACTGGTCTACCTCTTCCTCTACGCGCCGATGTTCATACTCTTCATCGGCTCCTTCAACGACGGCAAGGACCTGAGCGAGTTCGAGGGCTTCACCCTCAGCAACTACCTCGACCTCTTCCGCAACAGCCACTTTGTGGAGCTGCTCGGCAACAGCATCCTGCTCGCCATCTTCTCCGCCGTGCTGGCCACGCTGCTGGGCACGCTCGCGGCGCTGGGCATCCAGGCCATGCGCGGGCGGCTGCGCAGGCTCGTGATGTCGCTCACGAACATCCCGCTCGTGAACCCCGAGATCGTCACCGGCGTCAGCCTCTCGCTGCTCTTCGTCTTCGTGGGCCGCAAGATGCTCAGTACGGAGAACATCCTGGGCTTCACGACGCTGCTCATCGCGCACGTCACCTTCTGCCTGCCCTATGTGATACTCTCCGTCATGCCCAAGCTGCACCAGCTCGACCCCTCGCTCATGGACGCGGCGCAGGACCTCGGCTGCACGCCCCTGCAGGGCTTCTTCAAGGTCGTATTGCCGGAGCTGCTGCCAGGCATCATCTCCGGCGCCATCATGTCCTTTACCATGAGCCTTGACGACTTCGTCATCTCCTACTTCGTCTACGGGCCGCGCTTTGCCACCCTGCCCGTGGAGATATACACCTACACGCGAAAGCAGGTCCCGCCCTCGCTTTACGCGATGTTCACTCTCATGTTCTTCCTTATACTCATCGTCATGATAGCCATGAACGTCATCCAGGCCCGTGACGAGAGGAAGCAGAAAAAACGCATAAAAAACGCATGAATCGAAAGGGGACAAAAAAATGAAAAAGAAGGTAATTTCCATTGCGCTTGTGCTGGCCCTTGCTCTCTCTTTTGCCGCTCTGAGCGGCTGCGGGAGCAGCAAGGTCGTCCTGAACGTGTACAACTGGGGCATGAACATCGCCGAGGGCGAGGACGGGTATATCGACGTCATCGCGCTCTTTGAGGAGAAATACCCCGACATCGACGTCAACTACTCCACCTACGACACCAACGAGGCGCTCTACACCCGCCTGAAGAACGGCGGCGCGAGCTACGACGTCATCATCCCCTCCGACTATATGATAGCCCGCATGATAGCCGAGGACATGCTGCTGCCCCTCGACTTTGAGAACATCCCGAACTACGAGCTCGTGGATGAGCAGTTCAAGAACCAGAGCTACGACCCGAACAACGAGTACTCCGTGCCCTACACCTGGGGCACCGTGGGCATCATCTACAACACGAAGTATGTGGACGAGGCCGACATCGGCGGCTGGGACCTGCTGTGGAACGAGAAGTACGCCGGCCGCATCCTGATGGTGGGCAACGAGCGCGACGCATTCGCCATAGCCGAGGCGCGCCTGGGCTACAGCTTCAACACCGAGGACCCGGACGAGCTGCAGGCCGCGGCCGACCTGCTCATGGAGCAGAAGCCGCTGGTGCAGCAGTACTCCATGGACAACATCTATGACGCGATGGACAATGAGGAGGCCTGGATTGGCGTCTACTACGCCGGTGACTGCATGCTGATGATGCAGGAGAACCCGGACCTCAACTTCTACCTGCCCGAGGAGGAGACCTTCAACGTCTTCATCGACGCGATGTGCATCCCGAGCTGCGCCGAGCACAAGGAGGAGGCCGAGCTCTTCATAAACTTCATCTGCGAGCCTGAGATCTGCGGCGGGAACATGGACTATCTGGGCTACGGTGCGCCCGTGTCCGCGGCGAAGGACTACATGGACCCCGAGATGGCCTCCAGCCCCGTGGCCTACCCTGACGCCGAGACCCTCGCGCGCGGCGAAGCCTTCGGCGCCCTGAGCACCGAGGCCCAGCAGCTCATGAGCAGCCTCTGGACCGATATCTACGGCGGCGAGGCCAGCGCCTGAACCGCATAAAACAGACGAAAACCGCCCCTTTCGGGGCGGTTTTTCCTATTCATACCCGGCTGCGCGCCTCAAGGAGCCCCACAAGGCGCCGCACCTTGGCCGAGGGTCTTTTGGAGTACATGAGGCCGTAGGGTATGGAGTAGTCCCAGCTCACGGGCAGGCTGACCAGGGCCGGGTGTACGTCCCGCCAGCACTCGAGCGTGAGCAGCACCTTGCCCGTGGCGGCACAGCGGTTGAAGACCGTGATGTCGTAAAACCTCGGCGTGTCCTCTATGGTTATGCCGGGGTGTTCCCGGCGCAGGTCGCGGCGGATGGCGTCGTTCGTCGCTGAGTCGCCCTCCGGCACCATCATCAGCGTCTCGCCGTGCAGGTCCTCGGGGCTTATCTGCGCCCTGCCCGCCAGGCGGTGCTCGCGCGAGACGGCGCAGAGCTTGTTGTACCGGCCCAGGGGCAGCATGTCGCAGTGCTCGAGCCAGAGCTTCGAGTCGCAGACCCCGATGAGCAGGTCGAACTTCTCGCCCAGGGCCTGTATCTCGTCCAGGATGGACTCGTGCCTGTCCTCGAAGGGTACGAGCTGCAGCCGGCAGCCCGGGAACTGCCCGCTCACCGAATACCACAGCTCCATGAATGGCCGCGCCGGGTTCAGCAGCGAGGTGCCCACGCGAAACTCCGTCTCCGCCTCGCCCATCGCCGCCCGGGCCCGCTCCACCGAGCGCCGCGCATAGTCCCGCAGCAGCCGCGCGTCCGCGCACAGGCTCTCGCCGCCCGGCGTCAGCCTTATGCCGCGCGGCCCGCGCTCTATCAACTTCAGGTTCAGATCCGCCTCCAGCGAATCCACCCGCTTCATCACCGCCGTCGGCGACATGTACAGCCGCTCCGCCGCCTTCGTAAAGCTGCCGCAGTCCACGGCGCACAGCAGCGCCTCCAGCCTCGCATCCAGCATTGCGCCCACCTCAGTATAAACAAATAGTTTACACTAGTTTAACAGCCCGGCTATTCCGCGTCAAGCCCTGGCGGGTTATAATACAAGGCAGAAAGGACTGGTGATATAGCATGAGCAAGACTTTGACCATATACTTCTCCGCCAGCGGCACGACGAAGCGCGCGGCGGAACGGCTCGCCGGCGCCATAGGCTCGGAGCTTTACGAGATACGCCCTGCCGTGCCCTATACCCGCGCCGACCTCAACTGGCAGGACACGCGCTCGCGCAGCTCGCTCGAGATGAACGACCCCGCCTCGCGCCCCGCCTTCGTCGAGGACGGTTTCGACGCCGCGCCCTACGAGCGCATCTTCCTCGGCTTCCCCATCTGGTGGTACACCGCGCCGAGGATAGTGCAGAGCTTCCTCGAGAGCCGGGACTTTTCCGGCAAGACCATCGTGCTCTTTGCCACCTCTGGCGGCAGCGGGCTCGGGCACACGGCGGCGGACCTCGCCCCGAGCTGCCCCGGCGCGGTCATAAAAGACGGGCGCATGTTCCGCGGGAACGTATCCGAGGCGGAACTGAAGCGCTGGGCGGAGGCGGTTCTGAGATGACGAGGCGAGAGAGGACGGAGCAGAAAATGCAGCTGCTCTTTCACAGCCCCGCCGCGGGCAGCGAGGGCACGGACGGCGAGTTCATGCAGCTGCTGCAAGGGCACATCTTCGGCGGCCTGTGCTGGACGGGCAGCCTCGACGAGCGCATGCGCGAGCTCGTGACGGTGACGGTGCTCTCTGTCCTGAGCGCGCTGCCCCAGCTCAAGGCCCACGTCGGCGCGTCGCTGAACGCCGGCTGCACGCCGCTGGAGATACGCGAGGCCGTCTACGAGTGCGCGCCCTTCATCGGCTTTCCAAAGACGCTCAACGCCATCGGCGCCATGAACGAGGTCTTCGCGGCCCAGGGCATCGCCCTGCCCCTGCCTGAGCAGGGCGGGGACCCGGCGGAGCGCTATGAACGCGGGCTGGCGGCGCAGGCCCCGCTCTACGGGGACGAGATAAAGGAGCGTTACGCCTGGCTGCCCGCGCCCTTCGACGAGGCGGTGCCAAAGGCGCTCACCGAGTTCTGCTTCGGCGACTATCTGAGCCGCGGCGGGCTGGACACGAAGACGCGCGAGCTGCTCATAGTCGTGCTGCTCGCGGCCCTGGGCGGGGCCGAAAGGCAGGTCGGCAGCCACGCCGCCGGGGCGCTCAAGGCCGGGAACAGCCGTGAGGAAATAGTCTGCGCGCTGGTACATGCAAGCGCATACATGGGCATGCCGAGGCTTTTCAACGCCCTCGACGCCTGCAAGGAGGTTTTAAAATGAACGGATTCAAGGACATGTTCGAGCGCGGCGGCGAGAATACCGGTTTCGCGCAGTATTTCATCGGCCAGAGCTACCTCTGCGACCTCTACAGCGACGAGCGCATAGGCGTGCACAACGTCACCTTTGAGCCGGGCTGCCGGAACAACTGGCACGTCCACCACGCCGCGGCGGGCGGAGGCCAGCTGCTGCTGTGCGTGGCCGGCGAGGGGCTCTATCAGGAATGGGGCCAGGCGGCGCAGAGGCTGAGGCCGGGCACGGTGGTGTATATCCGCCCGGGCGTCAAGCACTGGCACGGCGCGGCGCAGGACAGCTGGTTCTCGCACATCGCCATCGGCCTGCCCGGCGACGGCTGCCGCGCAGAGTGGCTCGAGCCCGTGGACGACGCGGCCTACGCCGCCGCAAACGCAGAGGCTTGAAATACGCCCGCTGCGGTGGTATAATGTCCCCAGCTTGAATGAAAAGGGTGGGAAGATGCTGAAATAATCTGATCTGACGCAAAGCCAGCCCCGCGGCCCGGTGACAGTCGGGCCGGGCTTGCCATGCCGGATCAGATGTTCAGCAGAGAGCCGCCCCATATGGAACGGCCCGCTCTTTGCGCGTCTGCATGCCGGTTTTCGGGGCAGATCTACGCAAAGGAGCGGGTTTTTTCATGCTTACTATCGACGGGCTCTCTATCACGCACAGGCGCGACCTGCGCGAAATTCTGAATAACTTTTCACTCCTCCTCGGCCCCGGCGAGCGGGCGGTGCTCATAGGCGAGGAGGGCAACGGCAAGTCCACGCTGCTGCGGCTCATCCACGACCCGGCCCTGGTCGAGGGCTATATCGAGTGGTCCGGGGCCGTCTCCGCCGGCGGGCGCACGGGTTATCTGCCCCAGGAGCTGAGCTCTGAGCAGCTCGACACGCCCGCGTGCGAGTTTTTCGGGGCCTCGGCGGGTCTCATGGCCCTGACGCCCAAGGAACGCGCGGCGCTCTCGAAGGAACTGGGCCTCGAGCCGGGCATGTTCGGTTCCCGGCGGCCCCTGCGCGAATTCTCAGGCGGCGAGCGCATAAAAATGCAGCTGGCCTGCATCGCCGCCGGGCAGCCGGAGCTGTATCTGCTCGACGAGCCCTCGAACGACCTCGACCTCGACTCGCTCGAGTGGCTGGAGGACTTCATCCTGAGCCGGCGCGAGCCTGTGCTCTTCGTCTCGCACGACGAGACGCTCATCGAGCGCACGGCGAACGTCGTCATCCACCTGGAGCTGCTGCGGCGCAAGACCCTGCCCCGGGCGACGGTGGCGCGCCTGCCCTACCGCGACTACGTCGAGGCTCGCTATCGCAGCCTCGCGCGGCAGGAGCAGGCCGCGCGCAAGGAGCGCGAGGAATTCGAGGCGAAGCTCGAGCGCTACCGCCAGATACGCCAGAAGGTGGAGAGCGCCCAGCGCGGCGTCTCGCGCCAGGACCCGCACAGCGGGCGGCTGCTCAAGAAGAAGATGCACACGGTGCAGTCCATGGGCCGGCGCTTCGAGCGCGAGCGCGAGGCCCTGACCGCCCTGCCCGAGACGGAGGAGGCCATCTTCCTCAGCTTCCCCTCGGCGGCCTGCGTGCCTAACGGCAAGCGGATACTCGAGCTGGCGCTGCCCGCCCTCGAGGTGGACGGGCGCGTCCTGGCGCGGGACGTGGAACTGCGCGTCACTGGCCCGGAGCGGGTCTGCATAGTCGGCGGCAACGGCGCGGGCAAGACAACGCTGCTGCGGCGCATCGCCTCGGAGCTGCTGGAGCGCCGGGACATCCGCGCCGCTTACATGCCGCAGGAGCTGGGCGAGAGGCTGGACACGGACGAGAGCCCCGTGGAGCTGCTCAACGGCTCAGGCAGCCGCGCCGAGGAACAGCGCATCCGCGCCATGCTGGGCAGCCTGCGCTACACCACGAAGGAGATGGAGCAGCCCTGCCGGGCGCTCTCGGGCGGGCAGAGGGCAAAGCTGCTGCTGGCCGCCATGGCCCTCGAGGGCTCGGACGTGCTCATCCTCGACGAGCCGACGCGCAACCTCTCCCCTCTCTCCGGCCCAGTCATCCGTGAGCTGCTCCGCAGTTTCCGAGGCGCGGTCATCAGCGTCTCGCACGACCGCAGGTTCATAGGCGAGGTCTGCACCGCCGTTTACGAGCTGGGCCCCGAGGGCCTGCGCCGCATCAGCTGAACGTCAGGAAAAGAAGTCCCCGGCCGGCGGCCGGGGACTTTGCCTTCATATGAGCTTTTCAGCCATGTCCACGCCAGCGAGGATGTGGAAGTGCAGGTGCGGCACCGTCTGGCCCGCGGCCTTGCCGGAGTTCGTGATCACGCGGAAGCCCGCGTCCAGCCCCTCCTGCGCGGCTATCTTCGCTATGACCTCAAAGATATGCGCCACGGCCGCCGAATTCCCGGCCGTGATGCCCGCCGCCGAGTCGGCTATGTGCTCCTTGGGTATGACCAGGATGTGCGTCGGCGCCTGCGGGTTTATGTCCCGGAAAGCCAGCACGCTCTCGTCCTCGTACACCTTATTGGAGGGGATGTCCCCCTTCGCTATCAGGCAGAAAAGGCAGTTTTCCATCTTACTTCTCCTCCTTCAAAAGTCCGAGCTTCATCGCCACAAAGTTGTCCACCATCGCCAGGGCGTTATCGAGCATCAGCACGTCCTTGCCGCCGCCCATGGCGAAGTCGGGCTTGCCGCCGCCCCTGCCGCCGGTCATGGCAGTCACCTGCTTTATGAGGTCGCCGGCCTTCACGCCCTTCTCCACCGCGTTCTTGCCGCACACCGCAAAGAAGGTTATCTTCTGCTCGCCCTCCGTGGCGGCGAACACCGCCACCAGGTTCGGGGCCTTGTCGCGCAGGAAATCGCCCGCGCGGCGCATCTCGTCCGCCGTGGAGCCGGGCCGCGTCGCCGTAATTACTCGCAGGTCGCCGACCTTCTTTGCCGAGGCGATGAAGCCGTCCAGCTCGCCCGAACGCAGCTTGTCCTGCAGGGCCTCGACCTTGCGGCGAAGCTCCTTCAAATCGCTCATCGCGGTCTTCGCCTTGTCCACTACCTCGAAGGGCGAGGTCTTGAGCACGTTGGCCATCTCCATCAGCCTCAGGTTGTTCTCCTCGTTCTCGCGGAAAAACTCCAGTCCCGTCACGGCCTCTATGCGCCGCACGCCCGAGGCCACGGAGAACTCGGACTCTATCCTGAAGGGGCCGACCTTCGCGGTGTTATCCATGTGCGTGCCGCCGCACAGCTCGCTCGAGAAATCGCCCATCGTCACGACGCGCACGACCTCGCCGTACTTCTCGCCGAAGAGCGCCTGCGCGCCGTGGGCCTTGGCCTCGTCTATGCCCATCTCCGCAACGTCTATGGCGTCGCCGCGGAGTATCTCGCGGTTAACTATCCTGCCGACCTCGAGCAGCTCCTCGCCCGTCATGGCCGAGAAGTGCGTGAAGTCGAACCTCAGCCGGTCAGGCTCGACCAGCGAGCCCGCCTGGTGCACATGGTCGCCCAGCACCTGGCGGAGCGCCGCATGCAGCAGGTGCGTCGCCGAGTGCGCGCGCATGATGGCCCGCCTGCGCTCGGCGTCCACCTTCGCCGTGACCGGCACGTCCAGCCTCAGCTCGCCCTCCTTCAGCACGCCGCTGTGCAGGTACTTGCCACCCTTGGTCTTCTGCACATCGCGCACCTCGAACACCATACCCTCGGCCTCTATGGTGCCGTGGTCGGCCACCTGGCCGCCCATCTCGGCGTAGAACGGCGTCCTGTCCAGCACAACGGAGCCCTCGACGCCCTCGCGCAGCTCGCCCGAGAGCTCGCCCTCGACGACCAGCGCCTCGACCTTCGCCTCGTCCTCGAGCTTCTCATAGCCCGTGAACACCGTCGGCACGGCGTCGAGGCCCAGGTCAAGGCCCGTCCAGCCGCTGATATCGCCGCGTGCGGCCCTGGCCCGCTCACGCTGCTCCTGCATGAGGGCGTTGAAGCCCTCGGTGTCCGCGGTCATGCCCGCCTCGCCCAGCACGTCCTGCGTGAGGTCGAGCGGGAAGCCGTAGGTGTCGTAGAGCCGGAAGGCGTCCGAGCCCGAGAGCACGGTCCCGCCCTTGGCCTTCAGCTCGTCCATGAGCTCGCCGAGGATACGCATGCCGCCGTCTATCGTGCGGGCAAAGCTCTCCTCCTCCGTCCTGATGACCTTGGTTATGAAGCTCTGCTTGTCCACCAGGTCGGGGTAGGCGGAGCGGTTCTCGTTTATGACGGTCTCGCAGACCTTATACAGGAAGGGCTCGTTCACGCCGAGGAACTTGCCGTGCCTTGCGGCCCTCCTGAGCAGGCGGCGCAGGACGTAGCCCCGGCCTTCGTTCGAGGGCAGCACGCCGTCGCCTATCATGAAGGTCGCAGACCTGATATGGTCGGTGATGACGCGCAGGGACACGTCGTTCCTGTGGCTCTCGCCGTAGTGCGCGCCGGTGAGCTCGGAGACCCTGTGGGTGATGTTCATGACGGTATCGACATCGAAGAGGCTGTCCACGCCCTGGCAGACGCAGGCCAGGCGCTCGAGGCCCATGCCGGTGTCGATGTTCTTCTGCGCGAGCTCGGTGTAGTGGCCCTGCCCGTCGGAGTTGAACTGGGAAAAGACGTTGTTCCAGACCTCGATATACCTGTCGCAGTCGCAGCCGACGGTGCAGTCGGGCTTGCCGCAGCCGTATTGCTCGCCGCGGTCGAAGTAGATCTCGGAGCAGGGGCCGCAGGCGCCGGTGCCGTGCTCCCAGAAGTTATCCGCCTTGCCGAAGCGGAAGATACGCTCGGGCGCTATGCCTATCTCGTCGCGCCAGATGTTGAAGGCCTCGTCGTCGTCCTCGTACACGGAGGGATACAGCCGGTCGGGGTCGATGCCCACCCAGTCGGGGCTGGTGAGGAATTCCCAGCTCCAGGCGATGGCCTCGTGCTTGAAGTAGTCGCCGAAGGAGAAGTTGCCGAGCATCTCGAAGTAGGTGCCGTGGCGCGCCGTCTTGCCGATGTTCTCGATATCTCCGGTGCGCACGCACTTCTGGCAGGTGCAGACGCGGCGGCGCGGCGGGGTCTGCTCGCCGGTGAAGTAGGGCTTCATCGGCGCCATGCC
>CALXEH010000069.1 GCA_944387285.1 uncultured Oscillospiraceae bacterium | reverse complement strand
CCCGAGGCGGAGCCCGCGGCCGCGCCCGAGGCGGAGCCCGCGGCCGCGCCCGAGGCGGAGCCCGCGGCCGCGCCCGAACCGGAGCCGGCAGCCGCGCCGGCGCCCGAACAGATGCAGGAGCCGGAGCCCGTGCCCGTGCGCAGGCCGAGGGAGCGCATAAAGCCCGCCGAGCCTGAGACGAAGCCGAGACGCCGGGCCGAGCAGGAGCCGGTCAGACGCCAGGGCCCGAGGCAGAGGCCCGAGCCCGCGGACGAGCATCCCCTGCCCGCACGCCAGCCTGAGCGCAGGCCGCAGAGGCGCGAGCCAGAGATAAAATGGAACCCGCCCGTGGAGGAGCCTGAAGACAGGCGCGGTCTGAGCGGCTTCGGCAAGGCCATGCTCGTCTACTGCATCCTGCTCATCCTGGCAGTGGCGGCGGCCCTGGCCGTGTTCTGGAAATACCTCGAGGCCTACGAGTTCACAAGGCCCGAGCGGGTCATGGCCCAGTTCGAGCAGATGGCGGACGAAAAATACTGGCAGACGGCCATAGACGGGGCCTTCGCCGTCACTCCCACGGAGTTTGAGACGAAGTCCTCGCTGGTGGACGAGCTCTGCCTCGACCTCATCAAGACCGGCAAAATGACCTATGTGCAGGACGAGGCCTACACGGATGAGGAGCCCGTCTACCTGGTCTCGGTCGGAGGCACGCAGCTGTGCCGCGTGTACCTCTCGCCGCAGCTGGGCGGCGACGCGGGCTTCGGGCTCAAGTACATGTCCATCAACAAGGTCGAACTGCTGGCGGACTTCATCAATCCCCAGCCCAGGACGCTGAGCATCACCGCCCCGGCGGACGCGACGGTGACGGTAAACGGCATCGCGGTCTCTGAGAGCTACCTGAGCTCCGAGCCCGTGGACACCGCCTACCTGCCCGAGCTGGAGCCCGGGGCCGCAGAGCTGCTTTGCCGCTACGACATCGCGGGCATCTACGGCACGGTGGAGATAGGCGCGACCTCTGCGGAGGGCGAGGTCCTGAGCGCTGAGAGCTCGGACGAGAACGGCGCGGTCTTTGCCCTGGCCGAGGGCAGCCTCAGCTTCCGCATCTGCGCGCCCGAGGGCGCCGTCGTCAGCGTGAACGGCATCGAGCTCGACGAGAGCTATAAGACCGGCGAGACGGTCACCCCGGGCTACATGTCCGGCCTTGAGAGCTATGGCGCCGCGCCTGAGCTCCAGGCCTGGGAAGTCGGCGGCCTGCATCTGGAGCCGGAGTTCACGGTCACGGCGGCGGACGGCGGCGAGTACGGCGCGCCCTACATAGAGGACGGCATGGCCTGCTACCTGCCCGCCTCGGACGCGGAGCTCGAGACGGCGCAGAGGGACTACGCCGAGGGCTTCTTCAAGCTCTACGCGGCCTTCGAGTCGAACCTCAACGACAAGATCGACACGAACTACTACAACATGATGAACTACCTCTACGGTACGCTGCCCCTGACCTCCAGGCTGGGCTCGGAGTACATTGCCAGGGAACCGGCCGGCGGCGTCACCGACAGCGGCTACGACAGCTATGAGCTGGGCAACTTCCTGAGCCTGGGCGAGAACAGCTACAGCTGCCACGTCAGCCTCTTCAAGGGCGGCGAGCAGACCGGCGGCTGCATCATCGTCTTCACGCTGATAGGCTCGAAGTGGTACCCGGCCGAAGTCGTGGAGTACAGTGCCTGAGTTTTGCAACTAAACAGGGAGACGGCGGTCGCTTTGCCGCCGTCTCTCTTTCGGGGAGCCGTAATACATCATGATCTTTCACACCAACCACAAGGTCTGGCACACGCAGAGGGTACAGACCGGAAACCTCACGCAGGGCAACCCCTATTCGCTGATAGTCAGGTTCGCGCTGCCGATATTCCTGAGCCAGGTCTTCCAACAGCTCTATAACGCCGCGGACTCGGTCATCGTGGGGCAGTTCCTGGGCACGGACGCGCTCGCGGCGGTCAGCTCCTCCGGCTCGTTGATCTTCCTCATGGTCAGCTTCTTCAACGGCACCGCCCTGGGCGCCGGCGTGGTCATCTCCCACTGCTTCGGCGCTAAGGATGAGGACGGCGTCAGCCGCGCCATACACACCGACCTGGCCTTCGGCCTCGTCGCCGGCCTGGTGCTCACCGTGGCCGGCGTGGCGCTCACGCCCACCTTCCTCGTCTGGATGGGCACGGACCAGGAGGTGCTGCCCGAGGCGATAGAGTATTTCCGCTACTACTTCCTCGGCGTGCTGGCCGTCGTGCTCTACAACATCTGCACCGGCATAATGAACGCCGTGGGCGACAGCAAGCGGCCGCTCTATTACCTCATCTTCTCCTCGCTGACCAATGTGGCCCTCGACCTGCTGTTCATCGGCCTCTTCCGCTGGGGCGTCTGGGCCGCGGCGGTGGCCACGACGATCTCCCAGGCGGTCAGCTGCGTGCTGTGCATGTGGCACCTGACGCGCAAGGGCCGGGTCTACAGCGTGGAGTTCAGGAAAATACGCTTCCACCGCGACATGCTCCGGCGCATCGTGCGCTACGGCATGCCGGCTGGCATACAGAACTCGGTCATCGCCCTGGCCAACGTCATCGTCCAGAGCCAGATAAACAGCTTCGAGAAGCTCGCCATGGCCGCCTTCGGCTCGCACTCGAAGATCGAGGGCTTCGCCTTCATGCCGATAACGAGCTTCAGCATGGCCATTACCACCTTCATAAGCCAGAACCTGGGCGCGCAGCAGTACGACAGGGCCAGGAAGGCCGCGCGCTTCGGCATCATCTCGGCCGTGCTCATGGCCGAGGCCATAGGCGTCGTCTACTACATCTTCGCGCCGGCCTTCATAAGCATCTTCGACGACAACCCGGGCGTCATAGCCTTCGGCGTACAGCAGGCGCACACGGCGGCACTGTTCTACGGGCTTTTGGCCTTCTCACATTCCGTGGCGGCGGTCTGCCGGGGCGCAGGCAAGGCCTTTGTGCCCATGTTCATCATGCTCTCGGTCTGGTGCATACTCAGGATAGCATATATCTGGCTGGTCATGCGCCTCTTCGGCGAGATAGGCTATATCTACTGGGCCTACCCGCTCACCTGGGGCATCAGCTCCGTCATATACCTCATCTACTACCTCTTCTCGAACTGGATACACGGCTTCGACCCGAAGCCGGTGAAGGGGAAGCGGGCGGCATAAAAAGGGCAGGCGCCGCAGACCAAACGGTCTGCGGCGCCTGCTGCCTTTCCCGCTCAGCGGCGGCGGCGGGATGTGCGGTGGTCGGAATACATCTTGTTGTCAGCCATGCGGCTGTCCGACTCCTGCATGAACTGCTTCAGCTTGTCCTCGAAGCTCGCGTCTCCGGTGGGGCCGTTGGCCCTCGGTACCGGCTGCCGGGCATTGTACTGCTGCCTCGGCTGCGAAGGCGCGGACTGCGGCCTCGCCGGCCGGCGCTCCGGCCTCGGCTGCTCCTCCGCCTTCTTGATGGAAAGGTTTATCTTCCCATCCTCGCTTATGCCTATCACCTTCACCTTGACGGTCTGCCCGACCTGAACGTAGTCGTGCACGTCGCTGACGAAAGTGTTAGCTATCTCAGAGATGTGCACCAGCCCGCTCTTGCCCTCGGGCAGCGCCACGAACGCCCCGAACTTTGTGATGCCCGTGACCTTGCCCTCTGTTACCATTCCCACCTGAAGCTGCATCTGTGCTCTTTATCCCCCTGTATGTAATTCATGGTCGCCGCTCAAATAATTGGTGTCGCCGGGATAGGCCAGGCCCAGCCGTTCCCTCGCCAGCCTTTCGGCCGTATCCTCATCCATGCCGCCCTGTGTCATCAGCAGCAGCCCCGAGTTTTCTTTTTCCAGCTGCGCCGCCTCCGCCTCCAGCCGCGCGAGCTCCTGCCCGCAGGCCTTGGTTTCGGTCAGCGTCGCCGTGAGGCTTGCCAGCGCGTACAGCGACAGAGCCGCTGCCAGCGTAATCATAACAGCCCTTGCGCGCCTCAGTGCCAGCACTCCCTTCGTTTCTGCGCCGGTTTTTCATCATTGTAAACCTTGCGAGAAATTTTGGGAAGATATTTTTTTTACTTTTTTTAATTTTTCTCAGTTTCGACAGGCCTTTGGCCAGCGGAAGGCAGGCTCTGTGCAGAGATTTGACAAGAAAGCTGAAAATGCCCCGCATCGGCGCCGAGAGCGTCAGCCCGTAAAGCGCCCAGCCCGCCGCCAGCAGGCAGAGCATGAAGAGCCTCAGGCTCCCCTCGCCGGGCCCCAGGCCGAAGGCAAAAAGGCCGAAGCAGAGCAGTATGCAGAATACCACGTCGCAGAGCGCCGCCGCCAGCCTGCCGCCCGCCCGGCGCAGCTCGCGCAGGAAGTCGTAGACCAGGCCCGTGCCCGCGCCCAGCAGCAGGGACAGCAGCGCCTGCAGCAGCTCTGCGCTTATGGGCCGCTCCATCAGCCGAACAGGCGGCTCCAAAAGCCGCCCACGGTCCGCTCGTCCTCATAGCCCAGCTCCGTCACCCGGCCCTCGACGGAAAGCTCGCCCGTCTCTACGCTCAGCTTGCCTATGTGCAGGCCCTCGCCGATTATCGTCAGGCGCCCCTTTACCGTGACGAGCTCTATCCTGTCCTCGTCAAAGCTGCCTACCTCCTCCACGCCCGTGACCGTCAGCCGCGCGCGCTCGTCTATGACCAGCCGGTGCGGCTTCGCCGGCGCCGTCCTCTCCTCATAGCCCATGCCCTCACGCTCCCTTCTATGCTAAGGCTATGCGGACAGGCATCAAGAAAACTGAGAGCTTTTGGCTAGTTTTGCCGAAGGCCTTGACGCTTGGCGTAAATGTGTTATGTTAACTCACGGAGGTGGTCATCATGCGCAAGCTGAAGCTCTTGCTGTTCATACCCGCGCTGCTGCTGGCCGCGGCGGCGAATCTGAGGCCGGTCTGCACGGTGAAGGTGGACGGCCTGCCCGTCGAGGGGCTCTGGACCCGGCGGAGCGTCGAGCGCGCCGCGGACCTGGCCCTGGGCATGGCCGAGGAGCTCGCCAGGGGAGGCACGGCCCTGCCGGATATAGAGACGCAGACGCGGCTGACGCTCTTTCCGGCCGAGGGCGACGAAAACGAGCTGGCCGAGACCATACTCTACGCCTGCGAGGGCGTCAGCAGGGCCTGGGCCCTGCGGGTGGACGGGCAGTTCCTCGGCTGGACGGACGATATCTCGGCCCTGTCCGAAACCATGGAGGGCGTCATCGGCACGCAGATACCGGTCACGGCGGTGCGCGCGGGCTTTGACGCAGAGATCTCCGTAGAGCCCGCCGCCATACCGGAGGGCTGGCAGTCGGACATAGACGAGCTGAGCCTCAGCCTGCGCCGGGCCGCGCGGGTCTTCTACGTCACGCCCGACGGGGCCGTGCGCTACGCCTGAGCCAGGCCGTGCCGTTCGAGCACCGCGCGCATGTCCTCCGGCAGCGGCGCGGCGGCCTCCACCGTCACGCCCGTGAGCGGATGCACCAGCGTCAGGCGCGACGAGTGCAGCGCGGGCCGCGCTATCTCCGCCGAGACCCGGCCGTAGAGCCGGTCGCCCAGGATGGGGCAGCCGATGTGCGAAAGGTGCACCCTTATCTGGTGCGTCCTGCCCGTCTCGGGTCTGAGCCGCAGCAGCGCGAGGCCGTCGCCTTCCGCCAGCGTCTCGTAGCGCGTTAGAGACGCCGCGCCGTCCTCACGGACGCAGAAGCGTTTTTCCTCGCCGCGGCGGCCTATGGGCAGGTCTATGACGCCCGAGCGCGGCTCGGGGACGCCCTGCGTTATCGCCAGGTATTCCCGCCGCAGGCCCTCGGTGTGCAGCAGCCTCCTGAGCCGCTCGTGCATGTAGCCCGTCTTCGCCGCGCACATGACGCCGGTCGTGCCCCGGTCGAGGCGGTTCACGGGATGGAAGGGCGCGGCTGTGCCCAGATAGGCCGCGACCGCAGAGCCCACCGTGGGCTCGCCCTTGTCCGAGCGCCCGTGCACCGCCATGTCAGCGGGCTTGTCGAGGATGAGGATGTCCTCGTCCTCCCAGAGTATGGAAAGACGCGCGGGCACGGGCGCGAAGGCGGAGCCGCCCGCGTCGCCGACCTCGACGCTCAGCCTGTCGCCGGCGTGTACCGTATCCAGGGTCTTTGCCGGGCGGCCATTCAAAAGCACCGCGCCCTCGCGGTGCTTTAATCGTGTCACGAGCCCCGCCGAGAGGCCGAGCTGGGTCTGGAGCACGCTGCGTATCTTCCGCCCGTCCAGACCGGCGGGGATCTCGATATCCAGCCTGCGGCTCACAGCGCCTCCAGCGCCGCGTCGTAGGCGGCCTTTGTCCGCGCGTCGAAGCAGACCATGCGCACGCGCTCGATCTCCGGGTGCTTCTCCAGCGACTCCTTTATCGCCGCGAGCGCCACATGCGCGGCCTTGTCCACGGGGTAGCCGTAGACGCCCGTGCTGATGGAGGGGAAGTCCACCGTCCGGCAGCCGTACTGGGCCGCCAGCTCCAGGCAGTTCCTGTAGCAGCCCGCGAGCAGCTCCGGCTCGCCGCGGTCCCCGCCGCTCCAGACCGGGCCCGGCGTGTGCAGTACATATCTCGCCGGCAGGCGGTAGCCGCGCGTTATCTTGGCCTTGCCCGTCTCGCAGCCGCCGAGCGTCCGGCACTCGGCCAGCAGTTCCGGCCCTGCCGCGCGGTGTATGGCCCCGTCCACTCCGCCGCCGCCCAGCAGGGAGGTGTTGGCCGCGTTGGCTATGGCGTCCACCGCCGAGCGCGTGATGTCGCCCTGTATTATCTCGATGCGGTATTTCATTCCCAAGTCCTCCTTAACGGGGTATTTGTACCGAGTTTAACACAGCCCCGGCGCCCTTGACAAGGATAGTCAAAAGTGAGATAATGTATGAGCAAAAAACAGGGGAGCCGTCCGGCTGAGAGGAAGCGTCCGCTTCGACCCTATGACCTGATGCGGGTAATGCCGCCGGAGGGAGTAATGAGCGTCCTCGACCGGCAGCCGCTTTGGCGCCGGTCTTTTGTTTTTTGACGTCCTTTGAAGGGAGATGCGTAAGGGAAAAACAGCATAGGCGTGCCGGCCTGTATAAGACCGGCGGCGGACGGAGGGGGAGCGCCCTGCGTCCGGGCCAGATATGTGTGCGATGGGAAGCCGTGTTCCGGCGTGAGAGGAGGCCAGTGAGTCTCGACCGACCTTGTATTTTACGGGGGAAAAACGCCGCATATCTACGTTTTTCTCCGCAGGTTTTCTGAAAAGGAGAGTTGAAAATGAGAAACAGCAAAACCAAGAAGCTCGCAATAGCCGCCATATTCGTGGCGCTGGCCGTGGTCGGCAGCGCCTTCATAAGCTTTCCGGTCTTCGGCAGCAAGTGCTCGCCGACGCAGCACATGGTGAACGTGCTCTGCGCCGTGTTTCTGGGGCCGTGGTACGGCGTGGGCGTGGCCTTCTGCGCCAGCCTCATCCGGAACCTCGTCGGCGCGGGTACGCTCATGGCCTTCCCGGGCAGCATGATAGGCGCGCTCTGCTGCGGGCTCGTCTTTAAGGCCCTGAAAAACAAGAACGAGGTCGCCGCCATCGTGCTGACCCTTGCGGCGGAGATGCTGGGCACGGGCGTGCTGGGCGGGCTGTGCGCGTACCCCGTCGCCACGCTCTTCATGGATGTGGACGCCGCCTCCACCGCCGTCACCGCCTACATCATACCCTTCCTCATCTCCACCGTCGCGGGCTCCATCATTGCGGGCGTGCTAGTTTTCGCCCTGCGGGCCGGCGGTGCGCTGAAGATACTGCAGAGAAGTCTGGAGCTGAGATAAATGCCCTTTTCCGAGCTGCCCCGCCTCGACGATATCAGAAAAAAGCGCCCGCTGCTGCACTGCATCTCGAACATAGTCACGGCGAACGACTGCGCTAACCTCGCCCTCGCCCTCGGCGCGAGCCCCATGATGGCCGAAGCGCCCGAGGAGATGGAGGACATAGAGCGCATCTCGGATGCCACGGTGCTGAACTGCGGCACGCCCTCGGCGCAGAAATACTCCGCCTGCCTCGCAAGCGGCCGGGCGGCGGCTCGGCTCGGCAAGCCCGTCGTGCTCGACCCCGTGGGCGTCGGCGCGAGCCCCTGGCGGCTCTCCAAGGTCGGGCAGCTGCTCGAGGCCTTCAGGCCCTCGATCCTCCGGGTCAACTACGCCGAGGCCCGCGCGCTCATCGGCTTTTCCGGCGGCGAGCAGGGCGTGGACAGCCCGGCAAACCCCGGGGCCGAGGAGCGCGTGAGAACGGCCAGGGCGCTGGCCTCGGCCATGGGCTGCACGGTGCTGCTCACCGGCGCTGAGGACATAGTCACCGACGGCACTCGGGGCTGGAGCGTGCGGGGCGGCAGCAGCCTCATGCCCCTCGTCACCGGCACGGGCTGCATGCTCTCCGTAGTCTGCGCCGCCTTCGCCTCGGTCGAGCCGGACAGGACGGCCGCGGCAGCCATGGCTTCCGTCTTCTGGAAGACCTGCTCCGAGCTGGCGGAGCTCACGCCGGCCGTTAAGGGCCCCGGCTCGCTCAGGCAGGCCCTGCTCGACACGGCCTGGCGCATGACGGCCTCCGAGCCGGGATATGCCGGCCGCGCTTTTCCGATTTAGTTTGATTTTTCAGGGCTCCCGGGGCTTTCAAACCCTCGGGAGCCCCGCATTTTCCCTGCGTCCGAGGATTTTGCACAGCTGTATAATTTTACAGAAAGTTTGCTTTAATTTTGACGAACTTGTGATATACTACGCTTGACCCAAAAAGGAAAAAACAAGGTCTGACGAATTCAAAGGAGGCAATCAAATGTCGGAGATCGTAAGGAAACCCGCCACCGAAGAAGAGCTCGCCGTAATGGACAGGTACTGGCGCGCTGCAAACTATCTCTCCGCCTGCCAGCTCTACCTGCTGGACAACCCCCTGCTCGAGAAGCCGCTTTCTGAGGACGACATCAAAAAGAAGATCGTCGGCCACTGGGGCACCGTGCCCGGTCAGAACTTCATCTACACCCACCTGAACCGTGTCATCAAGGAATTTGACCTCGACATGATATACATCTCCGGCCCGGGCCACGGCGGCAACGCCATGGTCGCCCAGGACTGGCTGGACGGCAGCTATCAGGAAGTCTACCCGAACATAACCCGCGATCGCGAGGGCATGCAGAGGCTGTTCAAGCAGTTCTCCTTCCCCGGCGGCATCCCGTCGCACGTCGCGCCCGAGACCCCGGGCTCCATCAACGAGGGCGGCGAGCTGGGCTACAGCCTCGCGCACGCCTTCGGCGCCGTCACCGATAACCCCGGGCTCATCGCCGCCTGCGTAGTGGGCGACGGCGAGGCCGAGACCGGCCCGCTCGCCACCAGCTGGCAGCTCAACAAGTTCATAAACCCGAAGACCGACGGCGCGGTGCTGCCCATCCTGCACCTGAACGGCTACAAGATCGCCAACCCCACCGTCCTCGCCCGCATCAGCCACGAGGAGCTTGAGAGCTTCTTCCGCGGCTGCGGCTGGGAGCCCTACTTCGTCGAGGGCAGCGAGCCCGCCGAGATGCACCGCAAGATGGCCGAGGCCATGGACGAGTGCGTGGAGAAGATCCTGAATTACCAGAAGCACGCCCGCGAGACCGGCGACCTGAGCCGGCCCATCTGGCCCATGATCGTCCTGCGCGCGCCCAAGGGCTGGACCGGTCCCGACTACGTCGACGGCCTCAAGGTCGAGGACTACTGGAGGGCGCACCAGGTGCCCATGCAGCCCGACACGCCGGAGCACATCCGCCAGATCGAGGATTGGCTGCGCAGTTATAAGCCCGAGGAGCTCTTCGACAAGGACGGCCAGCCGATGCCCGACCTCCTCGCCCTGCCGCCCGAGGGCAAGCGCCGCATGGGCGCCAATCCCCACGCCAACGGCGGGCATCTCCTGCGTGACCTGCGCATGCCCGACTTCCGCGACTACGAGGTCAAGGTGCCCTTCCCCGGCTCTGTCGAGGCCCAGGACATGACCGCCATGGGCTACTTCGTGCGCGACATCTACAAGCTCAACGCCGCCGAGCGCAACTTCCGCGTCTTCGGCCCCGACGAGACCGCCTCCAACAGGCTCAGCCCGGTCTTTGAGATCACCGACAGGGCCTGGAACGGCGATACCTGGGACATCGACGACCACCTCGCCCCGGACGGCAGGGTCATGGACTCCATGCTCTCCGAGCACGTCTGCCAGGGCCTGCTCGAGGGCTACCTGCTCACCGGCCGCCACGGCTTCTTCAACAGCTACGAGGCCTTCATAAGGATAGTGGACAGCATGTTCAGCCAGCACGCCAAGTGGCTCAAGGTCTGCAACCAGCTGCCCTGGAGGGCGGACATCGCCTCGCTCAACTACGTGCTCGCCTCGAACGTCTGGCAGCAGGACCACAACGGCTTCACGCATCAAGACCCCGGCTTCCTGGACCACGTCGCCAACAAGAAGGCCGACGTCGTGCGCCTCTACCTGCCTCCCGATGCCAACTG